>NZ_CP026377.1:301840-603680 GCF_002953195.1 Mixta gaviniae | reverse complement strand
GAGGTGTTATCCGTTGCGTCCGCCTTGAGACGTTCCATCAGCGTTTTTTCACTGATGTCGCCCAGGTAGAACTCGACAATATTCCATCCCCATTGATCGCGATTCGCCTTCTCGTAACGCTGTTTCAGCGTCACCCTGGCCTGTTTAGCGTCTATCTCCTGTTCATCGAGATAAAGCCACAGACTGCGGAACGGATCGTTAGGATCGTCTTGATAAAACGCCAGCAGATCATCTTGCGCTAACTTGTATCGACCGCCGTAATAGAGGGCGATACCACGGTTTAAATGCGCATAATTGTAAGTTGGATCAAGCTCAAGTACAGAATCGAACGCTTCATAGGCGGCATCAAAGTTGCCCGCCTGCGTTAAGTATATACCTAAATAGTTAAATACTTCAGGCATATCTGGTCTTATAGACAGCGCTTGCGAAAAATCGTTCCGCGCTAATGCCCTCAGACCTAAGCTATCATACAACACTCCGCGTTCATATAATAGCTGTGCACGCTCATCATCGGTCAGTGCGCGACTGGCAAGAATTTGTTCCATGCGCGCCAGGATCACTTCCTGTTGCAGAGTTGGCTGTAGCGGAACCGCCAGCACATCGCTCTTACGCCAATTTGAGTTGCTGCATCCTGCCAGCGTGATAGCTGTCGCAACGAAACACCAGCGCAAAAAAGGCTTCATTTCCCACTCCCGAATACCAACATTGGGATGCACATCCTGTCATCCGCCTGCCATGCACAAGGATTCCCGCCCTCGCAACCAAACAGCCCTCCTCTCTGCGAGGAGGGCTCAATGTCGAACGCGCGTTTACTCAGCTTCAGGGTTAGCGGCTGCCGTTTCGGCCTGCGGCTGCTGTTCTGATGCTTCTTTGATGCTCAGACGTACGCGGCCCTGACGGTCAACTTCCAGCACCTTAACCGGCACTTCCTGACCCATCTGCAGGTAGTCGGTCACTTTCTCAACGCGCTTATCAGCGATCTGAGAAATATGCACCAGCCCTTCTTTACCGCCGCCGATGGCCACGAAGGCACCGAAGTCGACGATACGGGTCACTTTACCATTGTAGATGCGGCCCACTTCGATCTCAGCGGTGATCTCTTCGATACGACGAATAGCATGCTTCGCTTTGTCGCCGTCAGTCGCTGCGATTTTCACGGTGCCGTCATCTTCGATTTCGATGGTGGTGCCGGTCTCTTCGGTCAGCGCGCGGATCACGGAACCGCCTTTACCAATCACGTCCTTAATTTTGTCCGGATTGATCTTAATGGTGTGAATACGCGGCGCGAACTCAGAGATATCGCCACGCGGGGTGCTGATAGCCTGCTCCATCACGCCCAGGATATGCAGACGCGCACCTTTAGCCTGATTCAGCGCCGCCTGCATGATTTCGCGGGTGATGCCTTCGATTTTGATATCCATCTGCAGCGCAGTGATACCATCGCGGCTACCGGCAACTTTAAAGTCCATGTCGCCAAGGTGATCTTCGTCGCCCAGGATGTCAGACAGCACGACATAGCGCTCGCCTTCTTTCACCAGACCCATCGCGATGCCGGCTACGGCCGCTTTGATCGGCACGCCTGCATCCATCAGCGCCAGAGATGCGCCACAGACGGAAGCCATGGAAGAAGAACCGTTAGATTCCGTGATTTCAGAAACCACACGCACGGTGTACGGGAATTCGTCGAGCTTCGGCATCACGGCCAGAACGCCGCGCTTCGCCAGACGACCGTGACCGATTTCACGACGCTTCGGTGAACCCACCATACCGGTTTCGCCTACGGAGTACGGAGGGAAGTTATAGTGGAACAGGAAGTTGTCAGTACGCTCGCCCATCAGTTCATCAAGGTTCTGCGCATCACGTGCGGTACCCAGCGTCGCAGCGACCAGCGCCTGCGTTTCGCCACGGGTGAACAGCGCGGAGCCGTGGGTACGCGGCAGTACGCCGGTACGTACGTCCAGACCGCGGATCATATCTTTCTCACGGCCATCGATACGCGGCTCGCCGTTCAGAACGCGGCTACGTACGACATTTTTCTCGATAGCGTGCAGGATATCGCTGATCTCGCCTTCGTCCAGCGATTCGTCTTCCGCCAGCAGGGCCGCGACGGTTTCAGATTTGATCAGATCGACCTGCGCATAGCGCTGCTGTTTTTCAGTGATGCGGTAAGCGTCGCTCAGGCGAGATTCGGCCAGCGCGGCGATACGCGCGTTCAGCGCTTCGTTCACTGCTTCAGGCTGCCAGTCCCAACGCGGTTTGCCCGCTTCGGCGACCAGCGCGTTGATGTTTTCGATCACAACCTGCTGCTGCTCGTGGCCGAATACCACAGCGCCCAGCATCTGCTCTTCGCTCAGGATATCCGCTTCGGATTCCACCATCAGCACCGCGCCCTGGGTACCGGCGACCACCAGATCCAGACGAGACTGTTTGATCTCATCGGAAGTCGGGTTCAGCACATACTGGTCGTTGATATAACCTACGCGCGCAGCACCGATCGGGCCGTTGAACGGCATGCCGGACAGGCTCAGCGCGGCAGAGGCGCCGATCATCGCCACGATATCCGGGTTAACCTGCGGGTTAACGGAAACGACGGTTGCAATAACCTGTACTTCGTTAACGAAGCCTTCCGGGAACAGCGGACGAACCGGGCGGTCAATCAGACGCGCGATCAGGGTTTCGCCTTCGCTCGGACGGCCTTCACGACGGAAGAAACTTCCCGGGATACGGCCGGCAGCGTAGGTACGCTCCTGATAGTTAACGGTCAGCGGGAAAAAGTCCTGACCGGCTTTCGCTTTTTTCTGACCAACAACGGTTACAAATACAGCAGTATCATCCATGCTGACCATAACGGCCGCGGTAGCCTGACGCGCCATCATACCGGTCTCAAGCGTCACGGTATGCTGACCGTACTGGAATTTACGTACAATCGGATTCAGCAAAATAACTTCCTTTACGTCAAAGCAGGCCCAACCAGACGGCCTGCTGTGGGTTTTCAACCTTCATTGCATCCTCGCGACTAATGACAATCCTTACGCCCTCATGGGTAAAGTTTCTCATTAGCCGCGCGAACCTCTGCAAGTGAAGATCACATACTGCAACAATACAATAGTTTGCTATGGATTGCTGCCGGTTGCTTGAAAAAAGGGGCCCGGAGGCCCCCTTTTTTACGAAACTTGCACCATGCTGTTCTGCTGCGCGAGCGCCATAAAACAGCAGGTTGAGACTTAGCGACGCAGGCCCAGGCTTTCGATCAGGCTGGTGTAGCGTGCAACGTCTTTACGCTTCAGGTAATCCAGCAGCTTACGACGCTGGGAAACCATGCGCAGCAGACCGCGGCGGCTGTGGTGGTCTTTTTTATGCTCAGAGAAGTGACCCTGCAGGTGGTTAATCTGAGCAGTCAGCAGAGCAACCTGAACTTCGGTTGAGCCGCTGTCGTTAGTGCCACGACCGTATTTAGCAACGATCTCTGCTTTAGCTTCGGTACTTAGAGACATAATGAACTCCAGTTAAATGATGAATGTCAGGGTGCCAATCTCTAATTCAGCGACCCCATGTAAAGCCGCATTATTCTACTCTCAGGCTGAGATGAGTGCAAATGACTCAGGCAGAATATTCTACGACTAAACGGCGCGGCGCCACCCGGCCATCTTCGGCGATTTCCGCCATGCCGATAAACTTACGCGCTTCCCCTTCCGTGACGCGCACCAGGCCGTCGCGTGGTGTGCTGGCGGCCTGTACCGGCTGCCCCTGTTTAAAGTAGCCTGCGGCCGCTTCGCTCAGGTTCACTTCCGGATAAGCCGACGCCGGGCTATCCATTGGCATCAGCAAAGCATCAAGCTGCGCCTGCGCTTCCGGGCTCAACTCGCCCGGCTCGCCCTGCAGCGCGTTGAGCTGCTCAAGCGTGACCATCTTTTCGATGGGATAGCGGGCAACCTGCACGCGACGCAGCATAATAACGTGTGCGCCGCACCCCAGCTTCTCGCCAAGATCATCAATGATGGTGCGAATATAGGTGCCTTTAGAGCAGTGAATTTCCAGCTCGAGCTCGTTCCCCTGCCAGCGAATAAACTGCAGCTCGTAAACGGTGATCGCGCGTGCTTCGCGCGGCACGTCAACGCCCTGGCGCGCATATTCATACAGCGGACGGCCCTGGTATTTCAGCGCCGAATACATCGAAGGCACCTGCTGCGTTTCGCCGCGGAAGCTTTCCAGGGCGGCATCCAGCTGCGCCTGATCGAAGGCGACAGGCCGCTCGCTGATGATCTGGCCATCCGCGTCCGAAGTATCGGTACGTTCACCAAGACGGGCGATCACGCGGTAGCGCTTATCGGCATCCAGCAGATACTGAGAGAATTTGGTCGCTTCCCCCAGACAGATGGGCAGCATGCCGGTCGCCAGCGGATCCAGCGCGCCGGTATGGCCCGCGCGGTTAGCGCGGAAGATACGCTTCACTTTTTGCAAAGCGTCATTGGAGGACAATCCCTGCGGCTTATCCAATAGCAGCACGCCATGGATATCGCGGCCGCGACGACGAGGACGGCTCATTACTCCTCCTTGTCGTCTTCTTCCGCTGGTCCGCGACGCTCAGCGTCGTTTTTTACCACGTTAGTCACCAGGTTGGACATGCGCATCCCTTCGACCAGCGAGTTATCGTAGAAGAAGGTCAGTTCAGGCACGATGCGCAGACGCATCGCTTTGCCGAGCAGCATACGAATATAGCCTGATGCGTCCTGCAGCGCTTTTATGCCGGACTTAATGGAATCCGCATCTTCGTCGTTTAAAAAGGTGACAAACACTTTGGCATAGGCCAGATCGCGCGAAACTTCCACGCCAGAGACGGTCACCATCATCCCCACACGCGGGTCTTTAATTTCCCGCTGGATGATCATTGCGATCTCTTTTTGCAGTTCCTGTGCGACGCGCTGCGGGCGACCAAATTCTTTCGCCATAATTTTTTCTCCTGATAATGGCTGAGCCCCGACCATGACAGGGCGGGGCTCAGTTAGGGGAAGCGCCAGGCTTCCCAAATGCCACTTGCGATGCGATCGTTATTCGATGGTACGCTGGATTTCGATCACTTCGAAGACTTCGATCATATCGCCGGTGCGAACGTCGTTGTAGTTCTTCACGCCGATACCACACTCCATGCCATTACGCACTTCGTTGACATCATCTTTGAAGCGACGCAGGGATTCCAGCTCGCCTTCATAGATCACCACGTTATCGCGCAGAACGCGAATCGGGTTGTGACGTTTCACTACGCCTTCGGTAACCATACAACCAGCGATTGCACCGAACTTCGGCGAACGGAATACGTCGCGCACTTCGGCCAGGCCGATGATCTGCTGTTTGTATTCCGGCGCCAGCATACCGCTCATCGCCGCCTTCACTTCATCGATCAGATTATAGATGACCGAGTAGTAGCGCAGGTCCAGGCTTTCCGCTTCGATAACGCGACGCGCAGAGGCATCGGCACGAACGTTAAAGCCCAGGATGATAGCATTGGATGCCGCAGCCAGCGTCGCGTCCGTTTCGGTGATACCACCGACGCCGGAACCGACAATCTTCACTTTCACTTCGTCGGTAGAGAGCTTCAGCAGAGAGTCGGCAATCGCTTCGACTGAACCCTGTACGTCTGCTTTCAGCACGATGTTCAGCTCGGACACGTCGCCTTCGTTCATGTTGGCGAACATGTTTTCCAGCTTCGATTTCTGCTGACGTGCCAGTTTGACTTCGCGGAACTTGCCCTGACGATACAGCGCCACTTCACGCGCTTTTTTCTCGTCACGGACAACTGTCGCTTCGTCACCAGCCGCCGGCACGCCGGAAAGGCCCAGAATCTCAACCGGAATTGACGGACCCGCTTCGGTCACTTCATGGCCCATTTCGTCGCGCATCGCACGCACACGGCCATATTCAAAGCCGCACAGTACGATATCGCCTTTGTGCAGCGTGCCTTCACGCACCAGCACGGTCGCAACCGGACCACGACCTTTATCCAGGAAGGATTCAATCACCACGCCGCTCGCCATACCGGCGCGCACCGCAGACAGCTCCAGGACTTCCGCCTGCAGCAGAATCGCATTCAGCAGATCGTCGATACCGGTGCCCGCTTTCGCAGAGACGTTAACGAACATGTTCTCGCCGCCCCACTCTTCCGGAATGATACCGTACTGAGTGAGTTCGTTTTTCACGCGATCCGGATCCGCTTCTGGCTTATCGGTTTTGTTCACCGCAACCACAACCGGTACGCCAGCCGCTTTCGCATGCTGAACCGCTTCGACGGTCTGCGGCATCACGCCATCGTCCGCCGCGACAACCAGCACCACGATATCTGTCGCCTGCGCACCGCGCGCACGCATGGCGGTAAACGCGGCGTGGCCCGGGGTGTCGAGGAAGGTGATCATGCCGTTATCGGTTTCAACGTGATAGGCACCGATGTGCTGGGTAATGCCGCCCGCTTCGCCAGAGGCGATTTTGGTGGAGCGGATATAATCCAGCAGAGAGGTTTTACCGTGGTCAACGTGGCCCATAATGGTCACGACTGGCGCACGGGATTCATGGGCTGCACCGGTATCACGATCGCTCATTACCGCTTCTTCCAGCTCGTTCTCGCGGCGCAGGATCACTTTGTGTCCCATCTCTTCCGCGACCAGCTGAGCAGTTTCCTGATCGATAACCTGGTTGATGGTGGCCATTGCGCCCAGCTTCATCATCGCTTTGATGACCTGAGAGCCTTTAACCGCCATCTTGTTCGCCAGCTCCGCAACGGTAATGGTTTCGCCAATGATGACGTCACGGTTAACCGCCTGCGCCGGCTTGTTGAAGCCCTGCTGCAGCGCGCTGCCTTTACGATGCTTGCCGCCTTTGCCACCGCGAATGGCCGCACGGGCTTCTTCACGATCGGTTTTCGCTTCCGAATGCTTGTTGCCTTTGCTACGCGCACGCGGTGGTTTCGCCGTGCGAGTGCGGCTACGGCCGCCTTCAACTTCACGGTCGTTTTCATCTTCAGCCTGGCGGGCATGCTGAGAAGTGGTGACGTGGTAGTCAGCATCATCTTCTTCAGTCGGCTTCTCTTCCCAGTCGCCTGCTTTCTGCTCGGCAAGCTTACGCGCTTCTTCCGCTACGCGGCGCGCGTCTTCTTCCAGCTTACGGCGGGCTTCTTCTTCCGCTTTACGCTTCAGCTCTGCGGCTTCAGCTTCGCGACGGGCTTTTTCAGACTGGCCGGCCCGGGTCATATCGTCGGTTTGTTGGTTGCTCACTTTCTCATTTTCCGCTGCTTCGCGCTTAGCCTTTTCCGCGGCCTCGCGTTTGGCTTGCTCTTCGGCTTCACGCTTCGCTTTTTCCGCTGCTTCGCGCCTGGCTTTCTCTTCCGCCTCACGACGAGCCTGTTCTTCCGCTTCACGCTGCGCCTGCGCTTCTGCTTCAGCCTTAGCTTTTTCAGCCTCAGCATCCTCTTTTACATAGGTGCGCTTTTTGCGGACTTCGATTTGCACCGACTTACTTTTACCCCCGGTGCCAGGAATATTCAAGGTGCTGCGCGTTTTACGCTGCAGCGTTAATTTGCCTGACGGGCTGCCATTATCGCGATTCAGGTGCGTCAGTAAGGTTTCTTTTTCTTGCTGGGTCACAGAGTCATTTTCAGACTTACGGATCCCTGCGTCAGCGAACTGCTGTACCAGGCGTTCCACCGAAGTCTGTATCTCTGCGGCCAGCGATTTTACGGTTACATCTGTCATGCTGTTCCTTCCTGTTATTACGCGTCATCGCCGAACCAGCAGATATTACGCGCCGCCATAATTAGAGCGCCGGCCTTCTCATCATCAAGGCCTTCGATATCTGTCAGATCGTCGACACCCTGCTCAGCCAGATCTTCCAGCGTGCAAACACCTCTTGCCGCCAGTTTATTGGCCAGAGCGCGATCCACACCGTCAAGGTTCAGCAGATCGTCCGCAGGTTCGCGGTTGCCAAGGCTCTCAGCCTTCTCCAGCGCCAGGGTGGTCAACGCATTTTTCGCACGTTCGCGCAGTGCTTCTACGGTCTCTTCGTCCAGGCCATCAATTTCCAGCAACTCGTTCATCGGCACATACGCCAACTCTTCCAGGGAGGAGAAGCCTTCTTCGACCAGCACGGTGGCGAACTCTTCATCGATGTCCAGGTGTTTGGTGAAGACACCGATAGCGGCGTGCGCTTCCGCCTGGTGTTTCGCCTGCAGATCATCGACCGTCATCACGTTCAGCTCCCAACCGCTCAGTTGTGAAGCCAGACGTACGTTTTGGCCGTTACGGCCAATCGCCTGAGCCAGATTACCGGCTTCTACGGCGATATCCATGGTGTGATTATCTTCATCCACCACAATTGAGGCGACATCGGCAGGCGCCATGGCGTTAATCACGAACTGCGCCGGGTTGTCGTCCCACAGTACGATATCGATGCGTTCACCGCCCAGCTCGCTGGAAACGGCCTGAACGCGCGCGCCACGCATGCCTACGCAGGCGCCGACTGGATCGATACGCTTATCGTTGGTTTTCACTGCAATTTTAGCGCGTGAACCCGGATCGCGGGCCGCGGCTTTGATCTCAATAACTTCTTCGCCGATTTCCGGCACTTCAATGCGGAACAGTTCGATCAGCATTTCCGGTTTGGAACGGCTAACGAACAGCTGAGCGCCGCGCGCTTCAGGACGTACAGCATACAGCACGCCGCGGATACGGTCGCCTGGGCGGAAGTTTTCGCGCGGCAACATATCTTCACGCAGGATGACAGCTTCGGCATTGTTGCCGAGGTCAAGCGTGATATTGTCGCGGTTAACTTTTTTCACCACGCCGGTGATGATCTCGCCTTCCTGCTCGCGGAACTGATCGACAACCATCGCGCGTTCGGCCTCACGCACTTTCTGCACGATAACCTGTTTAGCGGTCTGGGTAGTGATGCGGTCGAATTTTACGGATTCAATCTGATCTTCGACAAAATCGCCGAGATTAACGGTTTCATCTTCGTAGCGGGCCGCTTCGAGCGTGATTTCGCGCGTTGGCTGCGTGACTTCTTCGACAATCTGCCAGCGACGGAACGTATCGAAATCGCCGCTTCGGCGATCGATGCTGACGCGTACGTCGATTTCCTGCTCATATTTTTTCTTGGTTGCAGTGGCCAGTGCGCTCTCCAGCGCCTCGAAGATTTTCTCGCGCGGCAGGGCTTTCTCATTAGAAACGGCTTCTACAACAGCTAAGATTTCTTTATTCATCCTGGTTAGCCTCAATCCGGACTTTTAAAAGTGGGGGACCAGGTTCGCTTTCTGAATATTGCTCAGCGCGAACACTTCATCTTTACCCTCGACGGTCAGCGTAATCATTTCACCTTCGACAGCTTTAATGATGCCCTGCCATTTGCGGCGGTTCTGGACGCCCATACGCAGGACCAGGCTCACTTCCTCACCTGCGAATCGTTCATAATGCTCGGCGGTAAACAGTGGGCGATCAACACCCGGCGAGGAAACTTCAAGGTTGTAAGCGACCGTGATGGGATCTTCCACATCCATGACTGCGCTTACCTGGTGGCTGACATCAGCACAATCGTCAACATTGATGCCATCTTCACTATCAATATAGATGCGCAACGTCGATGTGCGACCACGAATGAACTCGATACCGACCAGTTCGTAGCCAAGCGCTTCTACCGGTGCTGAAATCATCTCTGTTAATTTCTGCTCTAATGTGGACAAGCCCACCCCCAAGACATAAAAAAGGGCATATAGCCCAGTGTTGCGATTCCTGATAACAAAAAACCCCGAAAATTCGGGGCTTAATGCGACTGGACCCTGTATGCCGCAGCTGCGGCTCGGCACACCATCCAAAGAATTTTTTTCAAAATTAGCTGAAGATGCGTCCGGAGATGCATACAGTATATTTGAAAAATAACTCTAAGGGAAAGTGGTTGCGGGGGCCGGATTTGAACCGACGACCTTCGGGTTATGAGCCCGACGAGCTACCAGGCTGCTCCACCCCGCGTCCGAAAACGTGGCGAATATTACGCCGAACATGCACAAAATGCAAGTAAAACTGAGATTTGGTACCGAGGACGGGACTTGAACCCGTAAGCCCAATCGGGCACTACCACCTCAAGGTAGCGTGTCTACCAATTCCACCACCTCGGCACTTTAAGACTGCGACCCTATCCTGAGTCACGTCGAAAGCTTGAAACTTACTGCTTACTGCTTACTGCGGGATATCACTGCCCGGCGCTGCCGGTTTAGCTGGAGCAGTCTGCTGAGACTGTGCCGGCTGAGTCAGATTTTCCCACTCGCTACCTTTGGCTGTCTTGTTGGTGTTCAGGTTACCCAGAATCAAGCTGATAATGAAGAACAGGGTCGCCAGCACTGCGGTCATACGGGTCATGAAATTGCCAGAACCAGCAGATCCAAACAGCGTCGCGGAAGCGCCTGCACCAAAAGAGGCTCCCATATCAGCGCCTTTACCCTGCTGCAGCATGATCAGACCGACAAGGCCAATTGCCACTAACAGAAAAACGACTAACAGAGCTTCGTACATAATCAACCTGTTTCCTTGCGCGGTCACCGCACATCAAAAGCTTCAAACCAATAACGGGGGATGCTTGTCATCTCCCATCAGAAGCGGGTGTGAATACTAACCAAAGGTGTCGGCATCTGCAAGCGCATTTTCAAACGCACGTGCCGATCGCAGAAAAAAACGTCAGAGCGCTGTTTTTTTATGCCGAAACAACTGGTTCCGTTAGTGAGCGACCACTATTTTGTCGCCCCATCTCGTAACACCATTCAGAAAATTTATCATGCGCGCCGCGTGTAAACGTCACTGCGCGGCGCGCATCAATAAAGGCCTCAGGCGATCAGACGAAAGCTATACCGCTTTTACCGCATCAGCAATACGATGCGCCAGCGCGCTAACCTGCGCTTCATCTTCGCCTTCCACCATTACGCGGATCAGCGGCTCAGTGCCTGATTTACGCAGCAGTACGCGCCCACGTCCCGCCAGCGCTTTTTCCACTTCGGCGGTTACGGCTTTCACTTCTGCATTTTCCAGCGGATCGGTATCGCCGCTGAAGCGGACGTTCACCAGAATCTGCGGCAGCAGCTTCATGCCGCTGCAGAGATCATGCAACGTCATGTGATTGCGCGCCATAGCGGTAAGTACTTGCAAACCTGCCACGATGCCGTCGCCGGTGGTGGTTTTGTCCAGCAGAATAACGTGGCCGGAGTTTTCCGCCCCCAGGCGCCAGCCCTTCTCCTGCAGTTTTTCCAGCACGTAGCGGTCGCCGACTTTCGCGCGCGCAAACGGAATGCCCAGCTGTTTTAACGCCAGCTCCAGTCCCATATTGCTCATCAGCGTACCAACGACGCCGCCGCGCAGCTGTCCCTGGCGCAGACCTTCTCGCGCGATGAGATAAAGGATCTGGTCGCCGTCGACTTTGTTGCCGAGGTGGTCGACCATCATTACGCGGTCGCCGTCCCCGTCGAAAGCCAGGCCGACATCCGCCTTCTCTTCCAGCACGCGCTGCTGTAAAGCGCGTACGTCAGTGGCGCCGCACTCTTTGTTGATATTCATGCCGTCCGGCTGCACGCCGATGGAGATCACTTTCGCGCCCAGCTCGCGCATGACGTTCGGCGCAATGTGATAGGTCGCGCCGTTGGCGCAGTCGACGACAATTTTCAGGCCGTTAAGGTTCAGCTCGCTGGGGAAAGTGCCTTTGCAGAATTCAATATAGCGGCCGGCGGCATCAACGATGCGGCTGGCGCGGCCCAACTCCGCTGACTCTACGCAGGTCAACGGTTTTTCCATCTCCAGCTCAATCGCCTCTTCCACTTCGTCCGGCAGCTTGGTGCCTTCGGCGGAGAAGAATTTAATGCCGTTATCTTCAAACGGGTTGTGCGAGGCAGAGATAACAATCCCGGCTTCCGCGCGGAAGGTACGCGTCAGATAGGCGACCGCCGGCGTCGGCATCGGGCCGGTAAAGGAAGCGGAAAGCCCGGCAGCAGCCAGACCCGCTTCCAGCGCTGATTCCAGCATATAGCCAGAGATGCGCGTATCCTTGCCGATAATGATTTTTTTAGAGCCGTGACGCGCCAGTACCTTACCCGCCGCCCAGCCGAGTTTAAGTACGAAGTCAGGCGTGATAGGCATATCGCCGACTTTGCCGCGAATGCCGTCGGTGCCAAAATATTTACGATTACTCATGCGTTTATTCCTTCGCTGAACGTGTCGCTTCGACGACGCGCATCGCCTCTACGGTCTCTTTTACATCGTGTACGCGGATAATTTGCGCGCCCTGCATCGCCGCGATCACCGCGCAAGCCAGGCTGCCGGTAAGACGTTGAGCAGGCCCAACGTTCAGCAGTTGCCCAATCATCGATTTACGCGACATACCGACCAGCAACGGCAGACCAAAATGATGAAAGTCGGCCAGATGCGCCAACAGTTGATAGTTGTGGCTGAGATTCTTACCGAATCCGAAGCCCGGGTCGAGTAGCAGCTGCGATTTTTTAATTCCCGCCGCTTCGCAACGGGCAATGTGCTGGACGAAGAAAGCATCGATCTCTTGCAGCAGATTGTCATAGTGTGGGGCCATCTGCATGGTGCCCGGATCGCCCTGCATGTGCATCAGGCAGACCGGCAGACCGGTTTCCGCGGCCGCCTCAAGCGCGCCGGGCAGCTGCAGGGAGCGAATATCATTGATGATGTGAGCGCCTACTCGCGCGGACTCCCTGATAACTTCAGGTTTAGAGGTATCCACTGAAATCCACACCTCAAAACGCTGCGCAATCGCCTCGATGACCGGGATCACACGCTCCAGCTCCTGGTCAGTCGTCACTTCCGCCGCGCCAGGACGGGTAGATTCGCCGCCGATATCGATAATAGTGGCGCCAGCGTTAACCATCTCATTCGCGTGGGTCAGCGCCGTGACCAAGGTGTTATGCTGGCCGCCGTCGGAAAAAGAGTCAGGTGTGACGTTAAGAATGCCCATGACATGGGGATGTGACAAATCCAGGTGGGAATCCCGGGCGTACAGCTTCATCTTGGCTTTTCCTTTCTGCGTTTAGTCATATTTTGGATGTAAAAAACCCCGGACCAGCCGGGGTTTTCAGATGTCTTTAACAGTTATTTATGAAACTGCTCGGACATGGTGTTGCCTGGGTTTGGCGTACGCGGTTCGTCAACCGGACGCGGCGCCTTCGGCGAACCGTTATTGTCCGAATTGCCGGAACCGGCGCCAGGATCTTCCCACCCTGCCGGCGGACGCACTTCGCGGCGCGCCATCAGGTCGTCGATTTGCGGCGCGTCGATGGTTTCATACTTCATCAACGCATCTTTCATCGCGTGCAGGATATCCATGTTCTCGTTCAGGATGCGGCGAGCGCGCTGATAATTGGTATCAATCAGCTGCTTCACTTCCTGATCGATCAGGCGAGCCGTTTCGTCAGACATATGCTTGGCTTTCGCCACTGAACGGCCGAGGAACACTTCACCCTCTTCTTCCGCATACAGCAACGGCCCCAGCTTCTCTGAGAAGCCCCACTGCGTCACCATGTTGCGCGCCAGATTGGTAGCAACTTTGATGTCGTTTGAGGCGCCGGTAGAGACATGCTCCGAACCGTAAATAATCTCTTCCGCCAGGCGGCCACCGTACAGCGTGGAGATCTGGCTTTCCAGCTTCTGACGGCTGGCGCTGATCGCATCGCCTTCCGGCAGGAAGAAGGTCACACCCAGCGCACGGCCGCGCGGAATGATTGTCACTTTATGCACCGGATCGTGTTCCGGCACCAGGCGGCCGATAATGGCGTGGCCCGCTTCGTGATAGGCAGTCGATTCTTTCTGCGCTTCCGTCATTACCATGGAGCGACGTTCCGCACCCATCATAATTTTGTCTTTCGCTTTTTCGAACTCAACCATCGAGACCACGCGTTTGTTGCCACGGGCGGCAAACAGCGCCGCTTCGTTGACCAGGTTAGCCAGGTCAGCACCGGAGAAGCCCGGCGTACCGCGCGCGATGATTGCCGCGTCGATATCGGTGGCCAGCGGAACGCGACGCATATGTACTTTCAGAATTTGCTCACGGCCGCGCACATCCGGCAGACCAACCACAACCTGACGGTCGAAACGGCCTGGACGCAGCAGCGCCGGGTCAAGCACGTCGGGACGGTTGGTCGCGGCAATAACGATGATGCCTTCATTGCCTTCGAAACCATCCATCTCAACCAGCATCTGGTTCAGAGTCTGCTCACGCTCATCGTGACCGCCGCCTAAGCCGGCGCCACGCTGACGGCCAACGGCGTCAATTTCATCGATAAAGATGATGCAGGGAGCCGCTTTTTTCGCCTGTTCGAACATGTCGCGCACGCGGGACGCGCCGACACCGACGAACATTTCCACGAAGTCAGAACCGGAAATGGTAAAGAACGGCACCTTGGCTTCGCCGGCGATCGCTTTCGCCAGCAGCGTTTTACCGGTACCCGGCGGGCCCACCATCAGAACGCCTTTCGGAATTTTACCGCCCAGCTTCTGGAAGCGGCTCGGCTCACGCAGGTATTCCACCAGCTCGCCGACTTCCTCTTTCGCTTCGTCGCAGCCTGCAACGTCGGCGAAGGTAGTTTTAATCTGATCTTCCGTCAGCATGCGGGCTTTGCTTTTGCCAAAGGACATCGCGCCTTTGCCGCCGCCGCCCTGCATTTGACGCATAAAGAAGATCCAGACGCCAATCAGCAGCAGCATCGGGAACCAGGAGATGAAGATAGAAGCCAGCAGGCTCGGTTCTTCCGGCGGTTCGCCGACCACTTTTACATTTTTGGTCAACAGGTTATCGAGCAACTTGGGATCGTTGACGGGAATGTAGGTCGTGTATCGATTACTGTCTTTTTTGGTAACGTTGATTTCACGCCCGTTAATACGTGCCTCGCGGACCTGATCCTGGTTCACTTCCGACAGGAAGGTTGAATAATCAACCCTACGGCCATTCGACTCGCTGGGCCCAAAGCTCTGGAAGACAGACATCAGCACGACCGCGATGACTAACCAGAGAATCAGGTTTTTCGCCATGTCACTCAAGGGATTAACCTCATATTACAACTGTGTTAACAGACAGCGTAGGGTACTATAGTTTGCGCCCTGTCGCTACAATGTACACTTCGCGTGAACGTGAACGCGAAGCGTCCGGCTTACGAATTTTCACTTTCGTAAACAGGGAGCGAATTTCCCGCAGGTATTCATCGAAGCCATCTCCCTGAAATACTTTCACTACAAAGCTGCCTCCGGGTGCCAGAATATCGCGACACATTTCCAGCGCCAGCTCAACCAGATACATCGATCGGGGAATATCTACAGCGGGGGTGCCGCTCATGTTGGGTGCCATATCGGACATGACCACCTGCACTTTCTCTTCGCCGACGCGTTCAAGCAGCGCCTTTACCACCGATTCTTCACGAAAATCGCCCTGAAGGAAATCGACACCGACGATAGGATCCATAGGCAGAATGTCACAGGCGATAATACGCCCTTTCGAACCGATTTGGGTGGCGACATATTGTGACCAACCGCCAGGCGCGGCGCCAAGGTCGACCACCGTCATACCGGGCTTAAACAGCTTATCGCCCTGCTGTATTTCATCAAGTTTAAACCAGGCGCGTGAACGCAACCCTTTTTTCTGTGCCTGTTGCACATATTTATCGCTAAAGTGTTCCTGAAGCCAGCGGCTGGAACTGGCCGAACGCTTTTTACCTGTCATACTTTTTCCAACTATTCTTCATCGTAGCGATAAATAACCAAACAGACGGCTGTCGCGTTTGGTGATATACCAGAGATGGCGGTAGAATGTACCGTTTTCAATCCCAATGTAAGTAAAAATATACGATGAATCTGAGTACCAAACAAAAACAGCACCTGAAAGGTCTGGCGCACCCTCTGAAACCTGTCGTCATGCTGGGCAACCACGGCCTCACTGAGGGCGTGCTGGCCGAGATTGACCAGGCGCTTACGCATCACGAACTGATTAAGGTGAAGATCGCTACCGAAGATCGGGAAACGAAAAACCTGGTGGTGGAAGCCATTGTTCGCGAAACGGGAGCCTGTAACGTGCAGGTTATCGGCAAGACGCTGGTGCTGTACCGCCCGACAGAAGAACGCAAAATCTCCCTGCCGCGCTAATCGCGTACGCTGATGAATCAGCCGGAAGAAATTGCCATGCTCCTGCACTGGATAAAAGGCCGCGATGCGGCCTTTTTCCTTTCTTTACAATCCTGCGACGCTTAAAGCAGCGTAGCAGAGATTAAAGATATTCTACTTTCAGAATCTCATACTCGACGTCACCACCCGGGGTTTTGATCACCACCACGTCGTCGGCCTCTTTACCGATCAGACCGCGTGCCATCGGCGAGTTCACGGAAATTAGATTCTGCTTATAGTCAGCTTCATCGTCGCCAACGATACGCCAGGTCGACTCTTCGTCAGTATCAAGATTCAGCACGGAAACTGTCGCGCCGAAAATCACGCGGCCATTGTTCGGCATTTTCGTTACGTCGATCACCTGCGCATTAGAGAGCTTGGCTTCGATCTCCTGAATACGCCCTTCACAAAAGCCCTGTTCTTCGCGTGCGGCATGATACTCGGCATTCTCTTTCAGATCGCCATGCTCACGCGCTTCCGCAATAGAGGCAATAATACGGGGGCGTCTGACGGTCTTCAGCTCTTCGAGTTCTTCACGCAGCTTCTCTGCGCCCCTTAACGTCATCGGAATCTGATTCATTTTAATACCTCGTCATCGGTCCTGTTTGCTTGTTGTCGTCCTGACCAGTGGTCGTCGGCCTGACGCGTTATGCAACGCTACCGGCTGATTCGCAAACAAAAGAAACCTGACCCGGAGCAGGCTCCAGGTCAGGATTCGGGTTTGCATTTTGATACGTATTTTAACCCAGAGTTCCCTGTGGGTCATCGTTTACTTTCTACCGTGATGCACCGTAGTATGACGGCTTCACCCGTCAGTTACCGCGAGATTATGCGATTTTCACGACTTGTTACCGGACTAACCTGTGCGTTTATGCTGCAAGCTCACGCAGCACCTGTGGAAGAATACACACAATACTTACCGGATGGCGCAAACCTGGCGCTGATGGCACAAAAAGTGGGTTCATCAACGCCGCTGGTCGATTATCACAGTAAACAAATGGCTTTGCCAGCCAGCACCATGAAAGTAGTGACGGCGCTCGCAGCCCTGCTGGAGCTGGGCCCTGACTTTCGCTTTCGTACTACGCTGGAGACGCAGGGCAAGGTTAGCGACGGCACGCTTAAAGGCGATCTGGTCGCGCGTTTCGCCGGCGACCCGACGCTCTCACGTCAGGATCTGCGCAATATGGTGACGGCGCTGACCAGGCAGGGTATCACTCATATTCAGGGCAACCTGGTGATCGACACCTCGGTGTTCGCCAGCCACGATAAGGCGCCCGGCTGGCCGTGGAACGACATTACGCAGTGTTTCAGCGCGCCGCCGGCCGCCGCTATTGTCGATAAAAACTGCTTTTCCGTTTCGCTCTACAGCGCCGATCGCCCTGACGACAACGCCTTCATCCGCGTCGCCTCTTACTACCCGGTCAATATGTTCAGCCAGGTGCGCACTCTGGCCAAAGGCTCGCCGGACGCGCCTTACTGCGAGCTGGATGTCGTGCCAGGCGAGCTGAACCGCTTTACGCTGACAGGCTGTATGACGCAGCGCAGTGAACCACTGCCGCTGGCCTTCTCCATTCAGGACGGCGCCGCCTGGGCGGGCGCGATTTTAAAAGCGATGCTGCACGACGCCGGTATTGATTATACCGGCCATCTGGTGCGTCAGACGCGCGTCAGCGAACCGGGCACCGTCCTGGCGGAAACGCAGTCCGCGCCGCTGCACGATCTGCTGAAAATCATGCTGAAAAAATCGGACAATATGATTGCCGATACGGTGTTCCGTACTATCGGCCATCACTATTTCAACGTGCCGGGCACCTGGCGCGCCGGCTCCGACGCCGTGCGCCGTATCCTGCGTCAGAAGGCGAATATCGATTTAGGCAACAGCATTCAGGTCGACGGCTCCGGCCTGTCGCGTCACGATCTGATCGCGCCGGCGACAATGATGGAGGTGCTGCAATACATCGCGCAAAACGATCAGCAGCTAAACTTTATCTCGATGCTGCCGCTGGCAGGCTATGACGGCACGCTGCGCTATCGCGGCGGCCTGCATGAGGCGGGCGTCGACGGTAAAGTCTCCGCGAAAACCGGCTCGCTCTCCGGTGTTTATAACCTGGCAGGCTTTATCACTACCGCCAGCGGACAGCGCGTCGCTTTCGTGCAGTTCCTCTCCGGCTACGCCGTGCCGCCGGAGGATAAGAAAATCCGTCGGGTGCCGCTGGTGCGCTTCGAAAGTCGTTTGTATAAGGATCTCTACCAAAATAACTGAGCCTGATGAAAATACTTATCGTGGAAGATGACGCGCTGTTGCAGGAGGGCGTGGCCCTCGCGCTGAGCGGCGAGGGATATGTTACCGACTGCGCGGCAAAGGGCGCGCAGGCGGAATCCCTGTTGCACAGTGGGCAATACAGCCTGATTGTTCTCGATCTCGGTCTGCCGGATATGGATGGCGCAGCGTTGCTGCGGCGCTGGCGCCGGCAGGGCATCGACCTGCCGGTCCTGATCCTGACGGCGCGCGATGCGCTGGAGGATCGGGTCGGCGGGCTTGATGCCGGCGCCGACGATTACCTGGTCAAGCCGTTCGCGCTGGCGGAGCTGAAGGCGCGCGTACGCGCCTTGATCCGCCGCTATCAGGGGCGCAGCGATAATCAGATCCAACACGGCGATCTGGCGCTGAATCTCTCCTCGCAGCAGGTTTCCGTTGAAAATCAGCCGGTCGAAGTGACGCCAAAAGAGTTCGCGCTGCTGACGCGCCTGCTGATGCGCATCGGGCAGACGGTGCATCGCGAGACGCTGCAGCAGGATCTCTACAGCTGGCAGGATGATAACGGATCCAACACGCTGGAAGTGCATATTCATAATCTGCGCCGCAAGTTGGGTAAAGATCGGATTAAGACGGTGCGCGGCGTTGGCTACCGGCTGGAAGAGCGCGCGTGAACAGCATGCGTCGGCGGCTGCTGATTATGCTGGCGCTGATACTGCTGACCTGCCAGCTGATGAGCGCTATCTGGCTCTGGCATGAAAGCCGGGAGCAGATCGGCTTTCTGGTCAACGAGACATTAACGGCCAAATCGCGCAATCAGCATGTGGAAAACGAGATCCGCGAAGCGATCGCCTCGCTGCTGCTGCCTTCGCTGGTAATGGTAGGCTTTACCCTTATTCTCTCTTTCTGGGCCATCAGCTGGATTATTCGCCCGCTGAATGCGCTGCAGGCCAGCCTGGCCGAACGCTCCGCCGACAACCTCACTCCCCTGCCCACCTTTTCCGATATGGAAGAGATCGTGGCGGTGACGCGCGCCCTGAACCAGCTGCTGGCGCGCCTTGACCAGACGCTGCAGCAGGAAAGGTTGTTTACCGCCGATGCGGCGCACGAGCTGCGCACGCCGCTGGCGGGCCTGCGCCTGCATCTGGAGCTGATGGCGCAGCAGGAGATTAAGCAGGCGCCGATGCTGGTGGCGCGCGTCGATCAACTTATGCATGTGATTGAACAGCTGCTGATGCTGTCACGCGCCGGCCAGGCGCTCGCCAGCGGCCACTATCAGACGTTAAGCTGGCAACAGGATATTTTCGCCCCGCTGCAGGGCGAAATGGACGAGATGCTGAAGCAGCGCCGACAGCATCTGGCGTGGCCGCAGGAAGAGGGCCGCGTACAGGGCGATGCGGTGCTGCTGCGCCTGATGCTACGTAATTTGCTGGAGAATGCGTCGCGCTACAGTCCGGAAAGCTCCCTGATCACGTTACAGCTCCAGGCCGACGAAACAGGTAGCCTGCTGCGCGTGCTGGATGAAGGGCCGGGAATCGATGAAGAGACCGCCGGCGAACTGACGCAGGCGTTCCATCGCCGCGACCGCCGCTACGGCGGCAGCGGACTGGGATTGAATATTGTGCTGCGCATTCTGCAGCTGCACGGCGGCAAGCTGCAGCTTGGCAACCGCCGCGATCGTTCCGGGCTGGATGCGCAGTGCCAGTTGCCCGCCAGCCTTAACTAAGGCGACGGGCCTTTACTCAGAAGTGGGTGTCCAGCCCCAGATACCAGGTGCGTCCCGATTCGTTATAGGTATTGGCGCCTGCGCCATACATATAAGAGTTGGTGACGGCATTGCCGGTGGTTTGCGCATTGCCCGCGCGGAAATGCCGCTTATCCAGCAGGTTATCTACGCCCAGCGTCACGCTGACATATTTGTTGACCTCCAGCGTGCCGCTTAGCCCAATCACGGAATAAGGGCTGACCTCATCCTTCTCGCTGCCGCTTATCGCCTCTCCCTTGTAGTTGTACTTTTTCGGCGTCTGACGACCATACCAGGTAAAGGTGGATTGCAGCGACAGGTTCGGCAATGCCTGCCAGCTCAGCGCCGAGTTCAGGGTATATTGCGGAATAATCGACAGGCGATCGCCGGTCTCTTTGTTTTTGCTCTGCAGCATCCACGTCAGGTTGTTATTCCAGCTGACCGTCTCGCCGAGCGGCAGATTCACCGTGCCTTCCACTCCTTCCACGACTGCTTTCGGCACGTTCTCCCAGCGATAAATATCGGTTCGGCCATTGGTGGAGGTACCGCTCGGCAGATAGCCCGCCTCAATTTTGTCGCGATAATCGTTGCGGAACCAGGTCAGGCCGAGCTGATAGTCGTCATGCTTCCACTCCAGCCCCGCCTCTTTATTGATGCTGGTTTCCGCTTTCAGATCGTCGTTGCCCATCAGGTAGCAGGCGCCGGTGCTGGCCGCACAGCCCTGACCGCGACTATAGAGAATGTAGTTCGGGTTGGTCTGATAAAGGCTGGGCGCCTTGTAGGCGCGGCCGATGCCCAGTTTAAGCGTGACCTCTTCGCTCAGCGCCTGCGACAGGTTAAGCGACGGGCTCCAGTTATCGCCCACGATCGAATGATGATCGAAGCGCAGCGCCGGCACCAGCATCGTGCTGTCGGTCAGCTCAAGGTTATCCTCGGCGAACAGAGAAAAGATCTCCGCCTGGCTATAAGGACTGCGACTGCCGCTGGAAACGCCGGCAATGTCTCCTCCGCTCAGCGCCTGCGTGGTTGAGCTGGGATCCTTCATACGCTGCTGATTCCATTCGGCGCCGAAAGTGGCGGTCTGGTTAACCAGCCGTTCAAACGGAACGCTGATTTCGCTGTGCAGCAGCAGATTGTTCAGCTCAATGGTGGAGAAATCGTTGTCAGCGAAGATCCCTTCGGTACCGCCCGCCAGCCCCTCATTAAGTCGGCTGTTACGGGTATTTTCATACTGCGCAAAGTTATTGGTGCTGATGCCGTTATCCCAGGCGCCGGTCCAGGTGACCGCTACGTTCTGACGATAGAGCCGATTAGTTTCTTTACCGTAGTTCTGGTTCACCAGCGCATTGCTATTGGTGTTTTGCGTATCGCCCGCGTAAAGATTACCCTGCCGGCTGTAGCCCGCTTCAAACTCCAGTGCCTGCATCGGCGCGAAGGCCCAGCGCAGCAGCGCATTGATATCTTTGTTTTCCGTGCCTTCGCGGCCTGCGGGCACGGTATCGGCATAGCTGCCGGTGCGCAGGGACTGATGTCCGGCGTTAATAAACTGCGCGTCCGCCTGGGTTTTGCTCAGGCCACCATACAAACGGAAGGAGAGATCGTCGCCCAGCGGCCCGCTCAGGCTGAAATTGGTGCGCTTTGTATCGCCCTCTTCGCGGTGCTGCGGCACGTTGTAGTAGCTGTTCCAGGATCCATGCCAGCCGTCGGATGTTTTTTTAGTGATAATATTGACCACGCCGCCGGCGGCGCCGTTGCCGTAACGCACCGCCGCCGGGCCGCGGATGACATCGATATGATCAATCATCTCCGCAGGTACCCAGCTGGTGTCGCCGCGCGTATCGCGTTCGCCGCGCCAGCCAAGACGCACAGAATTACGGCTGGTTACCGGCCGGCCATCTATCAGAATCAGGGTGTTTTCCGGCCCCATGCCGCGTATATCGATCTGCCGGTTATTGCCGCGCTGTCCGCTGGTGGAGTTGCCGGTCAGATTGACGCCCGGCATGGTGCGGATGATTTCTGCCACGTCGCGCGCTGGCGGATGCTTTTTGATCTGCTCAGCTGATATGGTGGATACGCCTGGCGCCTGTAAATTCTGCTGCCGGGCCGTGACGACCAGCGTGCCCTCTTCCGCATTGCCGTCATGCGGAAGAGCGTTCTCCGTTTCCGCCAGGCTGTGCGCCGTAAAAAAGCCGCTGGCCAGCGTCAGCGGCACCAGAAGCCGATAGGTTCTTGTAGAATTCATTTTCATTTTCATTTCCGTGTTTGAGGCGTACCCGCATACCCTGTTAACAAGCGGAAACAGATTATTGAAAATGAAAATAATTATCAATATTGTTATCACTTACAAATGAGATTCAATTCTTACTCTTCGAGGCGCCTATGAATTCTTCGCAGCAGATCGGCAGCGAGGCCTGGTGGCAGTCGCAAATCCAGGCAGGCATTCCTGCCGTGGCCGGTGAGATAGCCGGGCAGTGCCGCACTCTGTTTTACTGGCGCGATCCGCAAGGCAATGAGCAGCAATCTGTGACGCGACGTGTCTGGCTCAATATTATCGGCGTTACCGATCATCATCGTCAGCGGCAGCCCTTTTCACTGCAGCGCATCGCAGGCACCGATGTCTGGCAGGGGGAAGTGCTGCTTAATCCGCGCTGGCGCGGCAGCTATTGCCTGATCCCATCCCGTGAAGATGCCGACTTTCCCGATAACGTGCCGGACGCCAATATCCTGCGCCGCTGGTGGAAAAGCCATCTGCAGGAGGCGATGGCCGACCCGCTGAACCCGCTACGCAGCTGGCGCAATGGTCGCGGGCATCCGGTTTCGCCGCTGCATATGCCGGCGGCGCCGCCGCAGGCGGCATGGCGTCCGCTGGACAGCCAGACCGCGTTAGAAGAAGAAAGCCCGCTTATCGCTCATCGCTGGCACAGCGCGCGGCTTGATAACCGCCGCTCGGTCTGGCTGCTGCAAACCGGCCCGGACAGCGCTGCGCCGCGTCCGCTGGCCATTCTGCTGGACGGCCAGTTCTGGGCCAGCACCATACCTGCCGCCGCGCCGCTGGCATGGCTTACGCAGCAGGGCAAGCTGCCGCCGGCCTGTTATCTGTTTATCAATTCGATGGGCGTCAGCCAGCGCGGCCAGGAGCTGCCCTGCAATCCCGATTTCTGGCTGGCGGTTCAGGAGGAGCTGCTGCCGCAGGTCAGCGAATGGCTTCCCTCATGGGATCGCCGGCTGCCGACGCTGGTGGCCGGACAAAGCTATGGCGGGCTGTCGGCGCTGTACGCCGCGCTGCACTGGCCGCGCCACTTCAATGGCGCGGTCAGCCTGTCAGGCTCGTTCTGGTGGCCAGATCGTCATAATGCCATCAGCGGCGGCCAGCTGGCGACGCTGTTGCTGCGGCTACCGAAAACGCGCCAGCCACAGCGATTCTGGCTGGAGGCGGGACGGTATGAAAAGGTGATTCTGGAGTCTAACCGAACGCTACTGCCGCTACTGCAGGAGGCAGGTCATGATGTCCACTATCGCGAATTCGAGGGCGGCCATGACGCGCTCTGCTGGCGCGGCGGCCTTACCGATGGTCTTCAGCATTTGTGGTCCGCGCTGTGCTGAACAGCGCGCCGATACGTATCAGCAGCTGCCCGGCGCTGTAGTAGTCGAGCCGGAAACTCTCCTCGCCCATCGCCCATACCCGCTGCTGCTGCACTGCCGGCGCGGCGGCCAGCAGCGGCTCGCGCTTCAACGTCGCGGCATCGGTGTCGCCAGCGGCAAACAGCAAAAAAGATTGCCCGGCCAACCCATTAACCAGCGCCTCGCCGCTTAACGGCACTTTATCGCGGCGCTTCTGCACGGCGGGCGGCGTATACCTTGCCGGTAACGGCGCCAGCGTAAAGCCCAGCTGCTGCAGAAGCTGCCCCTGAGCGGAAGCCGGCGTCCACAGGTTGATCTGCGGGCCGCTGCGGTTATAAACAAACGCGGATACCGGCTGCGGCGGTAAAACCAGTCGCTGGCGCAGCTGCTGCAGGCGCCGATCGAAATCGGCGATGCGCTGCTGTGCCTGCGCTTCCTGTCCGGTCGCCTGACCCAGCTCGCGCATCACCTGCTGCCAGGATTTGTCATCATAGTTAACGATCAACGTCGGCGCGATCGCTTTCAGCTGTGGATAGAGCGCCAGCGCGGAGTCATTGCCGGTCGCGCTGACGATAATCAGATCGGGCCGGGCGGCGGCGATGGTCTCCAGCGACGGCTCGCCGCTGTAGAGTTTACGCACGCCGCGCTGGCGCGCGATATCGCCCCACTGCCGGAAAAAGCCTTGCCCGTCGGTAAAGCGTTTGCCGGGCATCGCAGCCCCACTGGCGACAAGCGGCGCATCAATGGCCAGCAGAGAGCCGGTTAAGGTGATGCTGGTAGAGACAATACGCTGCGGCGGCTGTGTTAGCGTCAGCGTCTCCTTACCGCTGCTCAGCTGTCGCGGCCAGCCGGGGACGTTGTCGGTCGCTGGCGAAGCGGCGGTAAAAAACATGCACAGCGTGCTGAATAAAATGAGAAATCGACGGTAAGCCATGGTGTATCCTGCGGGTAGATAGTGGGGTAATGATAATCATTTTCTTTATCATTTAGCTACCGCTTACCGGCCAGGCCAAAAAATGGGCACAAAAAAGCCCGGCATAACCGGGCTTCTCGCTGAACAGCGGCTTAACGCTGATAGATGATTTCGACGCCTTCGTCGTCATCTTCATCCCAGTCGTCGTCCCACTCTTCATCCACTTCTTCTTCCACCTGCTCCAGCGTTTCACGGTGGTAATCATCCCACATGAATTCCGCTTTCTCAGGTTTCTTCTCTTCCTCTTCCGCCTCTTTCGGATGGGCGATCAGGAAGGACATCACATCCCAGCACAGCGCGTTGACGCCGGTCTGGCTGGCGGCGGAGATCAGGTAATATTTTTCATCCCAGCCCAGTGCTTCCACGATCGCTTTCGCGCGCGCTTCCGCCTCTTCGCGATCCAACAGATCGACTTTGTTAAACACCAGCCAGCGCGGTTTGCGGTACAGTTTTTCACTGTATTTTTCCAGCTCGCCGAGGATAATGCGCGCGTTTTCTACCGGATCGGATTCGTCGATCGGCGCCAGGTCGATCAGGTGCAGCAGCACGCGGCAGCGCTCAAGGTGTTTCAGGAAGCGAATGCCGAGGCCTGCGCCTTCCGCCGCCCCTTCAATCAGGCCAGGGATATCCGCAACTACGAAGCTTTTTTCGCTGTCCATACGTACCACGCCGAGGCTTGGCACCAGGGTGGTAAAGGGATAGTCGGCGACTTTAGGCTTCGCGGCGGAAACCGCGCGAATGAAGGTGGATTTACCGGCGTTGGGCAGGCCGAGCATGCCGACGTCCGCCAACAGCATCAGTTCCAGCTGCAGGTCGCGTTTTTCGCCCGGCGTACCCATGGTCTTTTGACGCGGCGTACGGTTAACGGACGATTTGAAACGGGTATTCCCCAGGCCGTGCCAGCCGCCCTTCGCTACCATCAACTTCTGCTCATGACGCGTCAGGTCGCCCAGCGTTTCGCCGGTACCCTGATCGATAACGCGCGTACCCACCGGCACTTTAATCACGATATCTTTGCCGCGTTTGCCGGTACAGTCACGGCTCTGGCCGTTCTGTCCGCGCTCGGCGCGGAACGACTTCTCGAAACGATAGTCGATCAGCGTGTTGAGGTTTTCGTCAGCCAGCAGATAGACATCGCCGCCGTCCCCGCCGTCGCCGCCGTCAGGGCCGCCTTTCGGGATATATTTTTCACGACGGAAGCTGACGCAACCATTACCGCCATCGCCTGCGACAACCAGGATTGTCGCTTCATCAACAAACTTCATTTACCTTCTCCGTAAATCATTCACCTGGCGACCGGACAGGCCGGTGCGGCTGTATTCCGCCGAGGCCATAAGCGATGACCCGTTGCGGAAAGGCTGTACGTAAAGTGTACAGCAAATCAGGCAAGCTCAAAATGTAAAAAGCCCCGCAATACTCTGCGGGGCTTTCATTCTCTGGCAGGCTGATTAACCAACCTGCAGCACGACAACCTTACTCAGCAACGATGCTGACGTATTTACGGTTGTTCGGGCCTTTAACTTCGAATTTTACTTTACCGTTTGCAGTAGCAAACAGAGTATGGTCACGGCCAAGACCAACGTTGGTGCCTGCGTGGAATTTGGTGCCACGCTGACGAACGATGATGTTGCCAGCCAGTACTGATTCACCGCCAAAACGTTTTACGCCCAGGCGCTGTGCGTTAGAGTCGCGACCGTTACGTGTCGAGCCGCCAGCCTTTTTGTGTGCCATTTGTCAGATCTCCTCTCAGGCGCTGATGCCAGTGATTTTCACATCAGTGAACCACTGACGGTGGCCTTGCTGCTTACGGTGGTGTTTACGACGACGGAACTTAACAATCTTAATTTTGTCGCCACGACCATGAGCCACAACTTCTGCTTTGATCACGCCACCTGAAACCAGCGGTGCGCCGATAGTTACGTCGTCACCGTTTGCAATCATCAGAACCTGATCGAACTCAATCGTTTCGCCGGTTGCGATGTCCAGCTTTTCCAGGCGAACGGTTTGACCTTCGCTTACTCGGTGTTGTTTACCACCACTTTGGAAAACCGCGTACATATAAAACTCCGCTTCTGCGCTTGCCTTCTTCAATTGTCAGGCGGCGCGATAAATATTCACAATAGGGCGCGAATTCTACGCAAAATTCGCTGGCTTGACAAGAGGACATAGCAAAGGATTGCAGAAAAAAAACGCAGCGCCATACTCAGGATTCAAGAGCCTCGTTTTTCAAGTACAATCTGTAATACATTACGTGGCACAGACATGGGCAAAGTCGCTTAACATGGCGCTGAACAGAGCAATAGCTGAACAGACTGATGAATTTAGAACAAATTAATGAATTAACCGCGCAAGACATGGCGGCCGTCAACGAGACCATTCTCTCACAGCTGAATTCAGATGTTTCGCTCATCAATCAGTTGGGTTACTACATTATCAGCGGCGGCGGAAAGCGTATTCGTCCAATGATTGCCATCCTTGCGGCGCGCGCTTTAGGGTACGAAGGAAATCAGCACGTCACGATCGCCGCGCTGATTGAATTTATTCATACTGCCACCCTGCTGCATGACGATGTGGTTGACGAATCGGATATGCGCCGCGGCAAAGCGACCGCCAATGCCGCTTTCGGCAATGCGGCCAGCGTGCTGGTCGGCGATTTTATCTATACCCGCGCGTTTCAGATGATGACCAGCCTGGGCTCGCTGCGCATTCTGGCGCTGATGTCAGAGGCGGTGAACGTCATCGCTGAAGGCGAGGTGCTGCAGTTGATGAACTGCAACGATCCCGACATCACCGAAGAAAGCTATATGCATGTCATCTACAGCAAGACAGCGCGCCTGTTTGAAGCGGCGGCGCAGTCTTCCGGCATCCTCGCCGGTGCCAGCGCGGCACAGGAGCAGGCGTTGCAGGATTATGGCCGCTACATCGGCACCGCTTTTCAGCTGATCGACGATCTTCTTGATTACAGCGCTGACGGCGAAACGCTGGGCAAAAACGTGGGCGACGATCTGAGCGAAGGCAAGCCGACGCTGCCGCTGCTGCATGCGATGCGCCATGGCGACGAACAGCAGGCGGCAATGATCCGTGAGGCGATCGAGCAGGGCAATGGCCGTCATTTGCTGGATCCGGTGCTGGAGACAATGCGTCAATGCGGATCGCTGGAATGGACGCGCAGTCGCGCCGAAGAGGAAGCGGATAAGGCGATCGCCGCGCTGCAGGCGCTGCCGGAATCGCCGTGGCGCAGCGCACTGGAAGCGCTGGCCCATATGTCGGTGCAGCGCGATTCCTGACCGGCAGCGGGAGCTGTCGCCGGCTCCCGCCCTTTCTTCTCTTCCCGTCCGTTTTCCCTCTCTCCGGTTGCCCGACGCGACCATTCTTGCGTGGCTGTCGTGCCCGTTTTCCGCCGCCCTGCTTCCCCAGGCGCGCAGCGTCCTGTCACGCCTCTCCGCTTCGCGGCTGCCGTTGCAACGGTGATATCACTTTTTGCGAAGAAAAACACATTTTGCCGGCGTCATTCAAAAATTACTGGAAACTTATGGAGCCTTCTTGCTATAAAATCTCATCACAAGTTGATTAATAAGAAAAATATTCAGAATTAACATCCTGTTTCCTTAAGTTTAAATAACCTAAATTTTCTTAAAAAGGTCAGCTTTTCCATGAGATGAAATAAGCATAGGGAGAAATGCGCTGTGAATAGTGTGAACCATAGAAAAAAGGACTGGCACGCCGCCGATATCATCGCCGCCCTGCATAAGAAAGGCACCTCTCTGGCCGCCGTGTCGCGTCAGGCGGGGCTAAGTTCATCTACGCTGGCTAATGCCCTGAATCGTCCCTGGCCGAAAGGTGAGTGGCTGATTGCCGAGGCGATCGCCGTCCACCCTGCCGAAATTTGGCCCAGCCGCTATTACGATCCGAAAACCAACAAGCTGCTGGATCGCAAAAAGCTTATCCGCTCCCGTTCCGGAAGCAGGTAGCAAAAAAAACAGCCCCGCCAGGCGGAGGCTGTGGTGCAGCAGGCTAAGCGAAAACGCGTTATTCGCCTTTAACGCGCTCGATGCGGGCACCCATCGCGATAAGCTTATCTTCGATATGCTCATAGCCGCGATCGATATGGTAGATACGATCCACGAGGGTGGTGCCTTCAGCGATGCAGCCCGCCAGCACCAGGCTGGCGGAGGCGCGTAAATCGGTTGCCATGACCTGCGCGCCGGAGAGCTTTTCAACACCGTGACAAATCGCCGTGTTGCTTTCGATTTCCGCATGCGCGCCCATACGGATCAGCTCCGGGATATGCATAAAACGGTTTTCGAAGATGGTCTCGGTGATCACGCCGGTCCCTTCCGCTACCAGGTTCAGCAGCGTAAACTGCGCCTGCATATCGGTCGGGAAGCCCGGATGTGGCGCCGTGCGCACGTTGACCGCTTTCGGGCGTTTGCCGTGCATATCCAGACTGATCCAGTCTTCGCCGGTCTCGATATCAGCGCCGGCGTCACGCAGCTTGGCCAGCACCGCATCCAGGGTATCGGGTTGCGTTTTATGGCACACCACTTTACCGCCAGAGATAGCCGCAGCGACCAGGAAGGTGCCCGTTTCAATGCGATCAGGCAGCACGCGGTATACTCCGCCGCCCAGACGCTCTACGCCTTCGATGGTGATGCGATCGCCGCCTGCGCCGCTGATTTTAGCGCCAAGGGTGTTGAGGAAGTTGGCGGTATCAACGATTTCTGGTTCGCGTGCGGCGTTTTCAATCACCGTGGTGCCAGTCGCCAGCGTCGCGGCGGACATGATGGTCACCGTCGCGCCGACGCTGACCTTAT
Organism: Mixta gaviniae; assembly: GCF_002953195.1. Taxonomy (GTDB): domain Bacteria; phylum Pseudomonadota; class Gammaproteobacteria; order Enterobacterales; family Enterobacteriaceae; genus Mixta; species Mixta gaviniae. Next base: position 574,084 of record NZ_CP026377.1, on the reverse strand, counting down.
CCATCACGATGTGCGCGCCTTTAAGGCGCCCGTTAACCGATGCCTTAACGTAGCCCTCTTCCAGCTTGATCTCGGCGCCCAACTGCTCCAGACCGGTAATATGCAGGTCGACGGGACGCGCGCCGATGGCGCAGCCGCCCGGCAAGGAAACCTGGCCCTGGCCGAAACGCGCCACCAGCGGCCCCAGCGCCCAGATCGACGCGCGCATGGTTTTTACCAGTTCATAAGGCGCGCAGTAAATGTCGACCTTGCTGGCGTCAAGATGCACCGACCCGTTGCGTTCCGCTTTGACACCCAGCTGACTCAGCAGCTTCATGGTGGTATCGATGTCCTTGAGTTTCGGGACATTTTGTATCTCAACCGGCTCTTCAGCCAGCAGAGCGGCGAACAGGATCGGCAGCGCGGCATTTTTGGCGCCGGAAATGGTCACTTCACCACTCAGCCGGGTCGGACCCTGTACACGAAATTTATCCATTGCAACTGCTCTCTGTTGTCAGTACTCAAAGGGCCGTCGGGCCGCGGACAGTACGCCGCGCCAACAGCTTAGAAACCGTTTAGCTTACGATCCCGGGCCCACTCTTCAGGGGTATAGGTTTTGATCGAAACAGCGTGAATGCGGTTATCGGCAATATATTCCATCAGCGGCGCATACACCGTCTGTTGTTTCTTCACACGGCTCAGCTCGGCAAAAAGCTCGCCTACGGCAATGACCTGAAAATGACTGCCGTCGCCGCTTACGTGGACCTCAGTTAAAGGCAGTGCGTTCATCAGCACTGTCTGAATTTCGCTATTTTCCATGATTTTTCTGGATTCGGTTGATGATAAACAGGCTGACATATTAGTTGAAAGCGCATTTATCTTAAACAAGCAAAAAGCCCCTGACGATGCAGGGGCTTAAACGAAAAGGGCGTTCGGTCAGACAGGATTGTCAGCAGAAACAATGATCTGCTGCAAATTGTACAGCGTAATCAGGGAGTGTAATTTATCCGTGACACCGCTGAACAGCGGGCGGGCGCCCTGCTGTTGCGCGATCTGACGCAGATGCACCAGCAAGGCCAGCCCTGCGGAATCAACGCGCTGCAGGCCAGAGACATCGATCATCTCAATGCTCTGCATCACTTTTTCCCGCTGCTGCCACAGGCCAATCAACGTCTCGCGATCGAGTTCGCCCTGCAGGAAAAGCGTTTTAGCCTCAACGTGCCAGCGCAGATCTTCAGCCATTATTTTTCTGATCCAGCGTAATCGGCTGCGCCGCATAGCTCTTCAGCAACTGGGTCAGGCCGTCAACGCCTTTGGTGCGCAGCGTGTCGCTCCACTCGTTTTGCTTAGTGGTGATCATGCTGATCCCCTCCGCAATCATGTCATATGCCTGCCACTCGCCGGTGCGGCTGTTTTTACGCCACTGGAAATCCAGGCGCACGGGCGGACGGCCATTGGGATCGATGATGGAGACGCGGATGGCGATGATGTTCGCGTTGCCAAGCGGCTGCTCCGGCGCGATCTGATAGGTCTGGCCATGATAGAGCGCCAGCGCCTGGCCGTAGGCCTGCGCCAGGTAGTCACCGAACGCCTTGAAATAGGCTTCGCGCTGTGCCGGTGTCGCTTCGCGGTAGTAGCGGCCCAGCACCAGCGCGCCGGCATATTTTACCTGCACATAGGGCAGCAACTCCTGACGCACGATATCGCGCAGGTAGTTCGGATCCTGCTTGATTTTCGGCTGCTCATTCTTCAGGCGGGTAAAGGTTTTCTGCGCCGCCTCGTTCATCAGCTTATAGGGATTGCTTTGGTCCGCCGCGTTCGCTGCCAGCGGTGCGATGACCAGCATAGCGACCATCAATAAACGTTTAAACATACGTATAGCCTCTTAAGGTTGGTCCGGGGTAGCAGGCGCCGGCTGCGCTGGCGCGCCCTGCTCCTGCTGCGTGTTTTCGTTGTTCTGGCCGCCGTCGCCGCTCTTATACAGGAACTGACCGATAAGGTCCTCCAGCACCAGCGCCGACTTCGTATCCTGCAGCGTATCGCCATCTTTCAGGATGGCGGTGCCCATATCAGGATCGTCGAAGCCGACGTTTAACGCGAGATACTGCTCCCCTAACAGCCCCTGAGTGCGGATCGCCAGCGAGCTGGTGTCGGGCAGGTGATTATATTTATCTTCAATCGCCATGGTGACGCGCGGCGACAGCGTTTTCTCGTCAAGCGAGATGTCCGTGACGCGGCCAATGACCACGCCGCCGATTTTCACCGGCGAGCTGGTTTTCAGGCCGCCGATATTATCGAAGGTCGCGTAGAGCTTCCATGTCGGTTCGGTGCCCAGCGATTTCACGTCCGCTACGCGCAGACAGAGAAACAGGATGGCGACCAGCGCCAGCAGCATAAACGCGCCTACCCAGATTTCACTTTTTTTGGTTTGCATTGCCTTAGTTCCCAAACATCAGTGCTGTCAGCACAAAATCTAAACCGAGTACCGCCAGCGACGCATGCACCACGGTGCGCGTCGTGGCCCGGCTAATCCCTTCTGAAGTCGGGATAGCGTCGTAGCCGTTAAACAGGGCGATCCAGGTCACCGTGACGGCGAATACCGCGCTTTTAATCAAACAGTTAACTACATCGGTGCGAAAATCTACCGCGTTCTGCATCGCCGACCAGAAAAAGCCGGGATCGATACCTTTCCAGCTAACGCCCACCAGCGCGCCACCCCAGATGCCGACGGCGGTAAAAATCATCGCCAACAACGGCATGCTGATAAAACCTGCCCAGAAGCGCGGCGAGATCACCCGGCGCAGCGGATCGACCGCCATCATCTCCATACTGGAAAGCTGCTCCGTGGCTTTCATCAGCCCAATTTCCGCCGTCAGCGCCGATCCCGCGCGGCCGGCGAACAGTAACGCGGTCACCACCGGCCCCAGTTCGCGCAGCAGCGAAAGCGCCACCAGCATACCGAGACTGGTTTCAGCGCTGTAGGTGGTCAGCACCAGATAACCCTGCAGGCCCAGCACCATGCCGATAAACAGGCCGGAAACAAGAATGATCAGCAAGGACATCACGCCGACGCTGTAAAGCTGTTTGATTAACAGCGGCGCATGCTTGCGAAACTCCGGTTTGCCTGCCAGCGCATGAAACAGCATCAGGCCGGCACGGCCGAAAGCGGCGCAGGTGCGGATCCCTTGGCGTCCCAACGACGCCAGAGCATGTAAGACCATCAGTTTATTGACTCCCTGAGCCGGTAAGATCGGCAAAATAGTCGCCGGCCGGATAGCGGAAAGGCACCGGCCCGTCAGCAATGCCGTCGATGAACTGACGCACGCGCGCATCAGGGTTCTCCTGCAGCGCCTTCGTCGTTCCCTGGGCAATAATTTTTTGTCCGGCAACAATATAGGCGTAATCGGCGATGCTCAAGACCTCCGGCACATCATGCGAAACCACGATGCAGGTCATGCCGAGCGAATGGTTAAGCTCATCTATCAGCTTGACCAGCACGCCCATGGTAATCGGATCCTGTCCGACAAAGGGTTCGTCGAACATGATCAGGTCTGGCTCCAGCGCAATGGCGCGCGCCAGCGCGGCGCGTCGGGCCATGCCCCCGAGAGTTCCGACGGCATCAGCTTCGCCGCGCCGCGCAACCCTACCGCTTCCAGCTTCATCATTACCGTGCTGTGCAGCAGCGCCGGCGGCAGACGGGTATGCTCGCGTAGCGGCCAGGCGACGTTTTCATACACGTTAAGATCGGTAAACAGCGCGCCGGACTGGAAAAGCATGCTCATCCGCTTGCGCGTTTCATACAGCCGCGAGCGCGAAAGCGTGGGAATATTCTCGCCGTCGAACCAGATATCGCCGGCATTCGGCTGCAGCTGCCCGCCAATAAGGCGCAACAGCGTGGTTTTGCCAATGCCGGAAGGCCCCATGATGGCGGTGACTTTTCCTTTTGGCACCGTTAACGAGATATTGTCGAAAATGGCGCGGTTGCCACGCGAGAAGCTCACGCCGTGGACCTCGACCAGATTCGTGGATGGCTGGTGCATTGCTACCTCTGTTACCCATTACAGGCGATATAAATCAGCTATGTTAATCGCACTCCATTGGCGATAGCCGCGAGTTTTACAGAAACTTACCGCCTCGTCGTAGCGAAAACCGGCATAAGTTTTACTTTTTGCTCGCAGACGGTCAAAATCATCGCCATTCTTTTTGCGACGCCCGCACAATGACGAGCCAGGCAAACCGACAAGTATAACCGATCCAAGGATTTTTCATGCTCTTAGCCACTGCACTGTTAGTTATCGGTTTAGTTTTACTGGTTTACGGAGCCGATCGTTTAGTGTTTAGTGCCGCTATTCTTTGCCGCTCGTTAGGCATTCCCCCGATTATCATCGGCATGACCATCGTCGGCATCGGCACTTCGCTGCCGGAGCTGATCGTCTCTTTTACGGCGGCGACGCACGGACAGATGGATATGGCCGTCGGCACGGCGATGGGATCCAACATCACCAATATCCTGCTGATCGTCGGTGGCGCGGCGCTGCTGCATCCGCTGACGGTCCATTCCAATCTGGTGCGCCGCGAACTGCCGCTGATGCTGCTGGTGACGCTGCTATGTGGGGTAATGCTGTTCGATAACCGCCTCAGCCGGGGCGACGGCCTGGCGCTGATCGCCATCGCCCTGCTCTACCTGCTATTTATTATTCGCATCGCCCGCCGCGCCGAGCGCGATAACAGCGACGCCCTGACGCGCGAGCAAGTGGCTGAGCTACCGCGGGACGACGCGGGCAACACCGTCGCTTTTCTCTGGCTGGCGGTCGCGCTGATTATTCTGCCGATGTCGACGCGTATGGTGATCGATAACGCCACGGTCATCGCCGATTACTTAGGCGTCAGCGAGCTGGTGATCGGCCTGACGATCGTGTCGGTGGGTACCAGCCTGCCGGAGCTGGCTACCGTGATTGCCGGCGCATTAAAGGGCGAAGATGATATCGCTATCGGCAACCTTATCGGCTCGAACATTTATAATATGGCTATCGTGCTGGGCCTGCCGGCGCTTTTGCAGCCCGGCGAGTTCGACAGCAGCGCCTTTGAGCGCGACTACTGGATTATGTTGGGCGTCAGCGCCCTGTTTACGCTTATCTGCCTGCAGCGTAGCCGTCGCATCGGCCGTCGCGCCGGCGCCGTGCTGCTGGCCGGCTTTATCGCCTGGGTAGCAATGCTCTACCTGCAGCCATTGAGTCTCAACGGATAAAGGACTGAATAGCCATGTCTCACCTTATGCTCGAACCGGGCTTTGATTTCCAGCAGGCCGGTAAAGAAGTGCTTCATATTGAACGTCAGGGGCTGGAGCAGCTTGACCAGTATATCAATGAAGATTTTACCCGCGCCTGTGAAAGGATGTTTTACTGCCAGGGCAAAGTGGTGGTGATGGGCATGGGCAAATCGGGGCATATCGGCAAGAAAATGGCAGCCACCTTCGCCAGCACCGGCACGCCCGCTTTTTTCGTCCATCCGGCAGAAGCGAGTCATGGCGATCTCGGTATGGTGGGCGCCAACGACATCGTTATCGCCATCTCCAACTCCGGCGAATCGAATGAGATTCTGGCGCTGATCCCGGTGCTGAAGCGGCTGAAGGTCGAACTGATTTGTCTGACCGGGCGGCCGGAAAGCACCATGGCGCGCGCTGCGGATATCCATCTCTGTGTTAAAGTACCGCAGGAAGCCTGCCCGCTCGGTCTGGCGCCAACCTCCAGCACCACCGCGACGCTGGTGATGGGCGATGCGCTGGCGGTGGCGTTGCTGAAGGCACGCGGCTTTACCGCCGAAGATTTCGCGCTGTCGCATCCGGGCGGCGCGCTGGGGCGCAAGCTGTTGCTGCGCGTCAGTGATATTATGCACAGCGGTGACGAAATTCCTCACGTGACGAAAGACGCTTCGCTGCGCGACGCGCTGCTGGAGATCACGCGTAAAAACCTCGGCATGACGGCGATCGTCGACGATCTGATGCAGATTCAGGGGATCTTTACCGATGGCGATTTACGCCGCGTCTTTGATATGGGCATCGATTTTCAACACGCCTCGATCGCCAGCGTCATGACGCCGGGCGGCGTGCGCGTACGCCCCAATATGCTGGCGGTCGACGCCCTTAACCTGATGCAAAATAAGCATATCACCGCCGTTATGGTCGCCGACGGCGACCAGCTGATCGGCGTGGTGCATATGCATGACATGCTGCGCGCGGGCGTAGTCTAACCTGATGGAAACGAGAATGACGCAAGAACTGGACGTCGTGGATACCTGCTACGGCGCGGTAAGCCGGGACGTAATCAAGCGCGCCGAAGCGATTCGCCTGCTGATTTGCGACGTGGACGGCGTAATGTCCGACGGACTGATTTATATGGGCAACAGTGGCGAAGAGCTGAAAGCGTTCAACGTCCGCGACGGCTATGGCGTTCGCTGTCTGCTGACCTCCGATATCGAGGTGGCGATCATTACCGGCCGCCGTGCGAAACTGCTGGAAGATCGCTGCCAGACGCTGGGCATTACACATCTTTACCAGGGGCAGTCCGATAAGCTTTTGGCCTTCCGGGAACTTCTGGATAAACTGTCGCTACGCCCGGAGCAGGTTGCCTATATCGGCGACGATCTTATCGACTGGCCGGTGATGGCGCAGGTAGGCCTGAGCGTGGCGGTGGCCGACGCGCATCCGCTGCTGCTGGGTCACGCGGATTATGTTACCCGCATCGCCGGCGGACGCGGCGCGGTGCGGGAACTCTGCGATCTGATCTTGATCGCGCAGGATAAGTTTGATGACGCCAAAGGGCTATCGGTATGAGTAAAACCAGGCGTTGGATAACGCTACTGTTGGCGTTGATCGCCATTATCTTGATTGGCTGGAATCTTGCCGGCAACGATGAAAACCCGGGGCCGCAGGAAAGCGACAGCCAGGAGCCGACCTATACCAGCGCGAACTCCAGCACCGTGGTCTATAACCCGGCCGGCAGTCTTAGCTACAAGCTGGTTTCGGATAAGGTGACCTACTTTTCGGCCGATGAGATCAGCTGGTTCGATAATCCGCTGATGACCACCTATGACGAAAACAAGATCCCTGCCTGGTCAGTACGCGCGGATAAAGCCAAACTGACTAAAGACCGCATGCTTTATCTTTACGGTCACGTTGAAGTTAACAGCCTGACGAAAGACGCCCAGCTTGAGCGGATTAAAACCGACAATGCGCAGGTCAATCTGGTGACGCAGGATGTGCAATCTGACGACCAGGTAACACTTTATGGCCGCAGCTTTAATTCCACAGGTATGAAAATGCGCGGTAATTTACGGACGAAAACGGCCGAGCTGATTGAAAAGGTCAAAACCAATTATGAAATCAATACACAACAACAGCCTTAAGCTTCTGCTTATCACTACCCTGCTGGCCGCCAGCGTTCCGGCTCTGGCCTTGACGGGCGATTCAGAAAAGCCTGTGAATATCGATTCCGCCAACCAGGCGCTGGATCTGCAGGGCAATGTCGCGACCTTTACCGGCAACGTTATCGTGACGCAGGGTTCAATCAAAATCACCGCCGACAAAGTGGTAGTGACGCGTCCCGGCGGCGACAGCAATAAAACCATCGTTGACGCCTACGGCAACCCGGCGACCTTTTATCAGCTGCAGGACGACGGCAAGCCGGTAAAAGGCCACGCGCAGAAAATGCGTTATGAGCTGGCGAAAGATTTTGTCGAGCTGACGGGCAACGCCTATATCGAGCAGCTGGACAGCAATGTAAAAGGCGATCGCATCACCTATCTGGTGAAAGAGCAGAAAATGCAGGCGTTCAGCCAGGGCCAAAGCAAGCGCGTCACCACCGTGCTGGTCCCTTCTCAGCTGCAGGATAAATCCGGCTCATCCAATGGCCAACAGAAGAGTAACTGATTCATATGGCAACACTCCTCGCTGAAAATCTGGCGAAAGCCTATAAAGGCCGCCGCGTAGTAGAAGATGTCAGCCTGCAGGTTAAATCAGGCGAAATCGTCGGGCTGCTGGGGCCGAACGGTGCGGGCAAGACCACCACCTTCTATATGGTTGTCGGCATTGTGCCGCGCGACGCCGGACGCATTGTTATTGATGACGAAGACATCAGCATTCTGCCGCTGCATGCGCGCGCGCGCCGCGGCATCGGTTACCTGCCGCAGGAGGCGTCGATATTCCGTCGCCTCAGCGTCTATGACAACCTGATGGCGGTGCTGCAAGTGCGTGACGATCTGACGACCGAACAGCGCCAGGATCGCGCCAACGAGCTGATGGAAGAGTTTCATATCGAGCATCTGCGTAACAGCCTCGGCCAGGCGCTCTCCGGTGGCGAACGCCGTCGCGTCGAGATCGCACGCGCGCTGGCGGCGAACCCTAAATTCATCCTGCTGGATGAACCCTTCGCCGGCGTCGATCCCATCTCCGTGATTGATATTAAAAAGATTATCGAACACCTGCGTGACAGCGGTCTCGGCGTGCTGATCACCGACCATAACGTCCGTGAGACGCTGGCCGTTTGCGAACGCGCCTATATCGTGAGCCAGGGCCGACTGATCGCCCATGGCACCCCGGAAGCGATTCTGGCCGATGAACAGGTAAAACGCGTCTATTTGGGTGAAGAGTTCAGACTCTGATATGGTGTCGGTTATGACAGTCTGCTATCAGGAATCGCTATTCTGAATATGAAGCAAGGTTTGCAACTCAGGCTCAGCCAACAGCTCGCCATGACGCCGCAGTTGCAGCAGGCTATTCGCCTGCTGCAGCTTTCCACGCTGGAGCTTCAACAGGAGATTCAGCTGGCGCTGGAGAGCAATCCGTTGCTTGAGCAGACCGACAATGTCCATGAAGAGGTGGATTCCCGCGAATATGTCGAGAGCGAAGCGCTCGATACGCGGGAGGCGCTGGAGCAAAAGGATATGCCGGAAGAGTTGCCGCTGGACGCCACCTGGGACGAAATCTACACTGCCGGCACCCCGTCGGGCACCGGGACGGATTATCGCGATGACGAGCTGCCGGTTTATCAGGGCGAAACCACCCAAACGCTACAGGATTACCTGATGTGGCAGGTGGAGCTGACCCCTTTTACCGATACCGATCGCGCCATCGCCACCTCGATTGTCGACGCCATTGATGATACCGGTTACCTCACCGTTTCGCTGGACGAGATCCGCGACAGCATGGGCGATGACGAGGTGGCGCTGGACGAAGTCGAAGCGGTGCTGAAGCGCATTCAGCGTTTCGATCCTATCGGCGTCGGCGCCCGCGATCTGCGTGACTGCCTGTTGGTACAGCTTTCACAGTTCGCCAGCGATACGCCATGGCTGACGGAGGCGCAGCTGATCGTCAGCGAGCATCTCGATCTGCTGGCGAACCACGATTTCCGCAGCCTGATGCGCGTTACCCGCCTGAAAGAGGATGTGCTGAAAGAGGCGATGGCGCTGATTCAGTCACTCGATCCACGGCCGGGGCAGTCGGTAAATACCAGCGAACCGGAATATGTGATCCCCGATGTGCTGGTGCGCAAAATCGGCACGCGCTGGACAGTGGAGCTTAACGGCGACAGCGTGCCGCGTCTGAACATCAACCAGCAGTATGCGGCACTGGGCAGTTCGGCGCGCAATGACAGTGACAGCCAGTTTATTCGCACCAATCTGCAGGAAGCGAAGTGGCTGATCAAAAGCCTGGAAAGCCGCAACGATACGCTGCTGAAAGTGACGCGCTGCATCGTCGAGCAGCAGCAGGCATTCTTTGAACAGGGCGAAGAGTTTATGCGTCCGATGGTGCTGGCGGATATCGCGCAGGCCGTTGAGATGCATGAATCGACCATTTCCCGCGTGACCACCCAAAAATACCTGCACAGCCCGCGCGGTATTTTCGAACTGAAATATTTTTTCTCCAGCCACGTCAATACCGAGGGCGGCGGCGAAGCCTCCTCCACGGCGATCCGTGCGCTGGTGAAAAAACTCATCTCGGCGGAAAACCCCGCCAAACCGCTGAGCGACAGTAAGCTCACCTCCATGCTGTCCGAACAGGGCATTATGGTGGCGCGCCGCACCGTCGCGAAGTACCGAGAGTCTTTATCCATCCCGCCATCAAATCAGCGTAAACAGCTGGTTTGATACTCACTGAGAAGGAAGACGCTATGCAGCTCAATATTACCGGGCAACACATTGAAATCACGCCAGCTTTACGCGAGTTTGTGAACACAAAGTTTGCCAAACTGACCCAATTTTCAGACCGGATAACCCAGGTCCATATTGTGTTGAAGGTAGAACGAGTGCAGCAGATAGCGGAAGCGACGCTGCACGTCAGCGGCGGCGAGCTGCATGCTACTTCCGAGGCCAATGATATGTATGCGGCGATTGATGGTTTGATCGATAAGCTGGCCCGTCAGCTCACCCGGCATAAAGACAAGTTAAAACAACACTAACCTTCGCACGGCGGAAGGGAAAACAGGCCGCGAGCAACAATGCGGCGACAGCGGGGGCGATCTTTTTCGCCCCGTTTTTCCATTCACGCCACGCTGGCAAATTTTTACTGCTTTTCTCGCCATAAGACGCGTAAAGTAGCGCGATGCGCCAGTAAATGTGAACACGCAAGTGAAACTATGATGAACAACGAACTCTCACTGGAACTCAGCTCTGTACTTAGCCTTGACTGTACCCGCAGCGGAGTGCATTGCCAGAGCAAAAAGCGGGCACTGGAAATCATCAGTGAACTGGCTGCCAAACAGCTCAACCTGCCGCATCAAACGGTATTCGAAGCGATCCTGACGCGCGAACGCATGGGCAGCACCGGCATCGGCAGCGGCATCGCCATTCCGCACGGCAAGCTGGAAGAAGATACGCTGCGCGCGGTCGGCGTATTTATCCGCCTCGATCAGCCGATTGGATTCGATGCCATTGATAACCAACCGGTTGATCTGCTGTTTGCCTTGCTGGTGCCGGCGGATCAATGTAAAACACATCTGCATACCCTTTCACTGGTGGCGAAACGGCTGGCCGATAAAACGGTATGCCGCCGCCTGCGGGCTGCGCAGAGTGATGAAGAGCTGTATGAGATCATTACCGCAGCGCCGGAAGAGAATCATTAATTAATACGCTTGCACTTTTGCCTGAACGGCGGGCCTGAGTTCCGCCGCGCGGGCTGAATGGGGAGAAAACTTAATGGTGCTGATGATCGTCAGCGGTCGTTCAGGCTCAGGGAAATCTGTCGCGCTGCGCGCGCTGGAAGATATGGGCTTTTACTGTGTAGATAACCTGCCGGTAACGCTCCTGCCCGATCTGGCGAATTCGCTGGCTGAACGCAACATCTCCGCTGCCGTCAGTATTGACGTCCGCAATATGCCGGAATCGCCGGATGTGCTGGAGAAAGCGCTGACCAGCCTGCCCGGCAGCTTTTCGCCTCAGCTGCTGTTTCTGGACGCCGACCGCAATACCCTGATCCGTCGCTACAGCGATACCCGCCGCCTGCATCCGCTCTCCAGTAAAAACCTGTCGCTGGAAAGCGCCATTGATGAAGAGAACGATCTGCTGGAGCCGCTGCGATCGCGTGCCGATCTTATTGTCGATACCTCTGAGATGTCGGTGCATGAGCTGGCGGAGATGCTGCGCACCCGCCTGCTCGGCAAGCGTGAGCGCGAGCTGACCATGGTGTTTGAATCCTTCGGCTTTAAACACGGCATCCCCATCGACGCCGACTATGTGTTTGACGTGCGCTTTCTGCCTAACCCACACTGGGATCCCAAGCTTCGCCCGATGACCGGTCTCGACAGGCCGGTGGCGGCGTTTCTCGATCGCCATACCGAGGTGCATAACTTCATCTATCAAACGCGCAGCTATCTGGAGCTGTGGCTGCCGATGCTGGAAACCAACAACCGCAGCTATCTGACCGTCGCCATTGGCTGTACCGGCGGCAAACACCGTTCCGTCTATATAGCTGAGCAGCTGGCCGACTACTTCCGCTCGCGCGGCAAGAATGTACAGTCCCGTCATCGCACGCTGGAAAAACGCAAATCATGACAGTCAGACAAACCGTTGAAATAAAAAATAAGCTGGGCATGCATGCGCGCCCGGCGATGAAGCTGTTTGAACTGGTGCAAAGTTTTGATGCTGAAGTGCTGCTGCGCAATGAGGCGGGCACCGAGGCGGAAGCCAGCAGCGTTATCGCGCTGTTGATGCTGGATTCAGCCAAGGGCGGCCATATCGAAATTGAAGCCACCGGCCCGCAGGAAACGCAGGCGCTGGCGGCGGTGATTGAGCTATTTGAGGCCGGCTTCGACGAGGAATAAGGCGTTACAGATGGTGCTGCTGAATATAGCCGGTACCGCCCAGCTGGCGCATCTGGCGCATGATCCACGCCTGACGCTGGCGCACGTAGGCAGAAGGCGCATCCGCACGAAAACGTAGCGGATTAGGCAGCACGGCGGCCAGCAGCGCCGCCTCTGACATCGTCAGCCGGCTGGCAGGCTTGTGGAAATAACGCTGCGAGGCTGCTTCTACGCCGAAGGTGCCGTCGCCGAACTCGGCGATATTCAGATAGACGGTCAGAATGCGCCTTTTACTCCAGACGCCCTCTAAGCCCAGGGTAAGCCCCGCTTCCAGCCCCTTGCGCAGCCAGCTGCGCCCATCCCACAGAAACAGGTTTTTCGCCGTTTGCTGCGACAGCGTCGAGGCGCCGCGCAGCCGGCCGCGCTGCTTATCCAGCACCGATTCAATCGCTTCAACGTCAAATCCCCAGTGCTGTGGGAATTTTTGATCTTCCGCGGCGATGACCGCCAGCGGCATCCACGGCGAAATCTCCTCGCGCGCGACCCAGTCGGCGTGCGCAACCCAGCCAAAGTCGCCTGTCAGCCAGGCGCCGATCTGCCGTTCCGCCATTACCGCTGAAAAGGGAACCGGCACAAAAGCGAAGATCGCAATTCCGATCAGCCATACACCGACGATCGCCACGATCGCGCGTCCCAGCCAGCGTCGGCAAAAGCGCAACAGCCCGCCTTTACCGATACCCATACGATCTTGTCCAATACGTTTTTTTTTCACTTATCAATTGCTCTCGTTACTGCTATCGCTGGCCCTGAAGTTAGCGTGCAAACGCCGCGATAAAACGCAGCCTTATTACGTTAAATTTTCTGATTCAGAACTTTAGTTTTTGTTAATTTCTTCGCACATCAATGAGTTCCGCACCGCAGGAATCGGTTCCAAAGTTTAGTCGACCTGCTGCTTTCACTACTTTTCTGGCTGAATAGTTATCGTTACCCATAAGAAAAAACATTTAAACCTCTTATAAATCGGTTGATAAATAGCCTTCAGAACTGAACGAAAGAGAAAATTTTTTCAAGTAACTGCGCTCACGAATAGACAATTTGACCTTTTTTAAATACTGATAATAAAGCGTTTTAACGCCTCCTGGTTTAGTGGCGCGCCAGGGGGTGAAAAGCGCCTGTTCCGACGGCGGTCCGGGCTGATAGCCGATGGGCAAACGCCATTTTTTCAGACGCTATTTTTTGTAATTACAAGGCATTAAGTAAAACTGATACGCAACGTGAGTAACGGTTGCTGTAAAAAAAAGCGTACCTGAATATTGACGCCTGACGATGAAAGTTTTTTGCAATGAAATCCTTTACAAAAGCTCAAATTGACGCCAATATAGGGCCTCAGTTAATTCCTTGCTTGACTGTGTTAGTAAATTAATGTTTTCTGTATGTAAACGCTGGCCCACATCACATATTTTAATGAATCTTCTCACAGATAGAGTGAGATTTGCTAAGGTGTGTCAAAGCGTTAACCAATACCATGCTTGTGCCGCTTATGAACGCTTCTAATAATGGCCTGAGCAAACCTTTTCCCTGGTGTTGGCGCAGTATTCGCGCGCCCCGGCACAAGCCGGGGTCATTTTTTTTCTGCTTCCCGCTGTTCAATCCACTCGCGTAAAACGGCCACATCGTGTCGCCATTCCTGCTTCAGTTCGTCGATCCACTCCTGCACATTGTCCCACCATGCCGGCAGTTCCGGGCTTTGGATCTGTTTCGATAGCTGCTGTAAATGTTGCAGGCCCACTGAGCCCGCGGCGCCTTTGATTTTATGGCCCTCTTCCGCGATGCCTTTTTGATCCCGCGCCATCATGTTGGAATCCAGCACCGCCAGATAACCCGGCATCATCTGTTCAAACATATCCAGGCTGCGGGTAATCAGCGATGGACCGACCAGCTCGATATATTGTTCCAGCATCGGCAAGTCGAGCAGCGCCAGCTTTTTGTCGTCCAGGCGCTCAGGCAGCTCGGCTGCGACCTCATCCTGATAATCCCAGAATTTTTTAATCATCGCGGTCAGCGCCGGCACCGCCAGCGGTTTGCTAAGGACGTCATCCATGCCGGCCTCCAGATACTCTTTTTTGTCTTTCAGCACGTTGGCGGTCAACGCCACCAGCGGCGGCAGTCGCTTACCTTTGTAGCGCTGATGAATGGCGCGAGCCACGTCCAGGCCAGTCATATCCGGCAGCTGGATATCCAGCAGCACCAGGTCAAACTCGTCCGGGTCAAACAGATCCAGCGCTTGCTGCCCGGTCATCGCCACCTCTACGCTGTTGCCGAGCTTCTCCAGCACCGAGCGCGCCACCACTACGTTCAGTTCGATATCCTCAACCAGCAGCACATGCAGCGCAGGCAGCGGCATCTCATCAGCCGGCAGCTCATCCTCTACCTCTTCTGCCACGCGCGGCGCATTCAGCGTCACGATAAAGCAGGAGCCTTCTCCCGGCGCGCTGCGCACGCTGATATCGCCGCCCATCGCCTGCGCCAGACGGCGGGAAACCGCCAGCCCGATGCCGGTGCCGGTGGCCGGCTTGCCGCCGTGCTGATCTTTCACCTGATAATACATGGCGAAGATTTTATCCTGCTCATCCAGCGGAATGCCCATGCCGGAATCTTCTACTTCGAAGCGCAGCTGCTCGCCCTGATAGGTGACGCGCACCACGATTTCGCCCTGCTGGGTGAATTTCACCGCGTTGCCGATCAGGTTCCAGAGGATCTGACGCAGGCGTGTGCCGTCGGCGATGATTTTATGCGGCAGCGGCAGCTGAGGCTGCAGAACAAACTTCAGGCCCTTCGGCTGTGCCAGCAGGCCAGAGAGATTCTCCAAATCGGCGAGGAAGCCGGTGAAATCGAGCGGCTGATTATCAAGCTGCACCTTGCGGCGCTCAATTTTATCCATCTCGATAACGTCGTTAAAGATATTGCCCAGCGTAATCGCCGAAACGTGGATGGTTTTGAGGTATTTCAGCTGCTCCTGGTTCAGATCGGTATCCAGCAGAATACGGCTCAGCCCGACGATGCCGTTCAGCGGCGTACGTAGCTCATGGCTGATAGTAGAGATAAAGGTGGTCTTCTCGCGGCTGGCGTTCTCCAGCGCATCCTGATAGCGCTTACGTTCGGTAATGTCACGGCCGAAGCCCATCAGGCCGCTGCGTTTGCCGACGCGATCGTAATAGGGAACTTTGCGGATTTCAAAACAGGCTTTGCGCCCGTCAGGATACTGTAACCACTGCTCGTAGGTGAGGGAAACGTTATGGCGGAAAACCTTCTCATCCGTCTCCAGCACCTTGGTGGCCGCCTCATCATCATAAACATCCTTCGGCGTCAGACCGATCAGCTGCTTTTCGCTCTTGCCGGTCAGCAATTCCATCGCGCGGTTGCAGCCGGAAAATTGCTGGTCGATATTGCGGTAGAAAACCAGGTCGGGCGAGGCGTCGAGGAAAGAGCGTAAGAAAGAGGATTGCTGCTCCAGCTCAATCTGCGCCTGCTCGCGCCGCGCCATCTCCTCTTTCAGCTTATCGACCACCCGCAGGCGCGCCTCCTCCGCTTTGATACGGTCGGCAATCTCCTGGTTAAGCTGGGTAATGGTCTCTTTCATCTGCTGATTCAGCTCCAGATCACGCTTACGCATCTCCTCCAGCTTATCCACCAGCCGCGCCAGCCGCTGACGCGACTCCTCCAGCTGTTCGACCACCACCGATAAGAAGTAAACCGCCCAGGGCGTGATCAGCAGTCCGAAAAAGACAGAGCGCACCATGTCGATGCTCTCTACATGGCCGCGCAGCAGCATGGTCACCGCCATCTGCACCACCATGGCCAGCACCACCAACGCGGACGCCAGCAGCAGAGAAAAGCGGATTAACCCCAGCTTGACCATTAAATCGACGTAATACTGCGCCAACAGACGAATTTGTTTCATATCAGTTTCCTTCCCGGTCTCTTTTCCCATCATACCCCACTTTCCGGTCAGCGGGACGCAGCAAGCGCAAACTCACGTCGGTCAGGAAAAATCGCCCCTGCGCTGCACTATTAAAGTGCAAATACAGCCTCTCCGCAGGAAAAATACGCTTAATGGGGCAAAAGTATTGACTATTTTATCCGGTCGCATACATTGGAAAGCCCCTGTTCACACAGGCTTATTGCCCGGCCCCCTGTTTTTCAAGACGATGCGTTGGCAACGTCCTTACTCCCCCATTACCAAACCGAATAATCATTCAAATTAACAGGCTTTTTAGTCATTGTTCGCTTGATTAATTTTGCTAATGATCGACGCGCGTTAACGGTAAAAAATGCACTATAAGAAAAACAGATGCATTCTATATGCAGAAGGTGTTTGTCAGCAGATAATACTGCAATACGCACCAGCACTAGCATGGTGCAGAGATTTCAGCGCTGCCCTATAGTGAGACAGCTCACACTCCCCCGCGTAGCGCCTGAACGGCAACCGGTACAAAACAGGCCAATAAAACCTTTAATTACATTAAGTTAAACTCAAATATAGCGAAAAAGCTTCAGTAAGAAGCCTGGTTGACCTCTTTACGCTTTCCCGATAAGTTGGAAATCCGCTGGAAGCTTTTCGGATGAGCGTTCCGCTCATCATATTTATGCAGTAATTGAGATTCCCTCTGAAGCAAGTCCGCAATACTTGTGACACCGATGCCTGAGGCTATGAATGGGAGCGATGCGACCGGTGCGCGTATGACACGCCAACCTGCCGCCTGCCCTTTCTACGCCTGCCGTCGGCGCCGGGGATCCGCAGAGCCTGGGGAGGTTCACTGAAATGTTGTACGATAAATCCCTTGAAAAGGATAACTGTGGTTTCGGCCTGATCGCTCATATTGAAGGCGAACCCAGCCATAAAGTAGTGCGCACTGCGATTCATGCTCTGGCGCGTATGCAGCACCGTGGCGCCATTCTTGCTGACGGCAAGACTGGCGACGGCTGCGGCCTGCTGCTGCAGAAGCCCGATCGTTTTTTCCGCGTGGTGGCTGACGAGCAGGGCTGGCGCCTGGCGAAAAATTATGCCGTGGGCATGATCTTCCTGAATCAGGATGAAGAACTGGCGCGCGCCAGTCGTCGCATCGTCGAAGAAGAGGTGCTGCGCGAAACTTTATCTATCGTTGGCTGGCGCGATGTGCCGACCAATCAGCAAGTGCTGGGTGAAATCGCCCTCTCCTCTCTGCCTCGCATTGAACAAATTTTCATTAATGCGCCGGCGGGCTGGCGCCCACGCGATATGGAACGCCGCCTGTATATGGCGCGCCGCCGCATTGAAAAGCGTATTGAAGCGCTGGGCGACAAAGAGTTCTATATCTGCAGCTTCTCTAATCAGGTCAACATCTATAAAGGCCTGTGCATGCCGGCAGATCTGCCACGCTTTTATCTCGACCTGGCGGATCTGCGTCTGGAATCGGCAATCTGCCTGTTCCATCAGCGCTTCTCCACCAATACCGTGCCGCGCTGGCCGCTGGCTCAGCCCTTCCGCTATATGGCGCACAACGGCGAGATCAACACCATCGCCGGTAACCGCCAGTGGGCGCGCGCGCGCGCCTATAAATTCCAGACGCCGCTGATCCCCGATCTGCAGGACGCCGCGCCGTTCGTCAATGAAACCGGCTCCGACTCCAGTTCGATGGATAACATGCTGGAGCTGTTCCTCAGCGGCGGCATGGACCTGATCCGCGCCATGCGCCTGCTGGTGCCGCCGGCCTGGCAAAACAACCCGGATATGGGCCCTGAGCTGCGCGCGTTCTTCGATTTTAACTCGATGCATATGGAGCCGTGGGACGGCCCGGCGGGCATCGTCATGTCCGACGGCCGCTACGCCGCCTGTAACCTCGACCGCAACGGCCTGCGTCCGGCGCGCTACGTGATCACCAAAGATAAACTGATCACCTGCGCCTCGGAAGTCGGCATTTGGGATTATCAGCCCGACGAAGTGCTGGAAAAAGGCCGCGTCGGGCCGGGCGAGCTGATGGTCATCGATACCCGCTCAGGCCGTATTCTGCACTCCGCCGAAACGGATAACGATCTGAAAAGCCGCCATCCCTATCAATCCTGGATGGAAAAGAACGTTAAACGTCTGGTGCCGTTTGAAGATCTGCCTGACGATCAGGTCGGCAGCCGCGAGCTGGACGACGTGGCGCTGGCGACCTACCAGAAGCAGTTCGGCTACAGCAGCGAAGAGCTGGATCAAATCATCCGCGTGCTGGGCGAAAATGGTCAGGAAGCGGTGGGCTCAATGGGCGACGATACGCCGTTTGCGGTCCTTTCCAGCCGCCCGCGCATCATTTACGACTATTTCCGTCAGCAGTTCGCGCAGGTCACCAACCCGCCTATCGATCCGCTGCGCGAAAATCACGTAATGTCGCTGGCCACCAGCATCGGCCGCGAAATGAACGTCTTCTGCGAAGCGGAAGGCCAGGCGCACCGTGTCTCCTTTAAATCGCCGATTCTGCTGTTCTCTGACTTCCGTCAGCTAACGACGATGGAAGGCGAATACTATCGCGCCGACACGCTCGACTGCACTTTCGACCCGGCGGAACAGACACTGGAAGCGACCATTCATGCGCTCTGCGACAAGGCGGAGAGCATGGTGCGCAACGGCACAGTGCTGCTGGTACTGTCCGATCGCGCCATCAGCGAGCAGCGTCTGCCGGTGCCCGCGCCGATGGCGGTGGGCGCGATCCAGACACGCCTGGTGGAGAAAAACCTGCGCTGCGACGCTAACATTATCGTCGAGACCGCCAGTGCCCGCGATCCGCACCACTTCGCCGTGCTGCTGGGCTTCGGCGCCACCGCTATCTACCCCTATCTCGCCTATGAATCGCTGGCGAAGATGGCGGACAGCGGCGTGATTGAGAAAGATTACCGCACCCTGATGCTTAATTACCGTAACGGCATCAACAAGGGGTTGTATAAGATCATGTCCAAAATGGGCATCTCGACTATCGCTTCTTACCGCTGCTCCAAACTGTTCGAGGCGGTCGGCTTGCATAAAGATGTCTCCACACTCTGCTTCCAGGGCGTGGTTAGCCGCATCAATGGCTCAAACTTCGCCGACTTCCAGCAGGATTTGGTCAATCTGGCGAAACGCGCCTGGCTGCAGCGTAAGCCGCTGGATCAGGGCGGGCTGCTGAAATACGTTCATGGCGGCGAGTACCACGCCTATAACCCGGACGTGGTGGCGACGCTGCAAAAAGCGGTACAGAGCGGCGAATACAGCGACTATCAGCTCTACGCCCGCGCGGTTAACGAGCGCCCGGTAGCGACGCTGCGCGATCTGCTGGCGATCCAGCCTGGCACCCAGCCGGTCAGCCTGGATGACGTCGAGCCGGCGGCCGAACTTTACAAGCGCTTCGATACGGCCGCGATGTCGATCGGCGCGCTCAGCCCGGAAGCGCATGAGTCTCTGGCCGAAGCGATGAACAGCCTGGGCGGCTACTCCAACTCCGGCGAAGGCGGCGAAGATCCGGCGCGTTACGGTACCAATAAAGTCTCGCGCATCAAGCAGGTCGCTTCCGGCCGCTTCGGCGTGACGCCAGCCTACCTGGTTAACGCCGACGTAATTCAAATTAAAGTGGCCCAGGGGGCGAAACCTGGCGAAGGCGGCCAGCTGCCGGGCGATAAAGTTACGCCTTATATCGCCAAACTGCGCTACTCGGTGCCGGGCGTGACCCTGATTTCGCCGCCGCCGCATCACGATATCTACTCTATCGAGGATTTGGCGCAGCTGATTTTCGACCTGAAGCAGGTCAACCCGAAGGCAATGATCTCGGTGAAGCTGGTTTCAGAGCCGGGCGTGGGCACCATCGCCACCGGCGTAGCCAAAGCCTATGCCGACCTGATCACTATCGCCGGCTACGATGGCGGCACCGGCGCCAGCCCGCTCAGCTCGGTGAAATATGCCGGCTGTCCGTGGGAGCTGGGCCTGGTGGAAACGCAACAGGCGCTGGTGGCCAACGGCCTGCGTCACAAGATCCGTCTGCAGGTCGATGGTGGTCTGAAGACCGGACGCGACATCATTAAAGCGGCCATTCTCGGCGCGGAAAGCTTCGGCTTCGGCACCGGGCCGATGGTGGCGCTGGGCTGTAAATATCTGCGCATTTGCCATCTCAACAACTGCGCGACCGGGGTAGCAACTCAGGATGAGAAGCTGCGTAAGGACCATTACCACGGTCTGCCCTATCGCGTGACCAACTACTTCCAGTTTATCGCGCAGGAAACGCGTGAGCTTATGGCGGAGCTGGGCGTAAAAAGGCTGGTGGATCTGATTGGCCGTACCGATCTGCTAACGGTGCTGGAGGGCTTCACCGCCAAGCAGCAGAACCTGGATCTCTCTTCTCTGCTGGCGACGGCGACGCCGATGCCCGGTAAAGCGGTTTACTGCACCGAAAGCAGCAACCCGCCATTCGACAACGGCGATCTCAACAAGGCGCTGCTGCAACAGGCGATGCCTTATGTGGAAGCGAAGCAGAGCAAGACGTTCTGGTTCGATATTCGCAACACCGATCGTTCCGTCGGCGCGACACTTTCCGGCGCGATCGCCGCGATCCATGGCGATCAGGGCCTGGCGGCGGATCCGATTCGGGTTCACTACAGCGGCACCGCCGGACAGAGCTTCGGCGTATGGAACGCCGGCGGGGTCGAGCAGACGCTGACCGGCGACGCCAACGACTATGTCGGCAAAGGCATGGCGGGCGGCCTGCTGGCCATTCGTCCGCCGGTCGGCTCCGCCTTCCGCAGCCACGAAGCGACCATCGCCGGCAACACGTGTTTGTATGGCGCGACCGGCGGCAAGCTGTTTGCTGCAGGCCGTGCGGGCGAACGCTTTGCCGTGCGCAACTCCGGCGCCATTACCGTGGTCGAAGGCATCGGCGATAACGGCTGTGAATATATGACCGGCGGCATCGTCTGCGTGCTGGGCAAAACCGGCGTCAACTTTGGCGCAGGAATGACCGGCGGCTTCGCCTACGTGCTGGATGAAGATGGCGAGTTCCGCAAACGCGTCAATGCCGAGCTGGTAGAGGTACTGAGCGTAGACGATCTGGCGATTCACGAAGAGCATCTGCGCGGCCTGATCACCGAACACGTTCAGCATACCGGCTCGTCGCGCGGCGAGGAGATCCTGGCGAACTGGCCGATCTGGTCGTCAAAATTTGCGTTGGTTAAACCGAAGTCCAGTGATGTTAAAGCATTATTGGGGCACCGTAGTCGTTCCGCAGCTGAGCTGCGGGTGCAGGCGCAGTAAGAGGTCACAATGAGTCAAAACGTCTATCAGTTTATCGACTTGCAGCGCGTTGATCCGCCGAAAAAGCCGCTCAAGATCCGCAAAATCGAGTTCGTAGAGATCTACGAACCCTTTTCGGAAAGCCAGGCAAAAGCCCAGGCGGATCGCTGTTTGTCATGCGGCAACCCCTACTGCGAATGGAAGTGCCCGGTACATAACTACATTCCCAACTGGCTGAAACTGGCGAATGAGGGCCGCATTATCGAAGCGGCTGAGCTTTCGCATCAGACTAACAGCCTGCCGGAAGTGTGCGGCCGCGTCTGCCCGCAGGATCGCCTGTGCGAAGGCTCCTGCACGCTGAACGATGAGTTCGGCGCGGTGACCATCGGCAATATCGAACGTTATATCAACGATAAAGCGATGGAAATGGGCTGGCGTCCCGACCTGTCGCACGTGAAGCCGACCGGCAAACGCGTGGCGATTATCGGTGCCGGCCCGGCCGGCCTCGCCTGCGCCGACGTGCTGACCCGCAACGGCGTCAAAGCGGTGGTCTACGATCGCCATCCGGAAATCGGCGGCCTGCTCACCTTCGGCATTCCGGCGTTTAAGCTGGAAAAAGAGGTGATGACGCGTCGCCGCACCATGTTCACCGAGATGGGCATTGAGTTCCAGCTGAACACCGAAGTGGGCCGTGATGTCCAGCTCAGCGATTTGATCCATGAGTTCGATGCGGTCTTCCTCGGCGTCGGCACTTATCAGTCAATGCGCGGCGGCCTGGAAAATGAAGATGCGCCGGGCGTTCATGACGCACTGCCTTTCCTGATCGCCAATACCCGTCAGATTATGGGCTTCGATCAGCTGGCGGATCAGCCCTATATCGATATGCAGAACAAACGTGTGGTGGTGCTGGGCGGCGGCGATACGGCGATGGACTGCGTGCGCACCTCAATTCGTCAGGGCGCGACGCATGTAACCTGCGCCTACCGTCGTGATGAAGAGAACATGCCGGGTTCACGCCGCGAAGTGAAAAACGCGCGCGAAGAAGGCGTGGAGTTTCAGTTCAACCTGCAGCCGCTGGGGATTGAGATCAACGGCGCCGGGCGCGTTTGCGGCGTCAGGGTCGCACGTACGGAGATGGGCCAGCCCGACGCCCATGGCCGCCGCCGCGCCGAAATCGTCGCCGGTTCCGAGCATATTTTGCCGGCAGACGCGGTGATTGTCGCCTTTGGTTTCCGTCCGCATAAGATGGAGTGGCTGACGCAATTCAGCGTCGAGCTGGATGCACAGGGCCGTATCATTGCGCCAGAAGGCCATGATAACGCCTTCCAGACCAGCAACCCGAAAATCTTTGCCGGCGGCGACGCGGTGCGCGGTTCCGATTTGGTGGTGACTGCCATTGCCGAAGGGCGTAAAGCAGCCGAAGGGATTATGAACTACCTGGAAGTGTGATCGCCGCCAGCGCGTTAAAGGAAGGCAAGCGCGGCGATACGCATCGCGGTACGTCTGCTCTGATGCAACGTCTTGTCACCCAACCGGTAAAAAGCCTGCACTTCGTGCAGGCTTTTTTTTCGCGCGGCAGCGGCGAGTTGACGGTTGGAGCTGGCGGTTAGCGTTGATAGTGGTACTGGCAGAGGGTAGCCGGTATGGGTAGTGAGTGGCTGGCGATTGGAATGGATAGTGGTAGCGGGTATGGATAGTTAGCGGCGGGCCGATGGTCGCGAGTGTAGATAGTTAATGGCGGACCGTTGGTCGAGAGTGTAGATAGTTAATGGCTGGCCGTTGGTCGCGGGTGTGGATAGTTAATGGCTGGCCGCTGCCGCGGGTCGCCGAAAGGGTCATTGGCCTGTGCAGGCGCGCCATGCGATAGCGCCTGCGTTTCTCGCGCAGAAAAAAACGGGCCTGAGCCCGTTTTTTTACTTCACTACACGTAGTGCGGGACGTCCGCCGCGCGGCGGCGGATCATCATCCGGGTTGTCGCTTTCCGGATCGGCGTCATCAGGACGGTCGCCGTCAATCACCGACATCACCGTCTCTTCCTGCCCCTGCAGAGGCTCGCCAGTTTCCTGCAGCTCGTAGGCCGGCTCAGGCTCAAACATCGTGCCTGCGCCATTCTCGCGCGCATAGATCGCCAGTACGGCCGCAATCGGCACCGTGACCTGACGCGGCACGCCGCCGAAGCGCGCGTTAAAGCGCACTTCATCGTTGCCCAGCTCCAGATTGCCTACCGCGCGCGGCGCGATATTCAACACAATCTGTCCGTCGCGAGCATACTCCAGCGGCACCAACACGCCGGGCTGATTGATATCCACCACCAGATGCGGCGTCAGCTGGTTATCCAGCAGCCATTCATAGAAAGCGCGCAGCAGATAGGGACGACGAGCGGTAAGTTGAGACATTTCCATAGCCATTAGCCCCGGGCTTGCAGGCGCATTTCGCGTTCCGCTTCGGTCAGCGAAGCGAGGAATGAATCACGCTCGAAAACGCGCGTCATATAGCCTTTCAGCTCTTTAGTGCCACTACCGGTCAGTTCGACACCAAGCAGCGGCAGACGCCACAGCAGCGGCGCCAGGTAGCAATCCACCAGGCTGAACTCTTCGCTCAGGAAGAAAGGCGTGCGGGTGAACAGCGGCGCAATCGCCAGCAGCTCTTCACGCAGCTGCTTACGCGCCGTTTCTACCTGCTGGCCGGTGCCGGTTTCGATAGTTCGCATCAGGCTGTACCAGTCCTGCTCGATGCGGTGCATCATCAGACGGCTTTCACCACGCGCAACCGGATAAACAGGCATCAGCGGCGGATGCGGGAAGCGTTCGTCGAGGTATTCCATAATGATGCGTGATTCATACAGCGTCAGCTCGCGATCGACCAGCGTCGGCACGGTGCGATACGGGTTGAGGTCAATCAGATCCTGCGGCAGATTATCCATTTCAACCTGCTCGATCTCTACGCTGACACCTTTTTCTGCCAGTACGATACGCACCTGATGGCTGAAAATGTCAGTCGGACCAGAAAACAGCGTCATTACCGAACGTTTGTTGGCAGCGACAGCCATGAAAACCTCCAAGTTTATCCAGAATACAGTGCGAATAGCCAACCGCGCGGCGACTAACCTGCTTAACGAAATCACCCGTCGGGCGGAGCCGGGCCAATCCCCCTTCCTGTCAGGATTATCGTCCACAACTATCCGTTTAACGGGCGCAAAGTGACAGTCAGTTTACCAGATTTTAAGCACTTTGTGGGGAGGGGAAAGAAGATTTGCCGGTAAAAAGGCGCGATTAGCCCGCGTTTCGCCGACTTTTACGCATAAAAAAACCCGGCGCCAGGGCCGGGTTTTTTGTAACTGTAATCTGCCGGAGCAGAAACAATTAACGTTTGGAGAACTGCGGACGACGACGTGCTTTACGCAGGCCGACTTTCTTACGTTCAACTTCACGAGCATCACGAGTAACGAAGCCTGCTTTACGCAGTTCGCCACGCAGGGACTCGTCATACTCCATCAGAGCGCGGGTGATACCGTGACGGATCGCGCCAGCCTGACCGGAGATGCCACCACCTTTAACAGTGATGTACAGATCGAATTTACCAACCAGATCCAGCAGTTCCAGCGGCTGACGAACTACCATGCGGGCAGTTTCGCGACCGAAGTACTGTTCCAGAGAACGCTGGTTGATAACGATGTTACCGCTACCCGGCTTGATGAAGACGCGAGCGGAAGAGCTTTTGCGGCGACCAGTGCCGTAGTTTTGAGTTTCAGCCATTGCCTTTAATCCCGATTAAATGTCAAGAACTTGCGGTTGCTGTGCCGCATGGTTGTGCTCGTTGCCCGCGTAAACTTTCAGTTTACGGTACATAGCACGACCCAGCGGGCCCTTTGGCAGCATGCCTTTAACCGCGATTTCAATCACACGCTCGGGACGGCGAGCAATCATCTCTTCGAAGGTCGCTTGCTTGATACCACCGATGTGACCGGTGTGATGGTAATAAATCTTGTCGCTACGCTTGTTACCGGTTACGGCAACTTTCTCAGCGTTCAGAACGATGATGTAATCACCGGTATCGACGTGCGGAGTGTATTCCGCTTTATGCTTACCGCGCAGACGACGAGCCAGTTCAGTCGCTAAACGACCTAAAGTTTTGCCCGTCGCATCAACTACGTACCAGTCACGTTGGACGGTTTCTGGCTTAGCTGTAAAAGTTTTCATCTAAAAGCTTACCCAAATTAAGTTACACGTTGGTGAAATCCCAAACGCTTGAATAAACGGTTGAGGCTCACACGACCTTATCGACCAGCAAGCCCACCCCCTCGGACAGTTTTGCCGGTGCTACAAAGTTTTTGGGAAAAAAAACCTTGTCGTAACGTGGGGTCGCAAGATTATAGAGAAGTCATTGCCAAAGATCGATCACTTTTCATCAAAAAATCTGCGAGCCTCAGGAGAGATGCGTTAGCCGCAGATACTCCTCGCTCTGCATCTCCTGCAGGCGCGACAGACAGCGCTGATATTCGAATTTCAGCCGCTCGCCCTGATAAATGTCAAACAGCGACGCCTCCGCCGACACCACCAGTTTGACGTGCCGCTCATAAAACTCATCCACCAGCGCCAGAAAGCGACGGGCGCGATCTTCGCTGCGTGCTGTCATCACCGGCACATCGAGCAGCAGCACGCTGTGAAAGCGGCGCGACAGCTCGATATAGTCATGCTGGCTGCGCCCTTCACCGCACAGGGCGGCGAAATCGATCGCCAGCACGCCATTTTGCACGCCCTGCGTCGACAGCTGGCGGTGATTGATCTCCAGTACCGGCCGGCTCTCTGCCGCCTCGCCCGCCAGCGCGACGAACATCCGCGTCATCGCCTGACGCGTCTCATCGTTTAATGGATGCATCCAGAGGTGCGCCGAGGTCAGGGTGCGCAGACGATAATCGACGCCGGCGTCCACGTTCATGATGTCGCAGTGCTGCTTAATCTGTTCGATAGCGGGCAAGAAGCGCGCACGCTGCAGGCCGTTGCGGTAAAGATCGTCAGGCGGAATATTTGACGTGGCGACCAGCGTGATGCCACGTGCGAACAGCGCCTCCATCAGCGTGCCCAGTAGCATTGCGTCGGTAATGTCGGAGACGAAGAATTCATCGAAGCACAGCACATCTGTCTGCGCCTTAAAGCGGTCGGCGACAATCTCCAGCGGATCGCTTTCGCCCTGCAGCGCGGTCAGCTCTTCATGCACCCGCAGCATAAAACGATGGAAATGGAGCCGCAGCTTGCGATCGCCAGGAATAGACTGAAAAAACAGATCCATCACCCAGGTTTTGCCCCGCCCGACGCCGCCCCACATATAAAGGCCGCGCACCGGCGTCTCACTGCCGGTTTTCTCTTTACCTAACAGCTTGCTGAGCTTGCCGCGCCAGCCATTCGCCGGCGGAGCGGTCTGCGGTTTGGCGCTCAACGCCTGCTGGATGGCGTCTAAACGGCCGATCGCGGCGCGCTGTACTTCATCAGGCTGATATGCACCTTGTGCAAGCGCCTGTTCATAACGCGCCAGAGGGGACATCGTTTGCATTGTTAACCCTGCTTCCCTAAAAATGTCAGGTCACTGCCTGTTTGCTGAAAAAAAGTCCGTTCTACACTAAGCGATGCTGCCGCAGGATTCCACTTCCGCAAGATTAACGGTTATAGTGGCTATTATTGAAGTGGAACGCCCTACGGAACAACGAGGACAATACGGGAGTCATTATGACCTGGGAATACGGGCTAATTGGATTAGTCGTTGGCATTATTATCGGCGCTGTCGCCATGCGTTTTGGCAATAAGAAATTGCGCGAACAGCGCAGCATGCAGTACGAACTGGAGAAATCCAAAGCGGAACTGGCAGATTATCGCGAGGAGCTGACCAACCATTTCGCGCAGAGCGCCGAGCTGCTGGATAACATGGCGCGCGATTACCGCCAGCTTTATCAGCATATGGCGAAGGGCTCCAACGATCTGCTGCCGGACCTGCCGGGCGAGAAAAACCCGTTCGCCTATCAGCTTACCGAAGCGGAAGCGGATAACGACCAGGCGCCGGTGCAAATCCCGCGCGATTATTCAGAAGGCGCATCCGGCCTTCTGCGCGGCGAACGCAAGCCGCGCGACTGATCAATCAGGGCGCACCCGCGCCCTTTTCCTTTTCATTCGTCAGGCCAGAGTGCGTTATCCGACACGCAAATCATCCATTATCTTCCCTCAGTTGAGCAGCGAGAGCGTCGTAACGATGAAGAAAAAATCATTATTGTTGAGCGCGGTAGCCCTATCCGTTGGTATCAATCTGGCCATGGCCCCTTCCGCTATGGCGACGCTGCCGGCCCAGGTGCAGAATCAGCCTCTGCCCAGCCTGGCGCCGATGCTGGAGAAAGTGCTGCCTGCGGTGGTCAGCGTGCATGTTGAAGGCACCGCGACGGACGATCAAACTCAGGATCTGCCGGAGCCGTTAAAACGCTTCTTCGGCCAGCAGGGTCAGGGCGATGATGCACAGCCTCAGCCGTTTGAAGGTTTGGGCTCCGGCGTGATCATCGATGCGCAAAAGGGCTACGTGTTGACCAACAATCACGTGGTGAACGGCGCCGATAAAATCAGCGTGCAGCTGAGCGACGGACGCGAATATGACGCCAAACTGATCGGCCGTGATGAACAGACCGATATCGCGCTGATCCAGCTGCAGAACGCCAGCAACCTGACGCAGGTTAAGGTGGCGGATTCCGACCAGCTGCGCGTAGGCGATTTCGCCATCGCTATCGGCAATCCTTTTGGACTTGGCCAAACAGCCACTTCCGGCATTATCTCCGCGCTGGGGCGCAGCGGCCTGAATCTTGAAGGGCTGGAAAACTTTATTCAGACCGACGCCGCCATCAACCGCGGCAATTCTGGCGGCGCACTGGTTAACCTCAACGGTGAGCTGATCGGCATCAATACCGCCATCCTCGCCTCCAGCGGCGGGAATATCGGCATCGGCTTCGCCATTCCGGGCAATATGGCAATGGAGCTGGCGCAGCAGCTGATCGCTACCGGCGAAGTGAAGCGCGGCCAGCTCGGCATTAAGGGCACCGAAATGACCGCCGATATGGCACGCGCCTTTAACGTTGACGCCCAGCGCGGCGCCTTCGTATCGGAAGTGCTGCCGAAATCGGCGGCGGCGACCGCCGGCATTAAAGCGGGCGATATCATCACGTCGGTGGAGGGCAAGCCGATCGCCAGCTTTGCCGAGCTACGGGTAAAAATCGCCACCACTCCGCCGGGCAAAGAGGTAAAAATTGGCCTGCTGCGTGAAGGCAAACCGCTTAGCGTAACGGTCAAGCTCGACGCCAGCGCCCGTACTATGTCCAGCGATGAGCTGATGACGCCTGCCCTGCAGGGCGCCTCGCTCAGCGATGGCCAGCTGCCGGACGGCAATAAAGGCGTGAAGGTCGATGCGGTGCAGAAAGGGACGCCGGCGGAGCAGATGGGTTTGCAGAAAGATGACGTGATCATCGGCGTCAACCGCACCCGCGTGCAGGGTCTTGATGAGATGCGCAAAGTGCTGGCCAGCAAGCCGCCATTCCTGGCGTTGAATGTGGTGCGCGGCGGCGAAAGCCTCTATCTCCTGCTGCGTTAAAAAACCGGCGTATCATAACGCGGACACAACCCGTGTGTGTCCGCGTAACTCATGATATTCTGCCCCGGATCATTTCTGATATGACTTAACATCATGTTTCTTAAACTCTTGCGTTCGGTAGTTCTGGGGCTGATCGTCGCAGGTATTTTACTGGCGGCCATGCCTGCGTTGCGTATTGGCACCGGCTTGCTTTCCGAGCCGGAAAGCAGCGCCGATCAAACACCTTTCAGCTTTAATCAGGGTGTGCGCCGCGCCGTTCCTGCGGTAGTCAACGTCTATAACCGCAGCGCCGCGTCGGGCGGTAACGGACACGGCATTACCACGCTCGGTTCGGGCGTGATCATGAATAATAAAGGCTATATCCTGACCAACCGCCACGTCATCAACGGCGCCGACCAGATTATCGTCGCGCTGCAGGATGGCCGCTTCTTTGAAGCGATGCTGGTCGGCTCAGACAGCCTGACCGATTTAGCGGTATTGAAAATCACCGCCGCAAACCTGCCGGTCATCCCGATTAACCGTAACCGCATCGCGCATGTCGGCGATATCGTGATGGCGATCGGCAACCCCTACAACCTTGGGCAGACCGTAACCCAGGGCATTATCAGTGCTACCGGCCGCGTCGGCCTGAGCCCTTCCGGCCGGCAAAACTTCCTGCAGACTGATGCCTCTATCAACCGTGGCAACTCCGGCGGTGCGTTGATTAACTCGCTCGGCGAGCTGATGGGCATTAATACCCTGTCGTTTGATAAGAGCAACGACGGCGAAACGCCGGAAGGGATCGGCTTCGCCATTCCCACCGCGCTGGCGACCAAAATCATGGATAAGCTGATCCGCGACGGGCGCGTGATCCGCGGCTATATCGGCATTACCGGCCGCGAAGTGCCGCCGCTGCACGGGCAGAACGCCGGCATCGATCGCATTCAGGGCATTGTCGTCAACAATGTGGCACCGGACGGCCCCGCAGCGAAGGCAGGCATTCAGGCCAATGACCTGATTGTCAGCGTGAACGGCAAGCCGGCGGTGTCCGCTCAGGAGACGATGGATCAAGTGGCGGAGGTGCGTCCCGGCTCGGTTATCGACGTGCAGGTGATCCGCAACGATCGCAGGCTGACTTTGCCTGTCACCATTCAGGAATATCCGGCGCAGGGGTGATGGCCATAGTCGCCAAAGCCATTCAGGCGTATCCGCCGCAGGGGTGATGGTGGCAGACGCAAAAAGGGAGCCTTTCGGCTCCCTTTTTTATCGCCAGGCGACGTTTATTTAACGAACTCTTCGCCCAGCTGGATATCTTTCTTCAGCGTATCCAGCATGCCTTCCAGCGCCTTCTGCTCGAAGTCGCTCAGCTTGCCGATAGGGCGACGCTCGGCGACACCCTCTTTGCCCAGCAGCAGCGGCTGTGAGAAGAAACGCGCATATTCACCGTCACCTTCGACATAAGCACACTCGACCACATTGCTTTCGCCCTGCAGCGCGCGCACCAGCGACAGGCCGAAACGCGCCGCCGCCTGGCCCATCGACAGCGTAGCCGATCCGCCACCCGCTTTCGCTTCCACCACTTCGGTGCCCGCATTCTGAATGCGTTTCGTCAGGTCGGCCACTTCCTGCTCGCTGAAGGAGACGCCGGGAACCTGAGAAAGCAGCGGCAGAATGGTGACGCCGGAGTGGCCGCCGACGACGGGCACGTTCAGTTCAGTTGGCTGCTTGCCTTTCAGCTCGGCGACAAAGGTATTGGAACGGATGATATCCAGCGTGGTGACGCCGAACAGACGATTTTTATCGTAAACGCCCGCTTTTTTCAGCACTTCGGCAGCGATGGCGACGGTGGTGTTCACCGGGTTGGTAATAATGCCGATCAGCGCTTTCGGCGCGGTTTTCGCTACCTGCTCAATCAGGTTACGTACGATGCCCGCATTGACGTTAAACAGATCGGAGCGGTCCATGCCGGGCTTACGCGCCACGCCTGCAGAAATCAGCACCACATCGGCGCCCTGCAGCGCAGGCGTCGCATCTTCGCCGCTGAAGCCTTTAATATTCACCGCCGTAGGAATGTGGCTTAAGTCGACGGCCACACCGGGCGTAACGGGCGCGATATCGTACAGGGAGAGTTCTGAACCCGCTGGTAACTGGGTTTTAAGCAGAAGTGCGAGTGCCTGGCCGATACCACCAGCCGCACCGAGAACTGCAACTTTCATCCTAAACTCCTTATTATAGTGAGCAGAAAAATGCCGGGATCCAGCGGGGTAACATGCTGGACGGCCTGAGAAGCAATAGCGAGGACGTTGTCATCGTTTTGCGGGGCACTGCACAAACAGCCTGCAAAACGGGTGAGAATGACCGCAGGACAAACAGGCCGGTGGCTGGCCATAACTGGATGCAGACACATTAATCAGCCGTACCTTACACCGTTCATGTTTATCAGAACAACATCAATTCTATAACAATCCCTTCACTTCGTCTGCCATAGCTATGCGTTCGCACTCAATTTTATCTTGGGCGAAAGTCTGCTAAAATGCGCGCCCTCCACGCGGTAAAGCAGATCGTCCCCGCAGCGGATTTGCATAAACATTCATCTAAATGCATAATAATGTATCGCCTGCTCGCCGGGCTTCACTGCATTTTTTATATTATCGGTAGCCTATGCGTAACCCATCGAAACAAGAAGATCTGATCAAAGCGTTCAAAGCTTTACTTAAAGAAGAAAAGTTCAGCTCGCAGGGTGAGATTGTGACCGCACTGCAGGAAGAGGGCTTCGACAACATCAACCAGTCGAAAGTCTCGCGAATGCTGACCAAGTTCGGTGCGGTTCGTACCCGTAACGCCAAAATGGAGATGGTTTACTGCCTGCCGGCCGAGCTGGGCGTGCCGACCACCACTTCGCCGCTGAAAAATCTGGTGCTGGATATCGACTACAACGATGCGCTGGTGGTGATCCATACCAGCCCCGGCGCCGCGCAGCTGATCGCACGCCTGCTCGACTCGCTGGGCAAAGCGGAAGGCATTCTCGGCACCATTGCCGGCGACGACACTATCTTTATTACGCCAGCGCGCGCCTTTACCGTGAAGCAGCTGTATGAAGCGATACTGAACCTGTTCGAACAGGAGCTGTAAGCGCTCAGGATCATTAGCGCCGCGCCGCTAATGATCTTTTCTCCCCCTTCTTTGTTTTCTCCCGTCTGTTCAGTCCCGAATGGAATAAAGCCGCTGCGCTTTACGTCGTCATCAGCGGCCCTATTCGCATTATGTGCTGCTATCCCGCTTTGTTACCAGGTCATATGACTGCTTTACTCTCTCAGCCAGTGTTTTTCACCACCGAGCAAAGCACAAATAGATAAAGTCACTCATGTGACTGTTTTAACGCTAAATTAACGAAAGATGGACAAAATCCAGGCGATTTTTATAACTAATCGCTATAAAAATGTGCTTGCGGGCTAAAGTGTCACAACAAAACATTATTAGCGGCATATTAATTTCAGACGTTATTAGATCTATACTTGTTTTCGTGATGAGAATCACAGAACAGATAAAGAGAAAAACAAAAGACGAGGAACAGATCAATGAACATTAAAACTACTATCGCTGCAGCCAGCCTGCTTTCTATGCTGTCGTTCGGCGCTTTCGCCGCCGAATCTGTTAATGCCGAACAGGCGCAAAACCTGCAGCCGGTTGGCACTGTAAGCATGGGCGGCGTCGCAGGCGTTCCGATGGATATTCATCAGGCGCTGCAGGCAAAAGCTGAACGTGAAGGCGCCAGCGCTTACCGCATCATCGAAGCGCGCAACAACGACACCTGGCACGTCACCGCCGAACTGTATAAATAAGCCCTACGCTGGCACAGGCCAGCAGCTATACCGATAAATCAGGCAGCCCCAAATATAAAAAACGCTATCAAGCCATGCAGGCTGCCGTCATCACTGAATACTCTGGAGTCATACCATGAAAACCGCATTCACCCTTGCTGCTTTAAGTTTCGCAACTGTTCTCTCATTCGGCGCCAACGCTGCCGAGCTGGTGACACCGCAGGATGTCGCCAGCCAGAATCTGCAGCCGATCGGCACCATCTCCGTAAGCGGCATCGACGGCAGCCCGACCACTATCCGCGAACATCTGTCGCAGAAAGCGGACAAACAGGGCGCTTCTGCCTACCGCGTCGTTGAGGCCTACAACAACGGTAACTACCACGCTACCGCTGAAATCTATAAATAATCATCAGGCGCACGCCTGAATCTGGCATCGATGACCTGGTCTTGATGTGTAACCCGCAGGTTGTTGATCGCAGGAGGAGTCGAATAATGAAGATGAAAACAGCTGTTTCTGCTGTTGGCCTGCTGATAATGGCGACGTTTGGCGCTTCCGCCGCGGAACTGGTCACTCAGCAACAGGCGCAGCAATTGCAGTCTGCGGGGATCATTACCGCCAGCGGCGTCGGCGGTTCGCCGATGGACTACCGCGCGCAGCTTTCTCAGAAAGCGGATGCGCAGGGCGCGCGCGCTTACCGCATTATCGAAGCGCGCACCGGCGACAGCTGGCACGCTACGGCGGAACTCTATAAGTAATTCCTCGTCAACTGCCTGACGAACCCTTTGGCCCCGTACGTTGGGGCCTTTTTTATGTCATCTTTTCGTCGGGGCCGGTCAGGACGGGCGTACGTTGAAACGCAGCTTTCCTTCCAGCTCCTCTTCCGCCTCGTCAAACAGCAGGATCAGCGCGCCGTAGCGACGCTTTTGTCCTGCGCCGAGATGGATAAACTCAATCTCTACCGGTAACGGCAAGGATTCGGTAACAGCATCCCATAGCGAATCTAAATCGACGATTAACTGGTCTGACAGCGCGAAGCGTTCACTGAACTGACGATAAAAATGCGCCTGATCGACGATCTCATTAAAGTCAAAACTCTCTTTCTTCATGCCGGCTGCTCCGTAATGCGTCATCGGGCGCCTGCGCGCCCGATGGGGTTAAAGGCCACCAATATGCAGGGCTTTGACTTCCAGATACTCCTCAATGCCCAATATCGATCCTTCGCGTCCCAGCCCGGATTCTTTCACGCCGCCGAACGGGGCCAGCTCGGTCGAGACGGCACATTCGTTAATGCCGATCATGCCGCTCTCCAGCGCGGCGGAGACGCGGAAGACCCGCTGCAGATTCTGCGTATAGAAGTAGGCCGCCAGACCATATTCAGTGGCGTTGGCGCGCTCAATCACCTCCTCCTCGCTGGCGAAGCGGAAGCAGGCGGCCACCGGGCCGAACGTCTCCTCGCGCGCCAGCTTCATCTCCTCGCTGGCGTCGGCGATCACCGTCGGCTGCCAGAAATTGCCGCCCAGCGCGTGACGCGCGCCGCCCGCCACGATACGCCCGCCTTTGGCCTGCGCGTCGTTAACATGCTCTTCGACTTTCTCTACCGCTGCGGCATTGATCAGCGGGCCGACCACTACCCCCTCCTCCATGCCGTTGCCGACCTTCAGCTGCTTTACCTCTTCCGCCAACTGGTTGACGAAGCGATCGTAAACCGTCTCATGAATAAAGAAACGGTTAACGCTGACGCACACCTGGCCCGCGTTACGGAATTTATTAGCGATGGCGCCTTTTACCGCCGCATCGATGTCGGCATCTTCAAACACGATATAAGGCGCGTTGCCGCCCAGCTCCATCGAGATCTTTTTCATCGTCTCGGCGGCATTGCGCATCAGCGTTTTCCCCACGGCGGTCGAGCCGGTAAAGGAGATTTTGCGCACCGCGTCACTGGCCATAATGGCGTCGCTGATGGCATGCGTATCGCCGGCAACGCCGTTCAGTACGCCATCAGGCACACCGGCCTTTTTCGCCAGCGCCAGCAGCGCGAAAGCGGAAAGCGGCGTGTTGTTGGCCGGCTTGATAATACCGGTGCAGCCCGCCGCCAGCGCCGGGCCCAGCTTGCGCGTCAGCATCGCCATCGGGAAATTCCACGGCGTGATGGCAGCCACGACGCCAATCGGCTCGCGCGTCGCCAGAATGCGTGCGCCGGTTTTCGCCGGAGGGATGATTTCGCCGTTAATGCGTTTGGCCTGCTCGGCGAACCACTGAATAAAACTGGCGGCGTATTCCACTTCCCCTTCCGCCTCTTTCAGCGGCTTGCCCTGCTCCGCCGTCATCAGTTCGCCCAGCCAGCGTTTATTGTCAATAATCAGCTGATACCAGCGGTAGAGGATCTCTGAACGCTGCTTCGCCGTCAGCGCGCGCCAGGCGGGAAAGGCTTTCTGCGCCGCTGCGATAGCCTGCTCCGTCTCTTTTTTACCGCCTTTCGCCACTTGCGCGAGGGTTTCGCCGGTCGCCGGGTTCAGCACATCGAAGGTGTCAGTAAGGGTATGCCACTGGCCGTTAATCAAACAGCCGGTCTGGAAAAGATCGTTATCCTGCAGGGAATGAGGCATTTTTCGCTCCTGTTTTTAGCATCCTGTAGAGCCAAGTATAGTTGGCAAAGGCCGCGCATTTGGCCTTTGGGCAGGATGAAACCGGGGAAAAAAGGCGAAAGTGCCGGCGTCAGGGCGGCGCCGGCGTGGGATCAGGTGTTAATCAGCGTGTGCTGATATTTTTTCAGCATATCGGCCAGCCGCTTCACCGGCTCCGTTACGCTCAGCGGCGCGTCATACTGCGTCAGTTTCTCCTGATAGGTCTCGAACTCGCGCAGCAGGCGCTGGTAATAGTAGCGCCGTTTATCGTCGCTGCGTGAGGCGATCACCCGATCGGCGGTGTAGCGCAGCTGCTTATGGAACGCCGAGAGATCGGCATTGACCGGGATCTCTGCATTACGCAGCCGCTGGTGGCCGATGATCAGCGTCAGCGCGATGCGGTACTTGTCGATATCGCCCGGAAACAGATTCAGCAGCAGAAACAGCTGCTGATAGAGCGCAGGCAGGTGATTTTCTTTCCGCCGCGCCTGATTGGTGGTCAACGCCGAGACCGCAGCGTACATAAAGCGGTTCAGCAGCGTGCGGCCAGTACGCGCGCGCGAGTTATCGCGAATAATCAGGATCACCATCAGCGCGACGAAACAGCCGATCACCTGTCCCAGCGCGCTGTCGAGAAACGCATCGACGGAAAAGGTCATCGGGTTATCCAGCACCAGCACGTTAAGCGTGCCGACAAAAGCGCCCAGCGTGCCGAGCTGCCGCCGCTGAATAAAGATGCCGGCGACAAACGCCAGTGTGCCAATGGCGATGCAGAGCAGCAGCATGCTCTGCTGCGTGGCGGGCATGATCACCATAAAGTAGAGCGCCCCGAGCGGCACCGCCACCGTCATGCCGTACAGAAAATCTTTCGCCATCATCAACGGGTTCGGCGCGCGCATCGCCAGCGCGGTGATCACTGCCAGCATTATCATGCAGCCGCTGCCGGAGGTCCAGCCGGTATAGAGCCAGAACAGCGAGCCCAGCGCGGTGGCGACAAAGGTGCGGATGCCGTTGATCATCGCGTGATGCGTCTCCGCCGAGCGGGCGCGCACCACCTCCACATCCTCTTTCAGAATCGCCTCTTCCTGCTGGCCGATGCTGCTGTTGGTCTGAACGCCCTTCAACAGCAGCAGGTAGTCCGTGGCCGCCCCGACCCAGCTCGCCAGCGTCAGCGGCGTGCTTTTGCTGCCAGAGGCACCGATCACGCGGCGCAGGGTTTTCAGATGCTTGTGCAGATCGCCGAGGTTATTCACCTCTTTTTCCATCAGCAGGCGATACTGCGGCGCAATATATTCCGGGCGCGAATTCTGGATCAGGAAGGTTTCCGCCGCCTGGGTAATCAGCGTCAGCGACAGCGTATGCAGCGCCTTGAGACGGCGGTTGGCACGCTGCCAACGCGACGATTCCATAATCAGCTGGCTGCGCATGCCGTTAAGGGTAGTGGTGCGGCGCACCAGGTTGCCCCAGGCCTTATCCACCTCATCCTTATCGCCATGCGCCACGCAGAGCTGCAGCAGACGATACTGCTCCAGCAGCAGCGATTCGATCTCTTTGTCGATCACTTTTTTAATCGAGCGCGGCGAGAAAATCATATCCGCCAGGATAGCGCAGACAATGCCGATGACGATTTCGCTGCAGCGCTCGACGGCGAACTGCGGCGCCAGCATCGGCGTGCCGCCGGGGAACATATCGACGCTGACCACAATAATCAGCGCGGTATAGCCCGCCAGCCCCAGCGCATAGGAGTTTTCAACGCGGATAAGGGAGGAAAGCCAGACGCAGACGCCCG
The DNA here is from genome assembly GCF_002953195.1 of Mixta gaviniae. Taxonomy (GTDB): domain Bacteria; phylum Pseudomonadota; class Gammaproteobacteria; order Enterobacterales; family Enterobacteriaceae; genus Mixta; species Mixta gaviniae. Next base: position 536,710 of record NZ_CP026377.1, on the reverse strand, counting down.
CCCAGATGCAACAGAGCAGCAGCATCACCACCGGCGCGCGGATGGTGGCGATCATAATCACCAGCGCCGCCAGGCAGCCAAGGAAGGTGCCGATAATACGCAGCATGCCGCGGTGACGCAGCGCGCCGGAGTAAGGATCGCCGCCGGCGGCGAACGCAGTACCGCCCGCCACGATGCCGGCGGTCATCACCGCCCAGCGCGGCGTTTCCAGATTAAAGTGAAAACCGACCAGCAGCGCCGCCAGCAGGGCGAAAGTCAGCTTAACCGGGAAGCGTAGCCGTTCGAGTTGCATCACGCCCCCGCTTAACCGAACTCACGCAGGCGGTGCAGCAGCCGGGCAAGCGGCGACTGCGGCGCCTGTTCGCGATCTTTCTCGCCGGTGACCACTACCGTCGCGGTGGTGCCGGCTGGATAGAGGTTACCCTGCTGGCGATCGAGACGGATCTTAACCGGCACGCGCTGCGCCAGGCGTACCCACTCCAGGTTGGAATCGATGGTCGCCATCCCTTTGCTGTCGACACTGCTGCTGCTGTTGGTCACGCCGGCGGCGATGGAATCCACCGTACCGCGCAGCACGCGCTCGCTGCCCAGCGGGGTAATTTCGGCGCGATAGCCCGGACGGATCCCTTCCAGCTTGGTCTCTTCCATATAGGCCATAATGTAGTAGGAATCCGCTTTCACCAGCGCCACCGAGGTGGTGCCGCGGTTAATAAACTCGCCGGTAAAGACATTCAGGTTGGTGACCCAGCCGTTGGACGGCGCGCGGATCACCGTGCGCTCCAAATCGAGCTTCGCCAGATCGCGCGTGGCCTGCGCTTTCGCCAGCTGATGTTCAGAGGTTTGTAAATCGTTGTTCGACTGCTCGATCGCTTCGCGCGACATGGCGATCACGCCCAGCTTATTACGCCGCGCCGCCTCACGCCGTTTCTCATCCACCAGCGACTGATAGTACTGCACGTCCGCTTCCGCCTCCGCCAGCGTTTTCTGGAAACGCGGCTGATCGATGGTGAACAGCACGTCACCCTTCTTCACATACTGGTTGTCGCGTACGCGCACATCGGTGATCAAACCGGTCACATCCGGCGAAATCGCCACCACGTCGGCGGTGAATTTCGCATCACGCGTCCAGGGCGACTCAGTGTAAAAAGCCCAGGCGCGGAACACGACGACGACGGCGATCGCAACCAGAATCAGGGTAATGGCATAGCGCGCAATTTTTCTTATTAGAGCTTTCACTTAAAACCTCAGACGAACAGACGGGATACCAGATAAAACAGGCAGCAATAGAGAGCGGTGTTAAACAGCGCCGGATGCCAGACAAAATCATAGATACCGACCGGCAGCAGTACGCGGCGCACCAGCCAGAACAGCAAAAGCGAAACGATGATTTCAAAAAATATGGGCGGGAAAGAGAGCCCAAATATGACAATAACCGGTAACACACTCATCTTTTATCCTTGTTGATACGTAACCGGGCCTTTCCGTTATGCCAACACGAAGCCGCCCCGTTGCTACAGGCGGTTTCGCATGATGGGTTGATGATGGTCGGACGACAGGTACACTGTCAGACGAATATCAGAACCTAAAGCATAGCGTGTACTACATACTTTGACACAGAAGGTGAGTAACCAGACGGCAACCCGGCGTCATATAGTAACGCGCCTGACTATAAGTTATCTACATAATGTGATCTAAATCACTTTTAAGCCAGAGTGAATAATGGAACGTCTGAAAGGCATGTCAGTTTTCGCCAAAGTGGTTGAATTAGGCTCATTTACCGCCGCCGCACGGCAGCTGCAGATGAGTGTCTCTTCTATCAGCCAGATTGTGGCGAAACTGGAAGATGAGCTACAGGTTAAATTGCTCAATCGCAGTACGCGCAGCATCGGCCTCACCGAGGCGGGACGCATCTATTATCAGGGCTGCCGCCGGATGCTGACCGAAGCGCATCAGGTACATGAGCAGCTCTACGCATTTAATAATTCGCCCATCGGCACGCTGCGCATCGGCAGCTCCTCTACTATGGCGCAGAATGTGCTGGCGACCATGACAGCCGAAATGCTACAGGAATACCCTGGCCTGACGGTTAATCTGGTGACCGGCATTCCGGCGCCCGATCTGATCGCCGACGGCCTCGACGTGGTGATCCGCGTCGGCGCGCTGCAGGATTCCAGCCTCTTTTCGCGGCGGCTCGGCTCAATGCCGATGGTGGTCTGCGCGGCAAAACATTATCTCGAGCAGCACGGTACGCCGGAGAAGCCCGCCGATATCGCCAACTTCTCCTGGCTGGAATATAGCGTGCGTCCGGACAGCGATTTTGAGCTGGTGGCGCCCGAAGGCATCAGCACCCACCTTTCGCCGCAGGGGCGCTTCGTCACTAACGATTCGCAAACCCTGATCCGCTGGCTGAAAGCGGGCTGCGGTATCGCGTACGTGCCCTTGATGTGGGTGATTGAAGAGATTAAGGCGGGCGAGGTGGAAATTCTTTTTAGCCGCTATCAGTCCGATCCGCGCCCGGTCTATGCGCTGTATACCCAGAAAGATAAGCTGCCGCTGAAGGTACAGGTCTGTATCGACTATCTCAGCGCCTGGTTTAAAAAGGTGGCGCAGATCTATCAGGAACACCGCGAGAGCGGCGGATAATTCCCCTGGCGCCGATGTCGCCAGGGGAGAGGCGTTATCAGGCGGTGCCGCCGACGGTCAGACGATCCAGCTTCAGAGTCGGCTGGCCGACGCCGACCGGCAGGCTCTGCCCCTCTTTGCCGCAGACGCCGACACCTTTATCCAGCGCCAGATCGTTGCCGACCATCGAGATCTGCTGCATCGCTTCAATGCCGGAGCCGATAAGCGTAGCGCCCTTCACCGGACGGGTCACTTTGCCTTTCTCAATCAGATAGGCTTCTGAAGTGGAGAAGACGAACTTGCCGGAGGTGATATCCACCTGGCCGCCGCCGAAGTTCGGCGCATAGAGGCCATACTCGACGCTTTCGATAATCTCCTGCGGCGTCGAGTGCCCGGCCAGCATATAGGTATTGGTCATACGCGGCATCGGCAGATGCGCATAGGATTCGCGGCGTCCGTTGCCGGTCGGCGCGACGCCCATCAGACGCGCGTTAAGCTTGTCCTGCATATACCCTTTCAGCACGCCGTTTTCGATCAGTACATTATACTGGCCCGGCACGCCTTCGTCGTCGATCGCCAGCGAGCCGCGCAGGCCGCTGAGGGTGCCGTCATCCACCACCGTACAGAGTTCAGAAGCAACCTGCTTGCCCATCTGGCCGCTAAACATGGAGGTACCGCGACGGTTAAAGTCGCCTTCCAGACCGTGACCCACGGCCTCATGAAGCAGCACACCCGGCCAGCCCGCGCCCAGCACTACCGGAATCGAGCCTGCCGGCGCCGCCACTGCGGAGAGGTTAACCAGCGCCATACGCACCGCTTCGCGCGCCCAGCTTTCCGCGCGCACTTCGCCCGCTTCGTCCGCCAGGAAGAAATCGTAGCCGGTACGTCCGCCGCCGCCGCTGGAGCCGCGCTCACGCTTGCCGTCTTCTTCGACTAATACGCTGACCGACAGGCGCACCAGCGGGCGTACATCCGCCGCCAGCGTGCCGTCGGTGGCCGCCACCAGCACCAGCTCATAGACGCCGGTCAGGCTGGCGCTCACTTCCTGCACGCGTTTGTCCGCTGCGCGCGCCGCGCTGTCCACGCGGTGCAGCAGGGCGATTTTCTCTTCGCGCGACAGGCTCTGCAGCGGATCGTTTACCGGGTAGAGCGCACGATGATTGATTGCCGCCAGCGCCTGCGCCCGGCCGTCGCCCTGCTCGCGCACGATGCTGCGCGCCGCCTGCGCACTCTGTTGCAGCGCGTTCAGGGTGATCTGATCGGCATAGGCGAAGCCGGTTTTCTCGCCGCTGACGGCGCGTACGCCGACGCCCTGGTCGATATTCCAGGAGCCATCTTTAATAATGCGGTCTTCCAGCACCCAGGATTCGTGGTAGCTGGACTGGAAATAGAGATCGGCATAATCCAGACGACGTTCTGAAAGCTGCCCAAGCAGGGTGAACAGATCCTGCTGATTGATGTTGTTCGCAGTTAGCAATTGCTCACTTACCAGATTCAGACTCATCGTTTCTCACTCGTTGTGTGACATTATTGCTATAGCCTGCGGTAATTCCCCTGCGGCGTCAAATTCACTTCGCGCTCTTTTCACGCGGCTTGCGCAATACTTCATTAATTTCCGGTTTATCAATCGGACCACTGATGTGATAGCGCAACAGGGAAATTTTATTCCACAGCGGACCCAGTACTTTACTGGCGGCGAAGACCGCCGCGCCGACCACCGGATTAATGGCGAAGGCGGTCGCCACGCCTACCGAGGCGGAGATCTCCGGCGCCACCACCGCTTCCATATCGATCTGCCGTCGCACCAGATCCAGCTTGCCCTGCATGGCGATATCCGCCTCCAGGCCGTCCACCAGCAGGTTATCGGTCTGCATCACGCCATCTTTGATCCACGCCGTGCCGTTAATCGAGTCGAACCAGAACCCTTCGCTGAAAGTATCGCTGAAGTCGAAACGCAGCTTGCGCAGCAGCGCATCGAAGCTGACCAGCCGCAGCAGCTGACCGGCGCGGCCGCTGCTGACGTCGGCGATCTGCCCTTTGCCGAAGTGGGTTTTCAGCACGCCGCTCAGCGAGGATTCTGAAGGCTGCCACGGCGCGGCACGCCAGTGTAGATCGTAATCCAGCATAAACGAGGCGTCGCGCAGCGGTGTATTGACGCCGAACCAGTTGGTGGCGTTATTGATATTGCTGCCGCTGAGTTTCCCCTTTAGCGAAGTGCGCTGATCGTCGGGGCGGTTTACCCACTCGCCGTTGACCTCAAGGCGCGAGCTGCCGGTATCCACCAGGCCGTCGCTCAGCGCCAGCGTATCTCCGCGCGGCGTCAGGTTCGCCTGCATGCGGCCAAATTTCTGGCCGCGTAGCCAGCAGTCGTCGCAGCTCAGCTGCAGCGCCGGCCAGCCGGCAAAACTGATAGCGCTGCTCTGCTGCGGCGGCGAAGAAGCCGCGCCGTCACCGCGTTTCGTCCATTCCGGATTGTAGTAAAGCCAGGCAAGATGGGCGCGCCACGGGCCGCTGGCGGGCATATCGAGCTTACCGCTGATTTCGCGCCCTTTCGCCTCGGCCTGCATACCGCCCGCCATCAGCTGGCGCAGCGTAACCGCCGTATCATGCCACTGCTGGCCCGCCAGCTGGAGAGCCGGCGTGCTGAGGGTGATATCGCCCGGCAGCGCATTTTTACTCAGGCTCGCTGACGGCGCGTCTTCCGCGCCCGCCTTTTTCTTTGACGCGCCCGGCGACGCGCCCTCTTTCGCCATCAGCAGCTGCAGCCAGCTGTCGCCGTCCAGCGGCGGCAGATTCAGCTCCATGCCGCGCGTCGCGGGGAGCGCCGGCGTGGTGCGCGCGTCATTCAGCCAGATGCCGCGATCGAGACGCAGCTCCTTGCCCAGCAGCCAGCGGCTGTTGAAACGGTGTTGGTTTGCCACCGCGCCTTCCAGATCGAAATGATGCAGATCGCCCGTTACGCTCGCCTTCAGCGGCATCGCGCTGCCGCGCGCCTTATCGAGCGGCGCCGGCAAACGGCTGTCGACATCTTTTAAATCGCCGGCGAGGTTGATTTTATAGTTCGCGCCGCCGCTATGCGGCAGCGTGATCGCCACGTCGCCCTGCCAGGGAAATGTACCGCTCAGCTGTTGGCTGACGCCGGATGGCAAAGGAGAGAGCCGGTTAACCTGCCAGTCGGCGGCCAGGTTGACGCCGATCTGATACGCCTGCGGCTGCTCTTCGGTATGGAAATTGACCCTCACCGGCTGACCGAACCAGCTGGCCTGCAACGTATCGCTGCGCAAGTTGCCGTTGTCATAGGTAAAGCTGCCGTTCAGGCCGGTAAGCCGGGTATTCAGCGGCGCGACGAATAGCGCGTTATCCTTAAGCTGCACGTCGCCACGCGCATGCACCAGCTTGCCATCCAGCGGGATATCCAGCTTCAGATGGCCGCCGGTCTGGCCGCCAAGCTGCAGTTCATCCAGCGCCGCGCCCAGCGATGTGCGCAGCGGGGTCTGATTGAAATAGTCACGGATATCGGCCGCCTCGCCGCGCAGATCGCCGTTAATTAACAGCTTCTCTTTCAGGTAATCCGGGATCACCGCGCTGACGTTGTTCGCCTGCACCTTGCCCAGCATCGCCTGCTGCGCCTTCATCCACAGGCTGTCGTTTACGAAATCGAGATCGATATCGAGCTTATCAATCGACGGCCAGCCCGGCTGGAAGGCGTAGCTGGCGTTGCGCAGCGGTACCCAGACTTCAAACATGCCGTCGTTATGGCGGAAAGGAAAAAGCTTCGGATTGCCGGCGAACAGCAGCGTGGCGTTGGAGACCTGCCCGCCTTTGATGGCGCCGCTGAGATAGTTGGTTAAACCGGTGCCCATCAACGGCTCCGGAAAATAGCGCCAGGCGTCGCCGGCATTGGTGACGTTGATCCCGGCCAGAATATCCAGCCGCGGCGCCAGGCCGGTTCCCTGACGATAGCTAAAATCTCCTCTGGCCCAGAGCGATCGGGCCTGAATATCGAGATTACGTCCCTGCAGCGCCAGCGCGTTTTTACTCTGCTGCCAGCTCAGGGTGCCGCTCGCCTGCGCAATCTCCAGCGGCGCGCGGAACAGGGTGCCGTAAGGCATCACCGCATCGTTAACGCGAATATCCACCCGACCGTCGGCGAGGCTGCCGCTCAGCGCGCCGGTAACGTGCTGGGCGCCAGGCAGCAGCTGCCAGTGCTGCCAGCTCATATCGCGCCAGCGCGCCTGAAAACGGGTCTGGTCCGGCTGGCGTAGCGGGATATCGAGCGCCAGCGCATCAATTTCGCCCTGTGGATGCAGGGTGCGCCAGTTTTCCAGCATCTGCGGTGAAAGGCGCGAGAAGAGCGGGATCAGGGGTTCAAGCCGTTGCAGGTTGAGGCCGGTGGCGCGTACGCGTAACTCTTCTTCGCCATCCGGGCCGCGCGCGTCGCCGCGCGCCGGCAGCCATGCCAGCGCGAAATGCCCTTTCGGCCAGGGCGCGCCGTCGGTGCTGAAGCTATTTTGCGGTAGGGTCACGGTCCAGCCGCTGCGCCAGCGCGCCAGGTGCAGCGTCAGATTATCCACCTCCAGCCGGTGTGGCCGCTTATCACCCTGCCAGCGCGCGCCGCCCTGCTTAAGCCAGACGTCGCCGTCATAAATTTCACCCTCTTTCAGGCTCAGCCACGCTGCCAGACTGAAGCGGGCGCTCTGCAGGGTGGTGTTATCGCGCATCCACTGCCCCAGCCAGGGCTTAACGTCGACATCGTCCGCCTGCATCCAGATGCGGCCGTTGTTCAACAGGCCGTTTTCGTCGCGCAAATCCAGCCGGACCTGCACCACACCATGCTGCCCGGTAAAGCTGGAGAGGCTGACTTCGCCTTCCGCCCGGTGGCGCGCTTTTTCATTCAGCCAGCTCAGACGCGGGATCGCCAGTTCGGCCCGCTGTCCCGAAAGGGTTTGAAAACGGATGCGGCTGTCGCGCAAATCAAAATGGTCGAACTGACGCAGAAAGAGATCGTTGATCTGGCCCGCTTTGAGGTTGTGATTGTTGGCGTCGTTGCTGACCAGCGGCGAACGGCTGTCGAGATCGAGCTGCCAGAAGGTTAATTCGCGGAATTGCCAGCGGGCATGCAGCAGAGATTGCCAGACATCCAGCGCCAGCGTGACGCGGCCGATATGCAGCGCGCCGCCGTCAGGCAGCGCCACCGCCAGCTGGCGCGCATCCAGCGTCGGGCCGAAGTTTTCCCACCGCCCCTGCAGCGAGGCGGCATCCACCGTTAAACCGGTGGCCGAGGAGACGGCGTTCAGCAGCGTGTCGCGGTGGCGATCGATATGCGGCATCAACAGCCGCAAACCACTGACCAGTAGCGCGACGATGACGATCACCGCTGCGCCTGTAAGTAACAGGATCCTGGGCAGTTGCCTCACACACACCTCTCCTTGTCTTGCGCAAACTGAACGGATGAATAAGCTGGCTCACATTCCCATGTGCCATTGCAGCAACAGCAGGGAGAAGCAAATCAGGCACAGTTTACCTGAAACAGGCGCGCATTTTTAGCGCTTGACCGGAGAGAAACCGCAAATGCGGGCCAAAATCTTAAGCAGACTTTACATCATCACCACGTCAAACTGCTCCTGGGTGTAGAGCGGCTCGATTTGCACTTTCACCTGCTTGCCGACAAACAGCTCAACTTCGGCCAGCGCGTGCGACTCTTCACTTTTCAACGCTTCGCCGACGGTCGGGGAGACGTAGACCAGAAAACGGTCGGAGTCGTAGGCGTGATGCACGCGCACGATCTCGCGCATGATCTCATAGCAGACGGTTTCGACGGTTTTCAGCGTGCCGCGCCCTTTGCAGACCGGGCAGTCCTGGCACAGCACATGTTCGATGCTTTCGCGGGTGCGTTTACGCGTCATCTCCACCAGCCCCAGCGCGGAGAAACCGTTAATGCTGGTTTTCACCCGATCTTTACTCAGCGCGCTATCGAGCGAATGCAGCACCCGACGGCGATGCTCCTCATTATTCATATCGATAAAGTCGATAATAATAATGCCCCCCAGGTTGCGCAGCCGCAGCTGGCGCGCGATCGCCTGGGTCGCTTCAATATTGGTATTGAAGATGGTTTCATCCAGATTGCGATGGCCGACGAAGGCGCCGGTATTGATGTCGATGGTCGTCATCGCTTCGGTCTGGTCGATGATCAGGTAGCCGCCCGACTTCAGCTCCACCTTGCGATCGAGCGAACGCTGGATCTCGTTCTCTACGTCGTACAGATCGAAGATCGGCTGTTTGCCGCTGTAGTGTTCCAGCTTGGCCGTCATCTCCGGCATATATTCGGAGGTGAACTCCAGCAACAGCTCATAGGTCAGGCGTGAATCGACGCGGATGCGATCGAGCGCGGCGCCGGCGAAATCGCGCAGTACGCGTTGCGCCAGTGCCAGCTCGCCATAGAGGCGACAGCGGGTTTTGTTGCGCTTTTTGCGCTCCATCACCTTGGTCCACAGGCGTTTGAGAAACGCCGCGTCCTGCGCCAGCTCCTCTTCGCCGATCCCCTCGGCGGCGGTGCGGATAATAAATCCGCCCTGTTCGTCGCAGTAGGCGGAAACCACCGCCTTCAGGCGATCGCGCTCCGCTTCACTTTCAATGCGCTGCGAGACGCCGACATGCGAGGCGCCCGGCATAAAGACCAGGTAGCGCGAGGGCAGCGTAATATCGGTGGTCAGGCGTGCCCCTTTGGTGCCCAGCGGATCTTTCACCACCTGTACCATCAGATCCTGTCCCTGTCGCACCAGCTCGGCGATATCCCTGACGCTGAAATTCTTTTGCTCTTCGCCCGCCACGCATTCGGTATGCGGCATAATATCGGAGGCGTGCAGAAAGGCGGCCTTATCCAGGCCAATATCAACAAAGGCGGCCTGCATGCCGGGCAGCACGCGGCTGACGCGCCCTTTATAGATATTGCCGACGATGCCGCGCTTCGCTTCACGCTCGATATGGATTTCCTGCAGGATCCCGCCGTCAATATAGGCCACGCGCGTTTCCGATGGCGTAACATTAACCAGTAGCTCAGCCGTCATCATGTCCTCTCACCCACCTCACGCAATGACTGAAAATGGCTGAGCAGCTCGCTGGTTTCCACCAGCGGCAGGCCAACCACCGCGTGATAGCTTCCGTTAATTTTTCTGACAAAATTGCCGCCAAGCCCCTGGATGCCATAGGCGCCGGCTTTATCCATCGGTTCGCCGCTGGCGATATAGTCGCTGATATCCTGCGGCGTCAGCAGTCGAAAGGTGACCTCGGTCAGCACCAGGCAATCCAGCTCGCGCTGGCGATCGGCCAGCGCCACCGCCGTCATCACCTGATGGGTTTTGCCCGACAGGCGCGCCAGCATTTCCGCCGCGTGCGCCGCGTCGCGCGGCTTTTCTAGCACTTCGCCGTTCAGCACCACAATGGTATCCGCGCCCAGCACCGGCAGATCCTGCGGCGCGACCGCGACGCCCGCCTGCGCCTTTTCGCGCGCCAGACGACGCACATAGTGCTGCGCGCTTTCTTCGTCGCGGCGCAGCTCTTCAACGTCGGTGATGACGCGCTCAAAATGCAGGCCAAGCTGCGTCAGCAGTTCGCGACGGCGCGGCGAACCGGAGGCAAGATAAAGGGATAACATAGTTGTCCTTATTGAACAGCGAATTGACGACGAATCTTTCTCATCAATAAGAATAGCCAGGGCCACAAAATACCGTCTATAACGCTGCTCCAGAAAATCTCCGGGCGGAACGATATATTGATCACTAAAAATTCAGCCCAGAACACAATCACGTTCATCGCCAGCGACAGCACCATCACCATCAGCGCCTGCTGCCATAACGCGAGGTTGCGGAACAGCTGGAATTTGAACGCCACCAGATAAGCGATGATGCTGAGCGCCAGCGCGCGCACCCCGAGCGTCGAGCCGGAGATGAGATCCATAATGGCGCCCATCACAAAGCCGGTACCGACGCTAACCCGATGGGGCAGCGCCAGCAACCAGTAAATCAGAATCAACAGCAGCCAGGAGGGCCGGAACATATAAAGATCGTCCGGCCACGGCATGATTTGCAGCACCAGCGCGACCAGGAAGGAGAGCCAGATAACCCAGCGGCCATGACTGCGATAGCGGCTCAAGGCTGGCCTCCCTGCGCGGCGGGACGGGCCCCGCCAGAGGAATGGCTCTCCGCCGACCGACCGGCGGCCGGGGCCGCAGGCGATGTCGCCGCGCCCCCCGCTTCAGACGGCGAAGGCGGCCCCATCTCGCCGGCCGGCGGCAGCACCTGCGGCATCATCTGCATCAGACGCTCATTCGCCACGCGATGCACCTCATCCGGCGCCATCGGCAGATCGCCGTTGCGATCCGCGCCCCACAGCAGCAGCAGATAACGCAGACGCTGCAGGCCCGCCGTCGGACGCGCCTGAATCACCGTATAGGCGCGCTGCGTATCCACCTTCACCGATGACACCACGCCGACCGGGTAGCCTTCCGGGAAACGGCCGCCCAGGCCAGAGGTCACCAGCACATCGCCAACACGAATATCGGTATTGCCCGGCAGATGCTCCAGCTGCAGATCTTCCGTGCAGCCGTTGCCGGCGGCAATCACGCGGATATCGTTGCGCAGCACCTGGATCGGCAGCGCGTGCGAGGCGTCGCAGATCAGCAGCACGCGGCTGGTCATCTGGCCCACCGCAATTACCTGCCCGACCACGCCCTTATCGCTGATCACCGGCTGGCCTTCATATACGCCGTTGACGCTGCCTTTATCAATCACCACCTGGTCGGTGTAAGGATCGGTGCCGGTGGAGATCACCTGCGTCACCATTTTCTGCTCATCCTGACGCAGCGGCGACCCGAGCAGCTCGCGCAGACGCGCGTTTTCCTGCCGGTATTGTCCCAGCATCAGCAGTTCGCTATTTTTCAGAAAGAGTTCGCGCTGCAGCGCTTTATTTTCCTGTTCCAGCTGCTGGCGGGAGGCCAGCGTTTCAGCAACGCTGTCCAGAATTTGTCGTGGCCCGTTGGCCAGGAAATAGAATGGACTGACCGCCGTGTCCATATAGTTACGGATTTGGGTAAACGAACCCACGCGGCTGTCGGCGACGATGATGCCGATGGCCACGATAACCGCCAGAAAAAGGCGGAGCTGCAGGGAGGGCCCCCTGCTGAAAATTGGCTTCATAAACTCTGCGTATTCCCCGACATCATGAAAAGGGAGCGTGGCCTGCGCCGGGCGCCCCCTTCTGGCAGATTATTCTTCGCTGAACAAATCGCCGCCGTGCATGTCGATCATTTCCAACGCTTTGCCGCCGCCGCGTGCGACGCAGGTCAGCGGATCTTCAGCCACCACCACCGGAATGCCGGTCTCTTCCATCAGCAGACGGTCGAGGTTGCGCAGCAGCGCGCCACCGCCGGTCAACACCATGCCGCGCTCTGAAATATCAGAGGCCAGTTCTGGCGGACACTGTTCCAGCGCCACCATCACCGCGCTGACGATGCCGGTCAGCGGCTCCTGCAGGGCTTCCAGAATTTCATTGGAGTTGAGCGTAAAGCCACGCGGCACCCCTTCAGCCAGATTACGGCCGCGCACTTCAATTTCGCGCACTTCGTCGCCCGGGTAGGCGGAGCCGATCTCATGCTTGATACGCTCGGCGGTCGCTTCACCGATCAGCGAGCCGTAGTTGCGGCGCACATAATTAATGATAGCTTCATCGAAACGGTCGCCGCCGATGCGGACAGAAGAAGAGTAGACTACGCCGTTCAGGGAGATGACCGCCACTTCCGTGGTGCCGCCGCCGATATCCACAACCATGGAGCCGGTCGCTTCAGAAACCGGCAGGCCTGCGCCAATTGCCGCCGCCATCGGTTCTTCAATCAGGAAGACCTCACGCGCGCCTGCGCCCTGAGCGGATTCACGGATTGCGCGGCGCTCAACCTGCGTGGCGCCGACCGGAACGCATACCAGCACTCGCGGGCTGGGACGCATAAAACTGTTGCTATGCACCTGCTTAATAAAGTGCTGCAGCATTTTTTCGGTGACGAAGAAGTCGGCGATAACGCCATCTTTCATTGGGCGAATAGCGGCAATATTGCCCGGCGTACGACCAAGCATCTGCTTTGCATCATGACCGACTGCCGCAACGCTCTTTGGGGAGCCGGCACGATCCTGACGGATAGCCACGACGGAGGGCTCATTCAGCACGATGCCCTGGCCTTTGACGTAAATCAGGGTATTCGCAGTACCCAGGTCAATGGACAAGTCGTTGGAAAACATGCCACGAAATTTTTTAAACATACTAAAGGATAATCCTGCAAGCTGGGGGCGGAAAATAAAATCCGCTTACTTTACCAACCACGCGAAGCCGCCACAAGGCGCAAAAACGTTCTACTTCGGTGAAAAATCACGCTATCTCGCGCCTGTTACCCGATCGCCGCAGCGAGGCAACACTATTCAGCTGTAAAACCAGCTAAATGCCCACGAAATCGGGCTGGTAAGCGGACATAACAGTTATAAAATCTAACATTTAATTTCCGCGGCGCCTGAGCGCCGCAAACAGCCGCCGGCTGCAAAAACCGCGCGCTATTATGTCAAATCATCCGGTTAAACCCGAACTCTTTGGGAATATTTTTTCACATTGCTGTTCACCAGCTGCGAGGTGGAAAAAAAGTCCCCCTGACCGCCGGCAACGCCCAGTGCCGAAAGCGTTTGCCACTCGTCGCGCGTGCGGACGCCGGCGGCGAAAATCTGCGTCGGCGTCATTCTGCACACCTCAAGCAGGCTCTTCACAAACAGCTGATTTTCCGTACGACGATCGATATTGCGCACCAGGCTCGGGTGGAGCTTTATCAGCTCAACGCCTGCCAGGGTGATATAGGCGGTGCTAACCACCGTCAGGCCCGCCTGATTCACCGCCAGCCGGCAACCGAAGCCCTGCAGTAAACGCAGCGCCGGCTGCAATCGATTGAAGTGTTGACACACTTCCGCCTCTGCAAGTTCAAATAAAAAACGCTGGCGCTGCGATTTTGTACACTGCAGCAGCATATCGCGCAGGACGCGCTGAAAGCCGGGCTGCAGTAAAGAGTCAATGGTAATGGGCACCGCCAGCGTTTCCTGCGGCCAGCAGGCGGAAAGCGTCAGGATGCGCTGCATCAGCTGGCGGTCGTACGCCTCCGCCAGCCCCATCTGCTGCACCAGCGGCATAAACTCCGCCGCCAGCAGCTCTTTCTCGCCGTCATAGATGCGCGGCAGCAGTTCACGATGATGCACGCGGCCGTCGCGCAGCACCGCAGGCTTTTGGTAAAGTCGCGGGCCGCCGCGTTTCAGGGTATGTTCCAGCAGCGTGCGCCATTTTACGCTGCCGCGTCCGCCATCGCTGGGCGTCCCTTCACCGGTGACCCAGCTGTTGCCGCCCTGCAGCGAGGCGTGACGCGTCGCCTGTTCCACGCTCTCCATCACCTGTTGCGTGGTTTGCCCGCTGCGCCAGGCGCTGATGCCGATATGCAGCATATTCTGCCGATCGATCATCGCCGTCGGCGGCAGCGCGTCCACCGCTTTAACCAGCTGGGCGGCAATACCGTCAGCCTCTTTTAAGGTGCGATGCGGCAGCAGCACCATAAAGTCGCTGCGGAAATAGCGCGCCAGCAGCGCGCCGGGATAGCGCATCACAAAGGTGGAGAGCATATTCACCAGCGCAAACAGATACTCCTGCACCGGGGCATGGCCCCACTCCTCGCTCAGGCTGTCGAAATCGGGCAGGCGGATCATCATCACTACGCCGTGCGTGCCGACCTTCTCCTGATCTTCCAGCAGCGTCGCCAGCTGATTATCAAAAAAGAGCCGGTTATTCAGGCCGGTGGCGGCATCTTGCGCGGTAAAAGCGCGAATCAGGGTATCGATGCGGGTGCGCTGTTCGCGCGCCTCATGAAGATCGTCCAGCAGCAGGTCAATCGCCGTCGACGCTTTCGGCGGCCATTCGTTGACATTGCCGCGCCCGATGCCGCGGCGTTCGCCTTCAATAATGCGCGCGGCGCGCGCCTCCAGGCTTTCCATCCCTTTCAGCTGGCGCCACAGCCAGCGATGCGTGGGCAGCAGCAGCAGCATCATGATCGCCGCCACCAGCAGCACCACCACCAGGGTTGAAGAGCCGACATAGGAACGAAACCAGGTATTGGCCGGATCGAGCAGCTCCACGCGCAGCGTCCAGCCCTGCTGATGCAGCAGCGGCAGGTCGTAACGACGGAAGCGGTTGGGTTCGTCATCGATCAGCGGATGTTGATGACGCGAAAGATTAAGAATAACGTTTTGCTGTTCGCGGATCTGCAGCTGTTCGATATCCATCAGCGGCATGGTGCGCTGCAGCCAGGGCGTAAGCTCGGCGGCGCTTTTCGTCAGCAGTGCCTGATCGATTTCCGTCATCAGCGACTGCACCTGTTTTTCCACGCGCTCGCTGCGCAGCCAGAAAAAGCTCAATGCGCTGCCGACCAGCATTAACACCATTGCCAGAGTGATAAGCAGCGTGACAAACGCTGACAGTTTTGTGGTTAATCGCATCCCTGTGCCTTTTTCACTGCGGTTATGACCACGCCATTGACGTGCAGAAGCGGGTGCCGGATTGTGAGCATTCGACAACGATTCATGCCGGTAGCGTTAAACAACCGCCGACATCCGCGGTTTATTTGCGGCTGGTCAGCCTCCGCGACCCTTCGGCGAGTATAGTTGCCCCAGACCCGGGCGTTACCAAAGAAAACCAAAATTCAGGAGAATCTCATGCAAGCTTTAGTGATTGAACAATCCGACGGCGTATATCAGACGGTATTGCGCGATATTTCACCAGAACAGCTGCCCGCAGGTAACGTGACCGTGGATGTTAACTGGTCAGGCATTAACTATAAAGATGCGCTCGCCATTACCGGCAAAGGCAAAATCATTCGCCAGTTTCCGATGGTGCCGGGCATCGACTTCGCCGGTATGGTGCATCACAGCGAAGATCCGCGGTTTCATGTCGGCCAGCAGGTTCTGCTGACCGGCTTCGGCGTGGGCGAAACGCATTGGGGCGGCCTGGCCGAGCAGGCGCGCGTCGACGGCGACTGGCTGGTGCCGTTGCCAGAAGGGCTGAGCGGCCGTCAGGCGATGATCCTCGGCACCGCCGGCTTTACCGCGATGCTGTGCGTGATGGCGCTGGAGGAAGGCGGCGTGACGCCGGAGAAAGGCGAGGTGCTGGTGACTGGCGCCAGCGGCGGCGTCGGCAGCACTGCGGTCGCTCTGCTGAGCGCGCTGGGCTATCAGGTGACGGCGGTCAGCGGACGGGAAAGCAACGCCGACTATCTGCGCCAGCTGGGTGCCGTCAACGTGCTGCCGCGCAGCGCCTTCAGCGGCGATAGCCGCCCGCTGGAAAAACAGCGCTGGGCAGGCGCCATTGATACCGTCGGCGACAAGGTGCTGGCCAGCGTGCTGGCGCAGATGCACTACGCCGGTGTCGTCGCCGCCTGCGGACTGGCGGGCGGCTTTGCCCTGCCCACCTCGGTGATGCCTTTTATTCTGCGCAACGTGCGCCTGCAGGGCGTCGATTCGGTGCAGACGCCGACGGCGCGCCGCCTGGAAGCCTGGAAACGGCTGGTAAAAACCGTGCCGGCCAGCTTTTATCAGCAGGCGACGACGGAAGTGCCGCTGAGCGACGCCGCCGACGCGGCGCGCCGCCTGTTAAATAATGATATTACCGGCCGTACGCTGGTAAAAGTGAGCCGGGGCTAAACGCCCAGGAAATTTCACATTTTAAGCGGAAAAGTCGCCCCGGTTCGGCTTTTTGCTGCATGCTTACTTATCTGCTCCCTGCCGCGCCGTAGGGAGATTGCACAGGAGTAGCGTCATGAAGCCGGTCAATAAGCTCACTGAAGCCGATGTCACACCCGAAACGATTTTCCATCAGCAGCGCCGTCAGATCCTGAAGGCGCTTGGTTTAAGCGCTGCGGCGCTTAGCGTTCCCGCAGGCGCGCGCGCCGATCTGCTCTCCTGGTTCAAGGGCAACGACCGTCCGCCGGCGCCGGCGGGCCGTCCGCTCGATTTCAGCAAGCCGGAGGCCTGGCAGGCGTCGCTGCCGCTGACGCCGGAAGATAAGGTCAGCGGCTATAACAACTTTTATGAGTTCGGGCTCGATAAAGCCGATCCGGCCGCCAACGCCGGCAGCCTGAAAACCGATGACTGGAAAATCCGCATCGACGGCGAAGTGGCTAAGCCGCTTACGCTCGATATGGACGATATTTTCAAACGCTTTCCGCAGCAGCAGCGCATCTACCGCATGCGCTGCGTGGAGGCCTGGTCGATGGTGATCCCCTGGGTCGGCTTTGAGCTGGGCCAGCTGCTGAAAGCCGCCGAACCCACCAGCAACGCGCGCTTTGTCGCCTTCCAGACGGTCTACGCTCCCGATCAGATGCCGGGCCAGAAGGATCGCTTTATCGGCGGCGGGCTCGATTACC
Source organism: Mixta gaviniae (assembly GCF_002953195.1). Classification (GTDB taxonomy): domain Bacteria; phylum Pseudomonadota; class Gammaproteobacteria; order Enterobacterales; family Enterobacteriaceae; genus Mixta; species Mixta gaviniae. The sequence continues at coordinate 519,603 of NZ_CP026377.1, read as the reverse complement.
CCTACGTCGAAGGGCTGCGTCTGGATGAGGCGATGCATCCGCTCACGCTGCTCTCCACCGGCGTCTACGGCAAAGCGCTGCCGCCGCAAAACGGCGCGCCGATTCGCCTGACGGTGCCGTGGAAATATGGCTTTAAGGGCATAAAATCGATTGTGCATATCACGCTGACGCGCGATCGTCCGCCAACCACCTGGAATCAGCTGGCGCCGGATGAGTATGGCTTTTTCGCCAATGTGAATCCGCATGTGGATCATCCGCGCTGGTCGCAGGCGACCGAACGCTTTATCGGTGCCGGCGGCATCCTGAATGTCGATCGTCAGCCGACGCTGCTGTTCAACGGCTATGGCGACCAGGTGGCGTCGCTCTATCGCGGGCTCGATTTACGGGAGAATTTCTGAGTGCGTCTGACGCTAAAACAGATAACCGGCCTGAAACTGCTTCTGCATCTGGCCGGCGCGCTGCCTTTATTATGGCTGATCGTCTCGGTGCTGCAGGGCACCGGCTTCAGCGCCGATCCGGCGAAAGATATTCAGCATTTTACCGGCCGCATGGCGCTGAAGTTCCTGCTTGCCACCCTGCTGGTTTCGCCGCTGGCGCGCTATGGCCGCCAGCCGTTGTTGATACGCACGCGGCGCCTGCTGGGGCTGTGGTGTTTTGCCTGGGCGACCCTGCATCTGCTGAGCTATTCGCTGCTGGAGTTGGGCCTTAATAACCTGCGACTGCTGGGATCGGAGCTGCTTTCCCGCCCCTACCTGACGCTGGGCATTATCAGCTGGCTGGTGTTGCTGGCGCTGGCGCTGACCTCTTTCCAGAAGGCGCAGCGAAAACTGGGACGCCGCTGGCAAACGCTGCACAATACAATTTATCTGGTGGCGATCCTCGCGCCGGTTCACTATATCTGGTCGGTAAAAGTGCTTTCGCCGCAGCCGCTGATCTACGCTCTTTTCGCACTTATCCTGCTCGCCTGGCGCTATAAAAAGTTTTGGCGCTGGTTTGCAAAATAGCGGCGCAATCTGTGCCGCATCCCACATATCCGCTCAGTTTCGCGAAAAGTTTCCTTCAGCGTGGTTGATAATCTTCGCAGATAAGACCAGTATTTAGCTGCCAAAAGCAACGAAATCGTTATAATGCCCGGCTTCAGTTGCAGCGAAGACCTATTTTTCGCCTCCAGAAAGGTGACAAATGGCTTCTCACGAGGTATTTTACGCGATGCCTCGATTATTGCAGGAGATAGCAGCAAAATGGCGCATGATTTTCATATTCTGCTCTTGAACGGTCCCAACCTCAATCTGCTGGGGACGCGCGAACCGGAAAAATATGGGCACAGCACGCTGACCGGGATCGTTGACGATCTGACATCGCAGGCCAGCGCGTTGAATGTGAAACTGAGCCATTTGCAGTCGAATGCAGAACACGTTCTGATTGAGCGTATTCACGAGGCGAGAGGCAATGTCGATTACATCGTCATTAACCCGGCGGCCTTTACGCATACCAGCGTGGCGCTGCGCGATGCATTGCTGGCGGTGGATATCCCTTTTATCGAAGTGCATATCACCAACGTACATGCCCGCGAGCCCTTTCGCCACCATTCCTGGCTTTCTGATATTGCTGCCGGCGTAATCTGTGGACTTGGCGTCGACGGTTACTCCTGGGCTTTACAAACGGCAGTAAAACGCCTGTCAAACCAAATTAAATAGAGTACGGAACCACACTCATGGATATTCGTAAGATTAAAAAACTGATCGAACTGGTTGAAGAATCCGGTATCGCCGAACTTGAGATTTCCGAAGGCGAGGAATCTGTTCGCATCAGCCGCGCACCTGCAGCTCCCGCTTATCCGATGATGCAACAGGCTTATGCCATGCCGGCTCCGCAGCCTGCTCTGGCCAACGCCGTCGCGCCTGCCGCTGCGCCGGCGATCGAAGCGCCTGCCGCTGCGGAACTGAGCGGGCATATCGTACGCTCTCCGATGGTCGGCACCTTCTATCGTACGCCGAGCCCGGACGCGAAAGCGTTTGTCGAAGTCGGTCAGAAAGTGAATATCGGCGATACCCTGTGCATCGTTGAAGCCATGAAGATGATGAACCAGATCGAAGCAGACAAGGCGGGCGTGGTTAAAGCTATCCTGGTCGAGAGCGGTCAACCTGTTGAGTTTGACGAGCCGCTGGTCGTCATCGAATAACGAGGCGCACCATGCTGGATAAAATTGTTATTGCTAACCGCGGTGAGATCGCCCTGCGCATTTTGCGTGCCTGTAAAGAACTGGGCATCAAAACCGTAGCGGTACACTCAACGGCGGATCGCGATCTGAAACATGTGCTGCTGGCGGACGAGACCGTATGTATCGGTCCGGCGCCCTCGGTTAAAAGCTACCTGAACATTCCGGCGCTGATCTCCGCTGCGGAAATTACCGGTGCGGTAGCGATTCACCCGGGCTACGGCTTCCTGTCAGAAAACGCCGACTTTGCCGAGCAGGTTGAGCGCTCCGGCTTTATTTTCATCGGCCCGCGCGCCGACACGATTCGCCTGATGGGCGACAAAGTTTCCGCCATCAACGCGATGAAAAAAGCGGGCGTGCCTTGCGTGCCGGGTTCTGACGGCCCGCTGGGCGACGATATGGATAAGAACCGCGCCTTTGCCAAGCGCATCGGCTATCCGGTGATTATCAAAGCCTCCGGCGGCGGCGGCGGACGCGGTATGCGCGTTGTTCGCAGCGATAAAGAGCTGGAAAACTCCATCAGCATGACCCGTGCGGAAGCGAAAGCCGCTTTCAACAACGATATGGTCTACATGGAGAAGTACCTGGAGAACCCGCGCCACATCGAGATTCAGGTGTTGGCGGATGGCCAGGGCAACGCTATCTATCTGGCGGAACGCGACTGCTCAATGCAGCGTCGTCACCAGAAAGTGGTTGAAGAAGCGCCAGCGCCGGGCATCACCAGCGAAATGCGCCGCTATATCGGCGAGCGCTGCACCCAGGCGTGCGTGGAGATCGGCTACCGCGGCGCAGGTACCTTCGAGTTCCTGTATGAAAACGGTGAGTTCTACTTTATTGAGATGAACACCCGTATTCAGGTTGAGCATCCGGTTACCGAGATGATCACCGGCGTGGATCTGATTAAAGAGCAGCTGCGTATCGCTGCAGGCCAGCCGCTCTCTATCAAGCAGGAAGAAGTCGTGGTGAAAGGCCACGCGGTGGAGTGCCGTATCAACGCGGAAGATCCGAACACCTTCCTGCCGAGCCCGGGCAAAATCACCCGCTTCCATGCGCCAGGTGGTTTTGGCGTGCGTTGGGAATCGCATATCTATGCCGGTTACAGCGTGCCGCCTTACTATGACTCCATGATCGGCAAACTGATCACCTATGGTGAAAACCGTGACGTGGCGATTGCCCGCATGAAAAACGCGCTGGCTGAGCTGATCATCGATGGCATCAAGACCAACGTTGAGCTGCAGATGAAGATCATGTCAGACGAAAACTTCCAGCACGGTGGAACCAATATCCACTACCTGGAGAAAAAGCTGGGTCTGGCGGAGAAGTAATTCTCCTGTTGCCCTGTTTGAGGCCGGCTTGTCCGGCCTTTTTTCTTTCTGGTTTTGCTCATAATGAAAGGCTCTCTTATGGATGCGCGCTTTATCCAGGCACACCGCGAGGCCCGCTGGTCCTTCTGGCTGGCGCTGGCGTATCTGGCAGTCTGGGCGCTCAGCGCCTGGCTGGGCGGCATGCAGCCCGGCGTGACCGGCCTGCCGCGCTGGTTTGAACTCTCCTGCTTTTTCGCCCCGCTGCTGTTTATCATTCTCTGCTGGCTGATGATCCGCACGGTTTTCCGCGATATTCCGCTGGAGGACACTCATGAAGGCTGACGTTATCCTTCCCCTGCTGGGGTATCTGCTGCTGATCGCCGCGTTGTCTGTTTACGCCATGCGTAAGCGGCGCACCGGCAACTTCCTGAACGAATATTTCCTTGGCGGCCGCTCGATGGGCGGCTTTGTGTTGGCAATGACGCTGACCACGACCTATATCAGCGCCAGCTCGTTTATCGGCGGCCCCGGCGCTGCTTATAAGTACGGGCTGGGCTGGGTACTGCTGGCAATGGTGCAGGTGCCGGCCGTCTGGCTGTCGCTGGGGGTGTTGGGCAAAAAGTTCGCCATCCTTGCGCGCCGCTATAATGCGGTCACACTCAACGACATGCTCTATGCGCGCTACCGCAGCCCGCTGCTGGTGTGGCTTTCCAGCCTTAGCCTGCTGGTGGCGTTCGTCGGCGCGATGACCGTGCAGTTTATCGGCGGCGCCAGGTTGCTGGAGACGGCGGCGGGCATCCCTTACGATACCGGACTGCTGATTTTCGGCGGCACCATCGCGCTTTACACGGCCTTCGGTGGCTTTCGCGCCAGCGTACTGAATGATGCGATGCAGGGCCTGGTGATGCTAATCGGCACTTTCCTGCTCCTGTTCGCCGTGGTGCATACCGCGGGCGGCCTGCACGCCGCCGTCGCCAAATTGCAGCATATTGACCCGCGCCTGGTGACTCCGCAGGGGGTCGACAATATCATTACGCCGACCTTTCTCTCCTCGTTTGTGGTGCTGGTCTGTTTTGGCGTGATTGGACTGCCCCACACCGCAGTGCGCTGCATCTCCTATAAAGACAGCAAGGCGGTGCATCGCGGCATTATCGTCGGTACCCTTGTCGTGGCGGTACTTATGCTGGGGATGCATCTAGCCGGTGCGCTGGGTCGGGCGATCCTGCCTGACCTGACGGTGCCGGATCGGGTGATCCCGACGCTGATGCTTGCGGTACTGCCTCCGTTTGCCGCCGGGATCTTTCTGGCGGCGCCGATGGCGGCGATTATGTCGACGATCAATGCGCAGCTGTTGCAGTCATCGGCGACGATCGTTAAAGATCTCTATTTGCGGCTCTATCCACAGCAGCTGGCGAACGAGCCGCGCCTGCGCCGCCTCTCCGGTATCATTACGCTGGTATTGGGCCTGCTGCTGCTGCTGGCGGCCTGGAATCCGCCTGATATGATTATCTGGCTGAACCTGCTGGCCTTCGGCGGGCTGGAGGCAGTGTTCCTGTGGCCGCTGGTACTGGGCCTCTATTGGGAAAAAGCCAACGCGGCGGGCGCCCTGAGCGCGATGATTGTCGGTGCCGCCGCTTATACGCTGCTGGCGGCGCTGCACCTTGAGCCGGGTGGCTTCCACCCGATTGTGCCGGCGCTGCTGCTAAGCCTGCTGGCCTTTGTTATCGGTAATCTGTTTGGTCGTTCGGCGCCTGCGCCGGATGACGCCTCTTCACTGTATGAATAAAGAGAATCGCTATGCCCTGGATACAAATTAAGATCAACACTACCGGCGCGGATGCGGAAGCGCTGGGTGACCTGTTAATGGAACAGGGTGCCGTGTCGGTGACCTTCCAGGATACGCACGACACGCCGGTATTCGAGCCGCTGCCAGGCGAAACACGCCTGTGGGGCGATACCGACGCAATCGGCCTGTTTGATGCCGAAACCGATATGGCGGAAGTTGTCAGCCTGCTGGAGCAGGATCCGCTATTGGGGCCGGGCTTCCGTCATAAGATCGAGCAGATCGAAGATAAAGACTGGGAGCGCGAGTGGATGGAGAACTTCCACCCGATGCGTTTCGGTCAGCGTTTGTGGATCTGCCCGAGCTGGCGCGATGTGCCTGAACCGGATGCGGTGAACGTGATGCTCGATCCCGGTCTGGCCTTCGGCACCGGTACGCATCCGACCACCGCACTCTGTCTGAGCTGGCTGGACGGGCTCGATCTGCAGGGCAAAACCGTTATCGATTTCGGCTGCGGCTCCGGCATTCTGGCTATCGCGGCGCTGAAGCTCGGCGCGGCGCAGGCTATCGGCATTGATATCGATCCGCAGGCTATTCAGGCCAGCCGCGATAATGCCGAGCGCAACGGCGTTTCCGAGCGTTTGTCGCTTTATCTGCCCCACCAGCAGCCGGCCGATCTTAGCGCCGACGTGGTCGTGGCGAATATTCTCGCCGGCCCGCTGCGCGAACTGGCGCCGCTGATTAGCGCGCTGCCTAAATCGGGCGGTCATCTGGGTCTTTCAGGCATTCTCGCCAGCCAGGCGGAGAGCGTCTGCGAAGCCTATGAAGAGCGTTTCGCGCTCGATCCGGTTGCGGAAAAAGAGGAGTGGTGCCGTATTACCGGCATCTGCCGCTAAGTCTCTCCTGTGCGCTGTGACGACCTGTCGCGGCGCGCTATCTCCCCCTTTTTTTCGCTTTTCCCTTTTTACTCATTTTTTCTGCCGATGATTTTTTATACCCTTCTGCACAGGCCAGGCGTTGCTCGCCCTGGTCAGGCGGCGCATGAGGCGCCGGTACCTGTCCTACAGAAGGAATATCAGGATGCAAACAACACCCACGGCGCTGCTGGCGCTGGTGCTGGCCTGCACGGCGCCCGCGTTGGCGGAGGAACAATGGTCCTATGAAGGACGCGCCGCGCCGCCCCACTGGGGCGAGCTTAGCGAGCGCTGGCAGACCTGCAGTAAAGGGATGTACCAGTCGCCTGTCGATATCCAACACCCGATCGCGGGTCACCTGCCGCCACTTCAACTCAGCTTCTACCCGCGTGCGAAATCGATCGTTAACAATGGCCATACGGTGCAGGTTACGGTAGAAGATGAAGAAGATTTTTTGCTGGACGACCAGCGCTGGACGCTGAAGCAGTTTCATTTCCACGTCCCCAGTGAGAATCATATTCAGGGGCGAGGCTTTCCGCTGGAGATCCATTTTGTTCATGCCAATGCTCACGGCGAGCTGGCGGTCGTGGCGGTAATGGCGGTGGCAGGCGCGGCGAACCCCGCACTGGAGAGCATTCTGGGCGCGTTGCCGCCACCGCGGGACCCGCCGCAGAAGCTGCAGCAGAAACTGCTGCTCACACAGCTTTATCCCGGGGACCGGCACTACTACCGTTTCAGCGGCTCGCTGACCACGCCGCCCTGCAGCGAGGGGGTGATTTGGCTGGTGATGAAACAGCCGATAGCGGCATCGGCAGCGCAGCTGGCGCGCTTCGCCACGGCACTCGCGCATGCCAATAACCGCCCGCTGCAGCCGCTCCATGGGCGACAAATTGTAGAATGAAGCGACGCTTTTTTACGCGCTTCCCGCGCTTTCCGGCGGCACGCCGCCGATAAATGTCCGGTTTTTGCTGCCGGAAAGCTGCTTTTATATTGCGAATGCGATCACAAATTAAGAAAAATCTTTGCTCACAATTCCAGCGCATACTTTTAAGTTCATGTTTTTTATAATTAAAGTTTTAACGGCTAAACAGTAACCCGCTTGTCCATGATTTTTACCGGCTGATTGTTCAAAGTTTGGCCTTTCATCTTCAGTAAAAAATGCGTAATATACGCCGCCTTGCGAGTAGATATGGTCACTTCTTTTTCATGCGCATTGGACAACACCAGCTCCGTAATCAATTGATAGCCGCTCCGATGGCCGGTATTACCGACAGGCCTTTCAGAACGCTCTGTTATCAGATGGGAGCCGGGATGACCGTTTCCGAGATGATGTCGTCGAACCCGGAAGTTTGGGCCAGCGATAAGTCTCGTTTGCGTATGGTACACAGTGACGAGCCCGGAATTCGCACCGTGCAAATTGCCGGTTGCGATCCTGACGATATGGCCGAAGCGGCGCGGATTAATGTGGCATCCGGCGCACAGGTTATTGATATCAATATGGGCTGCCCGGCTAAAAAGGTGAATCGCAAGATGGCCGGCTCCGCGCTGCTGCAATACCCTGACGTGGTAAAGAGTATCCTTACCGCCGTGGTGAATGCCGTAGAGGTGCCGGTAACCTTGAAGATCCGTACCGGCTGGGATACTGAAAATCGTAATTGCACTGAAATTGCCCAATTGGCTGAACGTTGTGGTATCCAGGCCCTGACCATTCATGGACGTACTCGCGCCTGTTTGTTCAACGGTAACGCTGAATACGACAGCATTCGGACAGTTAAGCAGAACGTTTCCATTCCGGTTATCGCGAACGGAGACATTACTGACCCGCACAAGGCCAGGGCGGTACTCGACTATACGGGGGCTGATGCCCTGATGATAGGCCGTGCCGCTCAGGGAAGACCGTGGATCTTCCGGGAAATCCAGCATTATCTGGACACTGGGGAGTTGCTCCCACCCATGCCGTTGGCAGAAGTGAAGCGCTTGCTGATCGGGCATATACGGGAACTGCACGACTTTTACGGTCACGGCAAAGGATACCGTATTGCGCGAAAACACGTCTCCTGGTATCTCCAGGAGCATGCCCCAAACGACCAGTTTCGGCGCACATTCAACGCCATTGAGGATGCCAGCGAACAGCTGGAGGCGTTGGAGGCATACTTCGAAAAACTTGCGTAAACGAAATAAAGAGCTGACAGAACTATGTTCGAACAACGCGTAAATTCTGACGTACTGACCGTTTCTACCGTTAACTCACAGGATCAGGTGACGCAAAAGCCGCTGCGTGATTCGGTAAAACAGGCACTGAAGAACTATTTTGCTCAACTGAATGGTCAGGATGTTAATGACCTGTATGAGCTGGTACTGGCTGAAGTAGAGCAGCCTCTGTTGGACATGGTGATGCAATATACCCGTGGCAACCAGACCCGTGCAGCCCTGATGATGGGCATCAACCGCGGCACGCTGCGTAAGAAACTGAAAAAATACGGCATGAACTAATCGTCATTGCTGTGAAAAAAGGCGCACCTCCCGGATGCGCCTTTTTTAATGTCTGGACCGTAAGAATTGTCCGTTTTGTGTAAATCTGAGCCGTCCCGTCTAACTTCCCTGTCCGATCGGTGTCTGAGAATCTGTACCGCGATTGATTGACGTCATTATGCGCTACATCCTTCTTTTACGCATAAGTGAGCGTCATGAAATCATCTACATCTTTTACTCTCGATCTGCTGCATCCACGCTACTGGCTGAACTGGTTCGGCCTCGGTGTGCTGTTTCTGCTGGTTCAACTCCCCTTCCCGCTGATTGAGCGGCTGGGCGTCTGGATGGGGCGTACCTCAATGCGCTTTCTGCCGAGGCGCGTGCGCATTACCCGGCGCAACCTGGAACTCTGTTTCCCCGATCTTCCCGCCTGCGAGCTGGAACAGCGTATCGTGCATAATTTCGAATCATTGGGCATGGGCCTGATGGAAACCGGTATGGCCTGGTTCTGGCCTGACAGCCGTGTGAAACGCTGGTTTACGGTAAATGGCCTGCACAACCTGAAGGCGGCGCAGCAAGATAAGCGCGGCGCACTGATTATCGGCGTACATTTTATGTCGCTGGAGCTGGGCGGCCGCACCATGGGGCTGTGTCAGCCGATGATGGCGATGTATCGCCCTCATAACAGCAAACTGATGGAGTGGGTGCAGACCAAAGGCCGTACCCGCTCTAATAAAGCGATGATTGACCGTCGCGATCTGCGCGGCATGGTGAAAGCCCTGAAACAGGGTGAAGCGGTCTGGTTCGCGCCGGACCAGGATTACGGCCCGAAAGGCAGCGTGTTCGCGCCGCTGTTCGCCGTACCGCAGGCTGCTACCACCAGCGGCACCTATATGCTGGCCCGCCTGGCGCGTCCGGCGATGATCACCGTCGTGCTGATCCGTAAAGAGCGCGGACAGGGCTACGAGCTGGTGATCCAGCCGCAGCTGGAAGATTATCCGCTGGACGATGAGCAGGCTGCCGCCGCCTATATGAATAAAATCATTGAAAGGGAGATCCTGCGCGCGCCAAGCCAGTATCTCTGGCTGCATCGCCGCTTTAAAACGCGCCCTATCGGCGCGGCATCGCTCTACTAACAGCCGGAACCGCTATCGCCCGCCCGTTGCAAAACCGGCGGGCTTTTTTACGCCCGTTTTTCGCCTCTCCCCACGCTGGTGCGCGCCAGCTCACATTGCTCGCATGGCGCAAAACTCTTTGCACGCTTTGTGATCGCGGCGACTTACGCTGCATCATACTGGTGCGCGATAGTAACCAAACTTTCCAGTCACCTTCGGTTATCAATACTACCCTCACGAAAATCAGGAATCTGCGACTCTGGCATTCTCTTTGCAGAGTGATGGATGGCTGACCGCCACAGACAGGAAAAGCGCAGGCACAAGCGCTCGTCACCACACATAACAATACGACCACGTCACACAGGATAATGTATGAATAAAAAGATGCTTTCCGCTCTGGTTACTGCCGCGTCGCTGTTTGCCGTGGCCCATCAGGCCCATGCCGGCGCGACGCTGGATGCCGTGAAGAAGAAAGGGTTTGTGCAGTGCGGCATTAGCGACGGTCTGCCGGGCTTCTCCTACGCAGACGCCAACGGCAAATTTACCGGCCTGGACGTTGATGTCTGCCGCGCCGCTGCCGCCGCCATCTTTGGCGACGCGAGCAAGGTGAAATATACCCCGCTGACCGCGAAAGAACGCTTCACCGCCCTGCAATCCGGCGAGGTTGATTTACTGTCGCGCAATACGACCTGGACCTCTTCCCGCGACGGCGGCATGGGATTTTTATTCGCCGGCGTCAATTACTACGATGGCATCGGCTTCCTGACCCATAACAAAGCCGGGCTGAAGAGCGCCAAAGAGCTGGACGGCGCAACGGTCTGTATTCAGGCCGGCACCGATACCGAACTGAACGTGGCGGACTATTTCAAAGCCAATAAGATGCAGTATACCCCGGTGACCTTTGACCGCTCCGATGAGTCGGCGAAAGCGCTGGATAGCGGCCGCTGCGATACCCTCGCCTCTGACCAGTCGCAGCTTTACGCGCTGCGCATCAAACTCGGTAAGCCTGATGAGTTTATCGTGCTGCCGGAAGTGATCTCCAAAGAGCCGCTGGGGCCGCTGGTGCGCCGCGGCGACGATGACTGGTTCACCATTGTGAAATGGTCTCTGTACGCGATGTTGAATGCGGAAGAGATGGGCATCAGCTCGAAAAACGTCGACCAGATGGCCGCTAAACCCACCACGCCGGATATGGCGCACCTGCTGGGCGCGGAAGGCGATTTCGGCAAGGATCTGAAGCTGGATAATAAATGGGCCTATAACATCATCAAACAGGTCGGCAACTATCAGGAGAGTTTCGATCGTAACGTTGGCAAAGAGAGCCAGCTGAAAATCGCTCGTGGACAGAACGCGCTCTGGAAAGATGGCGGGATCCAGTACGCGCCGCCGGTACGTTAATTCGTCTGCTCCTGTACAGGGCACCGCCTGCTGCGGTGCCCATGCCGGCATTTTCGTTATTGAGGTCCATCATGTCCCAACGCCCAACCGTGAAAAGGGATTTTTCATTCTCTAATCCTGCGGTTCGCGCCTGGCTTTACCAGCTCCTCGCGATTCTTGCGGTCTTCGCCGTGGTGGGTTATCTCATCCACAATACGGTTATCAACCTGGCGAACCGGGGCATTACTTCCGGCTTCGGCTTTTTAGAACGCGGTGCCGGCTTCGGTATCGTGCAGCACCTGATCGACTACACCGATGGCGATACCTACGCGCGCGTTTTCCTCGTAGGCCTGACCAATACCCTGCTGGTTTCCGCCCTCTGTATTCTGTTTGCCTCGGTGCTGGGCTTTTTTATTGGTCTGGCGCGCCTGTCAGATAACTGGCTGCTGCGTAAGATCTCTGCAGTCTATATCGAGATCTTCCGTAATATCCCGCCGCTGCTGCAGATCTTCTTCTGGTATTTCGCTGTGTTGCGCAATCTGCCCGGGCCACGGCAGGCGCTAAGCGCGTTCGATCTGGCATTTGTTAGCAACCGCGGCCTCTATATTCCCTGGCCTGAATATACCGCCGGCACCTGGCCATTCATTATCGCCCTGCTGCTGGCCATCGGCGTAACCGTGGCGCTATTCCGTTACAACCGCAACTATCAGCTGAAAACGGGCCGCCTGCGGCGCACCTGGCCCGTTGCGCTGGCGATGCTGATTGGCTTTCCCGCTATCGCGCACCTGCTGTTCGGCGCGGCGATGCACTGGGATGTCCCCGCGCTGCGCGGCTTCAACTTCCGCGGCGGCTTCGCCCTGATCCCTGAGCTGGCGGCGCTCACGCTGGCGCTCTCGATCTATACCTCTTCGTTTATCGCCGAGGTGATCCGCTCCGGTATTCAGTCTGTGCCTTATGGCCAGCATGAGGCGGCGATGTCGCTGGGCCTGCCGAATCCAGTGACGCTGCGGCAGGTGATCATTCCACAGGCGATGCGGGTCATTATTCCGCCGCTGACCAGCCAGTATCTGAATATCGTTAAAAACTCCTCGCTGGCGGCCGCTATCGGCTATCCCGACATGGTTTCGCTCTTCGCCGGCACGGTACTCAACCAGACCGGCCAGGCGATCGAAACCATTGCCATGACCATGGCGGTGTACCTGACGATTTCCCTGCTGATTTCTCTGCTGATGAACATCTATAACCGCAAAATTGCGCTGGTCGAGCGTTAAAAGGTACGGAATATTATGACAGTAACCACACACGAAACGCCCCCCGTGCCGACGAATGCGGCGATGCGCGCATCTGCCTGGGCGCGTAAGAATCTCTTTTCCAGCTGGTTTAATTCACTGCTGACTCTGCTCTGCCTGTGGCTTGCCTGGCAGGTTATCCCGCCAGCGCTCAATTGGCTTGTCTTCCAGGCAAACTGGTTCGGTGAAAGCCGCGCCGATTGCACCAAAGAAGGCGCCTGCTGGGTATTCGTGCATGCGCGCTTTGGCCAGTTTATGTATGGCCTCTATCCGCACGAGCTGCGTTGGCGCATTAATCTCACCCTGCTGGTCGGCCTGCTTTCTCTGGCGCCAATGTTTATCAGCCGCCTGCCCCGGCGCGGCCTTTATATCGTTAGCTGGGCCGTGGCATTTCCGCTGTTTGTCTGGCTGATGCTGTATGGCGGCCTGTTCGGGCTTGAACGGGTAGAGACGCGCCAGTGGGGCGGCCTGACCCTGACGCTGATTATCGCCGCGGTGGGCATCGCCGGCGCACTGCCGTTGGGCATCCTGCTGGCGCTGGGGCGGCGCTCTGAGATGCCAGTCGTGCGGGCGCTGTCGGTGATCTTTATTGAATTCTGGCGCGGCGTGCCGCTGATTACCGTGCTGTTTATGTCTTCGGTGATGTTGCCGCTGTTTATGGCCGAAGGCACCAGCATCGATAAGCTGGTGCGGGCGCTGGTCGGCGTCATTCTGTTTCAATCGGCCTATGTGGCGGAAGTGGTACGAGGTGGGCTGCAGGCGCTGCCGAAAGGACAGACGGAGGCAGCCGAATCGCTGGCGCTGGGTTACTGGAAAACGCAGCTGTTGGTGATCCTGCCGCAGGCGCTGAAGCTGACTATCCCCGGGCTGGTTAACACCATTATCGCGTTGTTTAAGGATACCAGCCTGGTGATCATTATCGGTCTGTTCGATCTGTTTAGCAGCGTACAACAGGCGACGGTCGATCCCGCCTGGCTGGGCATGTCGACCGAAGGCTATGTTTTTGCCGCCATGATCTACTGGATCTTCTGTTTCAGCATGTCGCGCTACAGCCAGTATCTGGAGAAGCGTTTTCATACCGGGCGTAAGCCGCATTAAGGATCATACTGATGACTTCGATAATTAATCCTCCCAACGCCATGATTACGCTGGAAAATGTCAATAAGTGGTATGGACAGTTTCATGTGCTGAAGAATATTAACCTGACGGTAAAGCCGCGCGAACGCATCGTATTGTGCGGCCCGTCCGGCTCCGGCAAATCAACCACCATACGCTGTATTAATCATCTGGAAGAGCATCAGCAGGGCCGTATCGTTGTGGACGGTATTCATCTGAATGATGACTTACGCAATATTGAAAAAGTGCGTACTGAAGTGGGAATGGTTTTTCAGCACTTCAACCTGTTCCCGCATTTGACCGTTCTGCAGAACTGTACGCTGGCGCCGATTTGGGTGCGGAAAACCGCCAGGAAACAGGCGGAGGAGCTGGCGATGCATTATCTGGATCGCGTACGCATCGCCGAACATGCTCATAAGTTTCCCGGGCAGCTATCCGGCGGCCAGCAGCAGCGCGTGGCGATCGCCCGCTCGCTCTGTATGAAGCCAAAGATCATGCTGTTCGACGAGCCGACCTCCGCGCTTGATCCGGAGATGGTGAAAGAGGTACTGGATACCATGATTGGTCTGGCGGAAGATGGCATGACGATGCTGTGTGTCACCCATGAAATGGGGTTCGCGCGTACTGTTGCCGATCGGGTGATATTTATGGATCGTGGGGAGATTGTGGAAGAGGCGCCGCCGGAAACATTCTTCGCTCATCCGAAATCGGAACGTACGCGGATGTTTTTATCACAGGTTATCCATTAAATGCATCAGCCCTGGCAGGATGCCGGGGCAACGTTAACCGTTGTGGCGATTTTTAAAGGCGGCGTGTAGGCGGATGTTTGGGAGAACGGATACGAAAAAGCCCCAGCTTTCGCTGAGGCTTCGTCGTTTATTTGATGCCTGGCAGTTCCCTACTCTCGCATGGGGAGACCCCACACTACCATCGGCGCTACGGCGTTTCACTTCTGAGTTCGGCATGGGGTCAGGTGGGACCACCGCGCTCTTGCCGCCAGGCAAATTCTTTATAAGCTGTCAGTGACGACTTATTTAATCTGTTTGCTTTATTAAGCTCAGGCCGCAATGCTGCTCGCCTGTTTTAAAACTGGTGCTGATACCCAGAGTCGAACTGGGGACCTCACCCTTACCAAGGGTGCGCTCTACCAACTGAGCCATATCAGCACACTAAATTTGATGCCTGGCAGTTCCCTACTCTCGCATGGGGAGGCCCCACACTACCATCGGCGCTGCGGCGTTTCACTTCTGAGTTCGGCATGGGGTCAGGTGGGACCACCGCGCTCTCGCCGCCAGGCAAATTCTGTTTCGCATGCCGCCCGCAGGGGGCCACACGCGCTAATCCGGTGAACAAGGCTGAAAATCGCGTCTCTCTTTTTCCTAAAACGCCTGTGGCGTTGTAAGGTTAAGCCTCACGGGTCATTAGTACCGGTTAGCTCAACGCATCGCTGCGCTTACACACCCGGCCTATCAACGTCGTCGTCTTCAACGTCCCTTCAGGGGGCTCAGGGCCCCAGGGAAGACTCATCTCGAGGCAAGTTTCGTGCTTAGATGCTTTCAGCACTTATCTCTTCCGCACTTAGCTACCGGGCAGTGCCATTGGCATGACAACCCGAACACCAGCGGTGCGTTCACTCCGGTCCTCTCGTACTAGGAGCAACCCCTCTCAGTCTTCCAGCGCCCACGGCAGATAGGGACCGAACTGTCTCACGACGTTCTAAACCCAGCTCGCGTACCACTTTAAATGGCGAACAGCCATACCCTTGGGACCTACTTCAGCCCCAGGATGTGATGAGCCGACATCGAGGTGCCAAACACCGCCGTCGATATGAACTCTTGGGCGGTATCAGCCTGTTATCCCCGGAGTACCTTTTATCCGTTGAGCGATGGCCCTTCCATTCAGAACCACCGGATCACTATGACCTGCTTTCGCACCTGCTCGAACCGTCACTCTCGCAGTCAAGCCAGCTTATGCCATTGCACTAACCTCACGATGTCCGACCGTGATTAGCTGACCTTCGTACTCCTCCGTTACACTTTGGGAGGAGACCGCCCCAGTCAAACTACCCACCAGACACTGTCCCCACGCCGGATCACGGCGCCAGGTTAGAACATCAAACATTAAAGGGTGGTATTTCAAGGATGGCTCCACGCAGACTGGCGTCCACGCTTCAAAGCCTCCCACCTATCCTGCACATCAAGGCTCAATGTTCAGTGTCAAGCTGTAGTAAAGGTTCACGGGGTCTTTCCGTCTTGCCGCGGGTACACTGCATCTTCACAGCGAGTTCAATTTCACTGAGTCTCGGGTGGAGACAGCCTGGCCATCATTACGCCATTCGTGCAGGTCGGAACTTACCCGACAAGGAATTTCGCTACCTTAGGACCGTTATAGTTACGGCCGCCGTTTACCGGGGCTTCGATCAAGAGCTTCTCCTTACGGATAACCCCATCAATTAACCTTCCGGCACCGGGCAGGCGTCACACCGTATACGTCCACTTTCGTGTTTGCACAGTGCTGTGTTTTTAATAAACAGTTGCAGCCAGCTGGTATCTTCGACTGGCTTCGGCTCGGGGAGCAAGTCCCTCCACCTACGTGCCAGCGTGCCTTCTCCCGAAGTTACGGCACCATTTTGCCTAGTTCCTTCACCCGAGTTCTCTCAAGCGCCTTGGTATTCTCTACCTGACCACCTGTGTCGGTTTGGGGTACGATTCGTTGTTACCTGATGCTTAGAGGCTTTTCCTGGAAGCAGGGCATTTGTTGCTTCAGCACCGTAGTGCCTCGTCGTCACGCCTCAGCCTTAACTTTCCGGATTTGCCTGGAAAGTCAGCCTACACGCTTAAACCGGGACAACCGTCGCCCGGCCAACATAGCCTTCTCCGTCCCCCTTCGCAGTAACACCGAGTACGGGAATATTAACCCGTTTCCCATCGACTACGCCTTTCGGCCTCGCCTTAGGGGTCGACTCACCCTGCCCCGATTAACGTTGGACAGGAACCCTTGGTCTTCCGGCGAGCGGGCTTTTCACCCGCTTTATCGTTACTTATGTCAGCATTCGCACTTCTGATACCTCCAGCATGCCTCACAGCACACCTTCGCAGGCTTACAGAACGCTCCCCTACCCAACAACACACAGTGTCGCTGCCGCAGCTTCGGTGCATGGTTTAGCCCCGTTACATCTTCCGCGCAGGCCGACTCGACCAGTGAGCTATTACGCTTTCTTTAAATGATGGCTGCTTCTAAGCCAACATCCTGGCTGTCTGGGCCTTCCCACATCGTTTCCCACTTAACCATGACTTTGGGACCTTAGCTGGCGGTCTGGGTTGTTTCCCTCTTCACGACGGACGTTAGCACCCGCCGTGTGTCTCCCGTGATAACATTCTCCGGTATTCGCAGTTTGCATCGGGTTGGTAAGCCGGGATGGCCCCCTAGCCGAAACAGTGCTCTACCCCCGGAGATGAGTTCACGAGGCGCTACCTAAATAGCTTTCGGGGAGAACCAGCTATCTCCCGGTTTGATTGGCCTTTCACCCCCAGCCACAGGTCATCCGCTAATTTTTCAACATTAGTCGGTTCGGTCCTCCAGTTAGTGTTACCCAACCTTCAACCTGCCCATGGCTAGATCACCGGGTTTCGGGTCTATACCCTGCAACTTAGCGCCCGGTTAAGACTCGGTTTCCCTACGGCTCCCCTATGCGGTTAACCTTGCTACAGAATATAAGTCGCTGACCCATTATACAAAAGGTACGCAGTCACCCCCATAAATGAAGGCTCCCACTGCTTGTACGTACACGGTTTCAGGTTCTGTTTCACTCCCCTCGCCGGGGTTCTTTTCGCCTTTCCCTCACGGTACTGGTTCACTATCGGTCAGTCAGGAGTATTTAGCCTTGGAGGATGGTCCCCCCATATTCAGACAGGATACCACGTGTCCCGCCCTACTCATCGAGCTCACAGCACATGCATCTTCGTGTACGGGACTGTCACCCTGTACCGTGCGCCATTCCAGACGCTTCCACTGACACACATGCTGATTCAGGCTCTGGGCTGTTCCCCGTTCGCTCGCCGCTACTCAGGGAATCTCGGTTGATTTCTTTTCCTCGGGGTACTTAGATGTTTCAGTTCCCCCGGTTCGCTTCGTTAAGCTATGTATTCACTTAACGATAGTGTGACGAGTCACACTGGGTTTCCCCATTCGGACATCGCCGGCTGATAGCGGTTCATATCACCTCACCGGCGCTTTTCGCAGATTAGCACGTCCTTCATCGCCTCTGACTGCCAGGGCATCCACCGTGTACGCTTGGTCGCTTAACCTCACAACCCACAGGCGTCTTGCGACACCGTGTCGGTGTGAAAAATTGAGAGACTCTGAACAGTTCTTTATGCAAGAAGCTGTTCTTTCAAATTTTCAGCTTGTTCCGGATTGTTAAAGAGCAATATCGTAAAGCTGACTCGTGAGTCAGTTTTAGGATATGTTGGGTACGCGACTTTCACTCACACTACCAGCAAGTGGCGTCCCCTAGGGGATTCGAACCCCTGTTACCGCCGTGAAAGGGCGGTGTCCTGGGCCTCTAGACGAAGGGGACACTGAAGTCTGCTTCGCAAGACGCCTTGCTCATACTTTCTATCAGACAATCTGTGTGGACACTACACGGGAAGGTATCAGCATGGTAAGGAGGTGATCCAACCGCAGGTTCCCCTACGGTTACCTTGTTACGACTTCACCCCAGTCATGAATCACAAAGTGGTAAGCGCCCTCCCGAAGGTTAAGCTACCTACTTCTTTTGCAACCCACTCCCATGGTGTGACGGGCGGTGTGTACAAGGCCCGGGAACGTATTCACCGTGGCATTCTGATCCACGATTACTAGCGATTCCGACTTCATGGAGTCGAGTTGCAGACTCCAATCCGGACTACGACGCACTTTATGAGGTCCGCTTGCTCTCGCGAGGTCGCTTCTCTTTGTATGCGCCATTGTAGCACGTGTGTAGCCCTGGTCGTAAGGGCCATGATGACTTGACGTCATCCCCACCTTCCTCCGGTTTATCACCGGCAGTCTCCTTTGAGTTCCCGGCCGAACCGCTGGCAACAAAGGATAAGGGTTGCGCTCGTTGCGGGACTTAACCCAACATTTCACAACACGAGCTGACGACAGCCATGCAGCACCTGTCTCACGGTTCCCGAAGGCACTAAGGCATCTCTGCCGAATTCCGTGGATGTCAAGACCAGGTAAGGTTCTTCGCGTTGCATCGAATTAAACCACATGCTCCACCGCTTGTGCGGGCCCCCGTCAATTCATTTGAGTTTTAACCTTGCGGCCGTACTCCCCAGGCGGTCGACTTAACGCGTTAGCTCCGGAAGCCACTCCTCAAGGGAACAGCCTCCAAGTCGACATCGTTTACGGCGTGGACTACCAGGGTATCTAATCCTGTTTGCTCCCCACGCTTTCGCACCTGAGCGTCAGTCTTCGTCCAGGGGGCCGCCTTCGCCACCGGTATTCCTCCAGATCTCTACGCATTTCACCGCTACACCTGGAATTCTACCCCCCTCTACGAGACTCAAGCCTGCCAGTTTCAAATGCAGTTCCCAGGTTAAGCCGGGGATTTCACATCTGACTTAACAGACCGCCTGCGTGCGCTTTACGCCCAGTAATTCCGATTAACGCTTGCACCCTCCGTATTACCGCGGCTGCTGGCACGGAGTTAGCCGGTGCTTCTTCTGCGGGTAACGTCAATGACGACGCGTATTAAGCGTCATCCCTTCCTCCCCGCTGAAAGTACTTTACAACCCGAAGGCCTTCTTCATACACGCGGCATGGCTGCATCAGGCTTGCGCCCATTGTGCAATATTCCCCACTGCTGCCTCCCGTAGGAGTCTGGACCGTGTCTCAGTTCCAGTGTGGCTGGTCATCCTCTCAGACCAGCTAGGGATCGTCGCCTAGGTGAGCCGTTACCCCACCTACTAGCTAATCCCATCTGGGTTCATCCGATGGTGTGAGGCCCGAAGGTCCCCCACTTTGGTCTTGCGACGTTATGCGGTATTAGCCACCGTTTCCAGTGGTTATCCCCCTCCATCGGGCAGATCCCCAGACATTACTCACCCGTCCGCCACTCGTCAGCAAAGCAGCAAGCTGCTTCCTGTTACCGTTCGACTTGCATGTGTTAGGCCTGCCGCCAGCGTTCAATCTGAGCCATGATCAAACTCTTCAATTTAAAAGTCTGATGCTCAAAGAAAAACGTCGTAATGAATTACGTGTTCACTCTTGAGACTTGATACTGCAATTATTTTTGCGATATCCGTCCTGTGAGTGCCCACACAGATTGTCTGATAAATTGTTAAAGAGCGGTGCGACCGGCGCTTCGTGCCGTTGTCGCGAGGTGGCGTATATTACGCTTTCCTCTTTCAGAGTCAACCCCTTTTTCAGAAGTTTTTCTCCGGCGATTCAGAACTGCTGAACCGCTCAACACCGCGTGGCGTAAGCCGTTGTGCCGTGTCGATGGAGGCGCATTATAGGGATCCAAGCCGGATGCACAAGCCTTTTTTGGATCTTTTTTTCCGGTTGCTCTCTTTTCGTTCTTTTCGCTGCGATCTTATGCGATCCGATGAAAATTGCCGCACAATATCAAAGATAGCCTGAGGAAAAATCCGCTACGCTGCCCTAAACCTTTTAAGGAGAAAGAGTATGTCTGCCGTTTTACGCCCCTTTAAACAAACTTTTCCGCACCTGGGTGAGCGCGTCATGGTCGATGCCACCAGCGTGGTGATTGGCGAGGTAACGCTGGAAGATGATGTTAGCGTCTGGCCGCTGGTCGCAATACGCGGCGACGTGAATAGCGTGGTGATTGGCAAACGCAGCAACATTCAGGATGGCAGCGTTCTGCATGTCACTCATAAATCCGCCAGTCAGCCAGACGGCTTTCCGTTGATTATTGGCGAAGAGGTCACGGTCGGGCACAAGGCCATGCTGCATGGCTGTACGATAGGCAACCGTGTCCTGGTGGGTATGGGTTCAATTTTACTGGATGGCGTTATAGTTGAAGATGATGTGATGATTGGCGCTGGCAGTCTGGTTCCGCCAGGCAAGCGTCTGGAAAAAGGCTACCTCTATCTTGGCAGCCCGGTGAAGCAGATACGCCCCCTGAATGAGAAAGAGCTTGAGGGGCTGCGTTACTCCGCCAACAACTATGTTCGCTGGAAAGATGATTATCTGGCTCAGGAGAGCCAAACCCAGCCCTGACTGTCTTCCTGCTGGTCTTCAATCAGGCTTTGTGCCTCATCTTCCAGATCCCAGCGGTGACGACGAAACAGCGTCAGTGGTTCTTCTTTATCTCCGAACCGCTGACGTAGCTCAGCTTCTGAAATCGCGCAGGTGAGCTGGAAGCCGTTAACCATCGCCGGAAAACAGATCGCCTGACGCGCCTCATCCCGGCTCTCTCTGTCGGGAAACTGTATCGCCTGATTCATGTCGCCAGTTCCTGCTGCAGCCGGCTGATGACCGGCGTCACGTCTGGCAATACACCGTGCCAAAGCAGGAAAGCGTGCGCCGCCTGCCCCACCAGCATGCCAAGACCATCCGCCGTCGCCATCGCGCCGGCCTGCTGGCTCCAGCGTAAAAAGGGCGTAGGCCCTTGCTGATAGAACATATCGTAACAGCGAGTCTCACCACTGATTAAGGAAGAGGGAACAACGGGGATCTCTCCGCTGACGCCGCTTGAAGTGGCGTTAATCACCAGGTCAAAACGCTTACCCGCCAGTTCCGACAGCGACAAAGCCGTTATCGCGCCGGTATGGGCAAAAGCATCGGCGAGTTCATTCGCCCGCGCTGGCGTACGGTTAGTTACCGTTAGCGCGCAGCCATAAGAAAGCAAAGGCAGGATCGCGCCACGCGCCGCACCGCCAGCGCCGATCAGCAGCACCTTGTCGTTCGGCCGGATCAGCGCCCGCCGCTGCAGATCGCTGAGTAAGCCGATGCCATCGGTATTATCGCCCAGCAGGCTGCCGTCCTGACGCCTGTGCAGCGTATTGACGGCGCCGGCCAATGCAGCCCGTTCCGTTAACTCATCCGCCAGTTCATACGCTTGCTGTTTAAAAGGCAACGTGACATTGGCGCCCCTTCCCCCTGCTCCAGAAAACGGCGGACGCTTTGAGCAAAGTTATCAAGGGGCGATAATAGCGTGCCATAACGATGTTCGACGCCAGTCTGCTCGGCAAAGCAGCGATGAATCAAGGGTGATTTACTGTGCGCAATCGGGTTACCGATGACAACGAAATTATCCATAGCTTATCCCTGGCGAATAATGTCGCCGCTGATAATGTCGCGAATTTCAGAAGGATTAGTGCGGCCGCCGGTTTCACCCTGCAGAACCGGAAACGCTTCGCCAAACTGCTGCAGCACTTCTTCAACGTTACGGCAAGGCGGCTGACCGCTCAGGTTCGCACTGGTAGAGACCAGCGGTTTGCCGAATGCCAGGCAGAGTGCCTGCACCAGCGGGTGATCGCTGACGCGTACCGCCAGCGAATCGAAGCGCCCCGTTAACCAGCGCGGCGTCTGAGAGGGCGCGGGCAAAACCCAGGTGACCGGCCCCGGCCAGGTCGCAAACATTCTTTCACGCTGCGCGACCGAAAGTTCGCGGTCGGCGATATAAGGCTCCAGCTGCTGATAATTCGCCGCGATCAAAATCAGCCCCTTTTCAACCGGCCGCTGTTTAAACGCCAGCAGCTGCATCACCGCGTGTTCACTGTCCGGATCGCAACCCAGGCCAAATACTGCTTCTGTTGGATAGGCGATGACCGCCTGCTGCTGAAGTTGTGCAACGCACCAATCCAGGTTTCCGGGCATAGATTCTTTATTCACTGCTGTTTCCTGCACTAACGGGTTTGCCGCAGGCTTTACTGGCGCAAAAGCGTTTTAAACCGTGAGCGGTCTTCTTTTCTATTAATAGGGGGAAATGGCAAATATCACACGTTCCCTCTTTCGGTGTAAAATTCACGGCAAACTGGCAATCTGGATAGCGATCGCAGGCGTGAAAGGTTTTACCAAAACGTGAACGGCGCTGAACCAGATGCCCCTGCTGACATTGCGGACAGGCGATGCTGGTTTCATCGGGACGATCGATCATTTCTGTGTGGTCGCATTCGGGATATCGGCTACAGCCGATAAACATGCCGTACCGCCCCTGGCGTAATACCAGGTCGGCCTGACAGTGCGGACAGTGTTGCCCTTCCAGAACCTTAACGATATGTCCATCCGATTGATTCTTGAGCGGGCGGATATAATCGCATTCGGGATAATGCGAACACCCCAGAAAGGGACCGTGCTTTCCGGAGCGAATAACGAGATCTGCCCCACAGGTGGGGCAGGATTCCTGTTTTCGCACTGTGAAAAGTGCTGGTTTACTCATTGCGATATGTCACTGTTAAATAACTCAGTGCAATATTCCTTCATTGACGTCGAAAAGTAGCTCTTCCATCTGCTGATAAGCGTTTTCACATCCCGGGATGTTAAACAACACCATCAGCACGACCCATTTGAGATCTTCCAGATCGAATTCAAGCGTATCCAGAGCCATAACCCGTTCAATAACCATTTCACGCGTTTCCAGATTTAAAACCTGGATTTGCTCAAGGAACAGAATGAATCCGCGGCAGCTGGCATCAAGACGCTGACATTCTTGCTCTGTATAAATACGCATTGAGAGCGGATCGGTGGTTAACAGAATCGGAGCGACGAGACCGTCCTGATAATCTGCTAATTTTTCCAACCAGTTCAACGCATTATAAATATCATCACGATGGAATCCGGCATCAGCCAGGTCATCAGTCAGTTTATCCTGATCAACGCGCATTTCTGCTTCGCTGTGGATATAAGTTTCAAACAAGTACATTAGTACGTCGAACATGGCCTGCCCTCCTCAATCGGACATAGCCGCCGGGTACAGCTGCGATCCATCCTGCTAACTCCAGCTCAAGCAGCTTAGCTATGATGGCTGGCACAGGTTGGCCGGCACGTTCAGCGACGACGTCAACAGGTGTAACCTCATCTCCTACGTTAGCCAACACCTCGGCAAATGGCAATGGAGCATCAGCATTGTCTGAAGAATTAATTCTATTCTGTGCAGAAAGCGGTAGCCAATGCAGCGAACTGTTCATTTGTTCGAGAATATTATTCGGATGAGCCACCAGCAACGCGCCCTGCTGTATTAGCCAGTGCCCACCTTCGCTTTCGGCGCTGCCCAGCGGCCCCGGCAATGCGTAAACCTCACGGTTCTGCTCCAGCGCATAGCGCGCCGTGACCAGCGATCCGCTTCGTAAAGAGGCTTCCACTACCAGCACGCCCAGACTAAGCCCGCTAATAATACGGTTACGTCGCGGAAAGTTATGCGCATAGGGCAAGGTATAAAGAGGGAACTCTGAAATCAGCGCGCCGCCTGCGGTGATAATATCCTCTGCGAGACGCTGATGGTTCGCGGGATAGAGTTGATTCAGTCCGCTGCCCAACACGGCGAGGGTTTTGCCTTTTACCGCCAGCGCCCCCCGATGCGCCACCGCATCAATGCCGCGCGCCAGCCCGCTGGTGATCGTAAGCCCGCTTAGGGCGAGGTGCTGAGCGAAGTAATCCCCCATTGACGTCCATAGTGGGAAGCGTTGCGGCTGCCTATGACCGCCAGTTGCGGCGTAGCCAGCAGGCCTGGATCGCCGCAAACCATGATGGCCGCCGGATAACGCGCGATATCTTTCAACTGCGGCGGATAAAGCGGATCGTCAGCCGTTACTAAATAGTGTCCCGGCTCTTCCAGCCAGCGCAGCGCCTGCTCGATCCTCTCGGGTGGGACGGTCTGAAAAGCCTGAACCTGAGCCGGATCGAGCCCCGAAGCGACAACGCATGGCGCTGCGCCGTGGTCACCGTGACGCAACGCCCGCGCCGCCTGCAGCATTTTATCGCCGCAAAGCCCTTTTACGCCCATCAGGCGCAGCCATACTTCCACCGCCGTCATTTGACATTCCTTGCCAGCGCGCGCCAGCCCCCGCTTTCCCTTGCCCGCAATGCTGTCAATCAACGTGTGAAATGTCTACAATAAGAGGCAACAATGGTTTCTTCTCTGAACACAGATCTGGAAAGTTATGTCAGTTTTGCATGTATTACATTATCCCGACGATCGTCTTCGCATCGTCGCGCAGCCCGTAGCGGAAGTGAATGCGGATATTCAGCGCATCGTAGATGATATGTTCGAAACGATGTATGCCGAAGAAGGCATTGGCTTAGCCGCGACGCAGGTTGATATTCATCAGCGCATTATCGTTATCGATGTGTCGGAAAACCGGGATGAACGCCTGGTGTTGATCAATCCTGAGCTGCTGGAAGAGAGCGGTGAAACCGGGATTGAAGAGGGCTGCCTGTCGATCCCTGAACAGCGGGCGCTGGTTCCGCGCGCCGAGCGTGTAAAAGTTCGCGCGTTGGATCGTGAAGGCAAACCGTTTGAACTGGAGGCCGATGGGCTGTTGGCCATCTGCATTCAGCATGAGATGGATCACCTGGTCGGCAAATTGTTTATCGATTATCTCTCTCCGTTAAAGCGCCAGCGTATTCGTCAAAAACTGGAAAAATTAGCCCGCCTTAATGCGCGTGCTTCCTGATAGTTAAGGAATAACGTGTCCGACTCTTTAAAGATTATTTTTGCCGGCACCCCTGACTTCGCAGCGCGTCATCTTGACGCGCTGCTGTCGTCTGAACATCAGGTTGTTGGCGTATTCACTCAACCCGATCGTCCTGCCGGCCGCGGCAATAAGCTGACTCCCAGCCCGGTTAAGCTGCTTGCGCAGCAGCATAACCTGCCGGTCTTTCAGCCCAAATCGCTGCGTCCCGCTGAAAGCCAGCAGCTGGTAGCCGATCTGCAGGCTGACGTAATGGTGGTCGTGGCTTACGGGCTAATTTTGCCGCAGGCGGTGTTGGATATGCCGCGCCTGGGCTGTATCAATGTTCATGGCTCATTGCTTCCCCGCTGGCGCGGCGCCGCGCCGATACAGCGCGCACTGTGGGCCGGCGACAGCGAAACGGGCGTGACCATCATGCAGATGGATGCCGGTCTCGATACCGGCGCCATGCTACTAAAACTCGCCTGTCCAATCACCGCGACGGATACCAGCGCCACGCTGTATGACAAACTGGCTGCACTGGGGCCGCAAGGCCTGCTGACGACGCTCGCCGGGCTAAGCCAGGGCAGCATCAAACCTGAGGTGCAGGATGATGCCATCGCGACTTACGCCGAGAAGCTGAGCAAAGAAGAAGCGCGTCTCGACTGGTCTCTTTCTGCGGCGCAGCTTGAACGTTGCATCCGCGCCTTTAATCCCTGGCCGGTAAGCTACTTCAGCATTGAAGATCAGCCGGTCAAGGTATGGCAGGCGGAAGCGCTGCCGCTACAGGGTGCGTATGCGCCGGGAGAGATTGTCGCAGCGGATAAGAATGGCATTCAGGTGGCCACTGCGGAAGGCATCCTGAATATCCAGATGCTGCAACCGGCCGGCAAGAAAGCGATGTCGGCCCAGGATATTCTGAACTCACGCCGCGAGTGGTTTACGCCTGGTACTCGCCTCGCCTGATCCCAGGCCCGGTACTTACGCCGGGCCTGATTTATTGATGATTCAACTATGAAAAAAACGATCAATCTCCGCAGCCTTGCGGCACAAACCCTTGAGCGCGTGGTGGAGCAGGGGCAGTCGCTGAGCAATCTGCTGCCGACGGCGCAAAAAAACCTTTCCGATAAAGACAGCGCGCTGCTGCAGGAAATCTGCTTCGGCGTTTTGCGCACGTTGCCGCTGCTGGAAACCGCCATTCAGCAGCTGATGTCTCGCCCTTTAACCGGCAAGCAGCGCACGCTGCACTTCCTGATAATGGTCGGCCTCTACCAGTTGGTCTATACGCGCATTCCTCCTCATGCCGCGTTGGCGGAGACGGTAGAAGGCGCGGCCGTTTTAAAGCGTCAGCAGTTTAAGGGGCTGGTGAACGGCGTGCTGCGTCAGTTCCAGCGTCAGCAGGAAACGTTACTGCCGGAGCTGGAGGCGGGCCCGCAGCGCTTCCTGCATCCCGCCTGGCTGCTAAAGCGTTTGCAGCTGGCGTGGCCGGAACAGTGGCAGCAGATTGTCGAGGCGAATAATCAGCGGCCGCCGATGTGGCTGCGTGTCAATCGCCAACACCATAGCCGCGAGCAGTGGCTGGCGCTGCTGCAGGAGAGCGGCAATAATGCGACGCCGCATCCGCTCTACCCTGACGCCCTGATGCTGGAAAGCCCAACGTCAGTAGGGCAGCTTCCCGGTTTCGATCGTGGATGGGTGACTGTGCAGGATGCCTCTGCTCAGGGCTGCGTCACCTACCTGGCGCCACAAAATGGCGAGCATATTCTTGACCTGTGCGCCGCGCCCGGCGGTAAGACCACCCATATTCTCGAGGCGGCGCCTGAAGCCAGCGTAATGGCGGTCGATGTGGATGCGCAGCGCCTGAAGCGCGTATACGAAAACCTGCAGCGTCTGAATATGCAGGCGGACGTTAAACAGGGCGACGGACGTTTTCCGGATCAGTGGTGCGGCGAGACGCTGTTCGATCGCATTCTGCTCGATGCGCCCTGCTCCGCCACTGGCGTGATCCGCCGCCATCCCGATATCAAATGGCTGCGACGCGATCGGGATATCGTTGAGCTGGCGGCGCTGCAGCGTGAGATCCTTGATGCTATTTGGCCTCGCCTGAAGTCAGGCGGCACGCTGGTTTATGCAACCTGTTCAGTCCTGCCCGAAGAGAATCATCTGCAGATTGAACAGTTCCTTGCGCGTCACGCCGATGCCGAACATATTCCTCTGGCGGAAGGCCCGCATCTCGGGCTGCAGAGTTTCCCGCATCCCCAGGGCGGCGATGGTTTCTTTTACGCTAAGCTGATTAAAAAATAATGTGGCATGCGCTGCGACAACCCATAAGTTGAAACAACGATGAAGATAATCATTCTCGGAGCAGGTCAGGTAGGCGGCACGCTGGCTGAAAACCTGGTAGGCGAAAATAACGATATCACCGTAGTGGATACGGATGCGATGCGTCTGCGCCAGCTGCAGGATAAATTCGACCTGCGCGTTGTACAGGGACACGGATCGCATCCGCGCATTCTACGCGAGGCGGGAGCGCAGGATGCCGATATGCTGGTTGCGGTGACCAGCTCCGATGAAACCAATATGATTGCCTGCCAGGTCGCCTATACCTTATTCAATACGCCTAACCGCATCGCACGTATCCGCGCAGCGGATTACATACGCGATGCGGAAAAGCTGTTTATTCCGGAAGCGGTGCCAATCGACCATTTGATTTCGCCTGAGCAGTTGGTCATCGATAACATCTACCGTCTGATTGAGTATCCCGGTGCGTTACAGGTGGTTAATTTTGCCGAGGGCAAAGTCAGCCTGGCGGTAGTCAAAGCCTATTATGGCGGTCCGCTGATTGGCAATGCGTTGTCGATCATGCGCGAGCATATGCCGCACATCGATACCCGCGTCGCCGCTATTTTCCGTCAGGATCGTCCTATCCGCCCACAGGGATCGACCATTGTCGAAGCGGGCGATGAGGTCTTCTTCATTGCCGCCAGCCAACATATCCGCGCCGTCATGAGCGAGATGCAGCGTCTTGAAAAACCTTACAAGCGCATCATGCTGGTAGGCGGCGGCAATATCGGCTACGGGCTTGCGCAACGGCTGGAGAAAAATTACAGCGTGAAGTTGATTGAACGCAATCAGCAACGCGCGGCGGAGCTGGCAGAGCTGCTGCAGGATACTATCGTTTTTTACGGCGATGCTTCGGATCAGGAACTCCTGGCCGAAGAGCATATCGATCAGGTCGATCTTTTTATCGCCGTCACCAACGACGATGAAGCGAATATTATGTCGGCGATGCTGGCGAAAAAAATGGGCGCCAAGAAAGTAATGGTGCTGATCCAGCGGCGTGCCTATGTCGATCTGGTGCAAGGCAGCGTGATCGACATTGCGATCTCACCGCAGCAGGCAACGATCTCCGCCCTGCTCGGCCACGTGCGTAAAGCCGATATCGTCAGCGTTTCCTCTTTGCGACGCGGCGTTGCGGAAGCGATCGAAGCGATCGCTCACGGCGACGAAACCACATCGCGCGTGGTCGGCCGCCTGGTTGAAGATATTAAGTTGCCGCCCGGCACCATCATCGGCGCAGTGGTACGCGGCGATGATGTGATGATCGCCAATAACAACCTGCGCATTGAGCAGGGCGACCATGTCATTATGTTCCTGACCGACAAAAAATACGTTCCGGATGTGGAGCGTCTTTTCCAGCCAAGCCCGTTCTTCCTGTAACCGTGCGGACAGCAGGGGTGTCTGCTGTCCGGCGCGTTTCGTCCGGTGATCATTTAGCGCTTCGCCAATTGACCATGGCAAACTGTGATTCGTTTGTTAGACTTTATGCTTTGGCAATGGAGAGGAGCTGTTTATGAGTTTTTTCAAAGAATTCCGTGATTTCGCTATGCGCGGCAACGTGGTCGATCTCGCTGTTGGTGTGATCATCGGTGCCGCCTTCGGCAAAATCGTCTCATCACTGGTTGCGAACATCATTATGCCGCCGCTGGGATTGCTGATCGGCGGGGTAGATTTCAAACAATTCAAATGGATACTTAAACCTGCACAGGGCGAAACACCGCCGGTGGTAATGGAATATGGTATCTTTCTGCAGAATATTTTCGACTTTATTATTATCGCTTTTGCTATCTTCATCGCTATCAAACTGATGAATAAGCTGCACAAGAAGAAAGAAGTTGAAAAACCGGCGCCGAAACCAAGCGCGGAAGAGACTTTATTGACGGAAATCCGCGATCTGCTTAAACAGCAAAACGGCAAAGTGTAACGCTGCCGGCAAGAAGCCGATATTAAGCCGCCGGAAAAGCGGCGGCGAACATGGCGCCATTAAGCAGAAGGCCAGTGGTAAAGTCCGCTTTACCACTGGCCTCCCAGCCCGCCTTTTTGTTGTGTTTATCTTTACGCCGATAGCTGCCCTTGCCTTTTACGTTCACTTCAACGCGCATTTTAAATAATGGATCGTGAAGCAGCGCTTCAACGGCGTTATCTTTGATCTTGCCTTTTTTATGCTGATAACCTGACATGGTCGCTCCTCATTGAAATGTCGGGTATGTATATAGAACGTCTGCCGTATCAATTCAAGATAACAGCAAACTATTTTTCGCAGAACGCATCTATCTTAGAACACCCTATGTCTCGCTGCCTATAGGCCACCGGACGCCTTATCGATCCTCAAAGCGTTGTCCAATCGCGTCCCGGTACTGGCCGGAAAGGAAATCGGTACTCATTCCCGCCTGTTTAAGCTTGATTTCTAACAGGCGCAAACGCCTGGCGTAGCCGTCACGCGCATTATCATCCGGATCCAGCCCCTGCAACAGATCGTGGATCTCTATCGCCTCACGGCGCAGCTCCAGCTCGGGGGGCAGATAGCCAGCGTTTTTCAATAAGCGATAACCTGCTCGCAGCTCCGGAGGGACATGGCTGTCATCATCCAGCACCAACGGCGCGCCTTCACCCGGTAAACCGGTAAGCTCGCCCTTTTCCTGAGCGTCGCGAATATGTTGTTCAGCAAGCTGATCGATAAGCCACATAGCATACTCCTGAAAAATTACAGGTTCATAGCATAGCGCAGACTAAGAGAGGGTGAGAGCGGAGGATAAAACAGACATAAAAAAACCGGGCACCAGGCCCGGTTTCTTCAATATACAGCAGATTACTCTGCTGCAGCTTCTGCTTGAGCTTCTGGACGATCAACCAGCTCGATGTAAGCCATCGGAGCGTTGTCACCAGCGCGGAAGCCACACTTCAGAATACGAGTGTAACCACCGGCACGGCTCGCGAAACGCGGGCCCAGCTCGTTAAACAGTTTTGCCACGATCTCGTTATCACGAGTACGGGCGAATGCCAGACGACGATTAGCTACGCTGTCGGTCTTGGCAAGAGTAATCAGCGGCTCAACTACGCGACGCAGCTCTTTCGCTTTCGGCAGGGTCGTCTTGATGATCTCATGACGAACCAAAGAGCCGGCCATGTTGCGGAACATAGCCTGACGATGGCTGCTGTTGCGGTTCAGTTGACGACCACTCTTACGATGGCGCATGACCTTATCCTTCTCAGTAAAACCTTAACCTGCGATCCGGTTATTCATCAGCAATGCTTGCCGGCGGCCAGTTTTCCAGGCGCATGCCCAGAGACAGACCACGTGAAGCAAGCACATCTTTAATCTCGGTAAGAGATTTTTTACCCAGGTTAGGCGTTTTAAGTAGCTCAACCTCGGTACGCTGTACCAGATCACCGATGTAGTGGATAGCTTCTGCCTTGAGGCAGTTAGCAGAGCGGACAGTCAATTCCAGATCGTCAACAGGGCGCAGCAGGATCGGATCGAATTCTGGTTTCTCTTCTTTAACTTCCGGCTGACGTACATCACGCAGGTCAACGAAAGCTTCCAGTTGTTCAGCCAGAATGGTAGCCGCACGACGAATCGCCTCTTCAGGATCGATAGTGCCGTTGGTTTCCATCTCGATGACCAGCTTATCCAGGTCGGTACGCTGTTCTACACGCGCAGCTTCAACATTGTAGGCGATACGGTCTACAGGGCTGTAGCAGGCGTCGACCAACAGACGGCCGATTGGGCGCTCATCTTCTTCCGAATGAATTCGGGCAGAAGCCGGCACATAACCACGGCCACGCTGAACTTTGATGCGCATGCTAATAGATGCGTTTTCATCGGTCAGATGGCAGATCACGTGCTGCGGCTTGACGATTTCGACATCACCATCATGGGTGATGTCGGCTGCAGTCACAGGGCCAATGCCAGATTTATTCAGAGTAATGATGACTTCATCTTTACCCTGAACTCTTACCGCCAGCCCTTTCAGGTTAAGCAGGATTTCCAGGATATCTTCCTGTACGCCCTCTTTTGTGCTGTACTCATGAAGTACACCATCAATCTCAACCTCGGTCACCGCGCAACCCGGCATGGATGACAGCAGAATACGGCGCAGTGCGTTACCAAGAGTATGGCCAAAGCCACGCTCTAAAGGCTCAAGGGTCACCTTGGCGTGCGTCGAACTCAATTGCTCGATATCTACCAGGCGCGGTTTTAGAAACTCTGTCACAGAACCCTGCATTGTGTCCTCTCTTTGGTACTAAGCTTTACTTGGAGTAAAGCTCGACGATCAGGTGTTCGTTAATGTCCGCAGACAGATCGGTACGTTCAGGAATACGCTTGAACACACCTTCCATCTTAGTTGCATCAACTTCCAGCCAGGTTGGCTTTTCACGCTGTTCAGCCAGCTCCAGAGCGGCTTTCACGCGAGACTGCTTTTTGGCTTTCTCGCGGATGCTGACTACGTCATTCGGAGATACCTGATAAGAAGCGATGTTAACAACGCGGCCATTTACCATAATAGATTTATGGCTAACCAGCTGACGTGCTTCTGCACGAGTGGCGCCAAAGCCCATACGGTAAACTACGTTGTCCAGACGACCTTCCAGCAGAGCCAACAGGTTTTCACCGGTGTTGCCTTTCAGACGAGCTGCTTCTTTATAATAGTTACGGAACTGACGCTCCAGCACGCCGTAGATACGACGAACTTTTTGCTTTTCACGTAACTGACCGCCGTAGTCAGACAGACGCGGTTTACGCGCACCATGCTGGCCAGGGGCTTGTTCAATCTTACACTTGGAATCAATCGCGCGAACGCCAGACTTCAGGAATAAGTCTGTGCCCTCACGACGGCTCAGCTTGAGCTTAGGACCCAAATATCTTGCCATTTTCTTTCTCCAACTATCCTAAAAACGTGCGTTATACGCGACGTTTTTTCGGCGGACGACAACCGTTGTGAGGGATCGGAGTCACATCAGTAATGTTCGTGATGCGGAAACCTGCGGCGTTCAGAGCACGAATGGTAGATTCGCGACCCGGACCCGGACCCTTAACCATAACTTCCAGGTTCTTAATACCGTAATCTTTCACGGCCTCTGCGCAACGCTCAGCAGCAACCTGTGCAGCGAACGGCGTAGATTTACGAGAACCACGGAAGCCGGAACCACCGGCTGTTGCCCAACCCAGCGCGTTACCCTGACGGTCAGTAATGGTAACGATGGTGTTGTTAAAAGATGCATGGACATGAGCCACGCCATCTGAGACTTGTTTTCTTACACGCTTACGTGCACGAACTGGTGCCTTTGCCATTATTCAATCACCCCGATTATTTCTTGATCGGTTTGCGCGGACCCTTACGGGTACGGGCGTTGGTCTTGGTACGCTGACCGCGTACTGGCAGACCACGACGATGACGCAAACCGCGATAGCAACCAAGGTCCATCAGACGCTTGATGCTCATGCTAACTTCACGGCGCAGATCACCTTCAACGACAAATTTGGCAACTTCGTCACGCAGCGTGTCGATTTGTTCTTCAGACAGCTCACTGATCTTAACATCTTCAGCGATACCCGCAGCAGCACAGATGGCCTTGGAGCGAGTCTTGCCGACGCCATAGATCGAAGTTAACGCGATCACGGCATGTTTCTGATCAGGAATGTTAATGCCTGCTATACGGGCCACTATGCACTCCTATAAATTATATATGCGCCCCATGCTGAAAAGCCCGTTTTCAGGATACTCAAATGGAAACGCACAGACATACAAAAGATTGGCTGGCTAATCTAGCCAGCTCAACCCGACTTTGCAAGAAAAATATGCGAGAAAATCAGCCCTGGCGCTGTTTGTGCTTAGGCTCGGCACTGCAAATCACGCGTACAACGCCGTCGCGACGGATGATTTTGCAGTTACGACATAATTTCTTGACGGAAGCACGAACTTTCATTTTTACTCTCCGTAACTTCTCAAGCGCCTGATCAGCGGCTATAGCCTTTCAGGTTTGCTTTCTTCAATGCAGACTCGTACTGACTGGACATCATCAGAGTTTGCACTTGAGCCATAAAGTCCATGATGACCACAACGACGATAAGCAGTGAGGTTCCACCGAAGTAGAACGGTACCTTCATCGCATCACGCATGAACTCCGGGATCAGGCAGATGAAAGTAATGTAGAGCGCACCGACCAGCGTCAGACGCGTCATCACTTTATCGATGTACTTCGCCGTTTGCTCTCCCGGACGAATTCCTGGTACAAATGCACCAGACTTCTTCAGGTTATCTGCTGTTTCACGCGGGTTGAAGACCAACGCCGTGTAGAAGAAACAGAAGAAGATGATTGCAGTCGCATAGAGTAGCACATAAAGCGGCTGTCCTGGCTGCAAATAAAGCGAAATAGTTGTCAGCCAGTTCCACCCTGTGCCGCCGCCAAACCATGAAGCGATAGTGGCCGGGAACAGGATAATGCTGGAGGCGAAAATAGCCGGGATAACCCCCGCCATGTTCACTTTCAGCGGTAAATGTGTACTCTGCGCAGCATAGACACGACGGCCTTGCTGACGTTTCGCATAGTTCACCACAATGCGGCGTTGACCACGCTCAACGAAAACAACGAAGAAGGTCACTGCAAATACGAGAACTGCAACCAACAGCAACAGAAGGAAGTGCAGGTCGCCTTGCCGCGCTTGCTCGATGGTATGGCCAATGGCCGGCGGAAGACCCGCAACGATACCCGCAAAGATTATGATGGAGATACCGTTGCCGATACCCCGTTCAGTAATCTGTTCACCCAGCCACATCAGGAACATGGTTCCCGTCACCAGGCTCACAACAGCGGTAAAATAGAAGGCAAAGCCCGGATTAATCACCAGGCCCTGCATTCCAGGCATATTCGGCAGACCGGTAGCAATACCGATCGACTGAAAAATGGCCAATACCAGAGTGCCGTAACGGGTGTACTGGCTAATCTTACGACGGCCAGCCTCCCCTTCTTTCTTGATTTCTGCCAGGGCGGGATGAACCACCGTCAGCAGCTGGATAATAATCGATGCCGAAATGTACGGCATGATACCCAGAGCAAAAATAGAAGCACGGCTTAAAGCACCACCAGAGAACATGTTGAACATTTCAATGATGGTGCCACGCTGTTGCTCAAGCAGTTTGGCAAGTACAGTGGCATCGATACCAGGGATCGGAATAAAAGAGCCAATGCGGAATACAATCAGCGCACCGATGACAAACAAAAGTCTGCGTTTCAGTTCGCCGAAACCGCCCTTGGCACTTTGAAAATCTAATCCTGGTTGCTTAGCCATCTGCTACTTATTCCTCAATTTTACCGCCAGCAGCTTCGATTGCAGCACGAGCGCCTTTAGTGACACGCAGACCGCGAACCGTTACCGGTGCAGAAACTTCGCCAGACAGAATCACTTTCGCGAATTCGATCTGAGTACCGATGATGTTCGCTGCTTTCAGCGTATTCAGGTCAACGATACCACCTTCCACTTTCGCCAGCTCGGACAGACGGATTTCCGCTGTTACCATCGCTTTGCGAGAAGTGAAACCGAATTTCGGCAGACGACGGTACAGAGGCATCTGACCGCCTTCGAAACCACGACGTACACCACCGCCAGAACGAGAATTCTGACCTTTGTGACCGCGGCCGCCGGTTTTACCGAGACCAGAACCGATACCACGACCCAGGCGTTTACCCGCCTGTTTTGAGCCTTCGGCCGGAGACAGAGTATTCAAACGCATCTGTTACTCCTCCACTTTAACCATGTAGGAAACCGCGTTAACCATACCGCGAACAGCAGGCGTATCTTCACGCTCAACGGTATGGCCAATGCGACGCAGACCCAGGCCAAGCAGCGTTGCCTTATGCTTAGGCAGACGGCCGATTGCACTGCGGGTTTGAGTAATTTTGATCGTCTTTGCCATGGTCAATTACCCCAGAATTTCTTCAACGGATTTACCACGCTTGGCAGCGACCATATCCGGAGATTTCATACTTTCCAGGCCATCGATAGTTGCACGAACCACGTTAATCGGGTTAGTAGAACCATACGCTTTAGCCAGTACGTTATGAACTCCAGCGACTTCCAGAACGGCGCGCATTGCACCGCCGGCGATGATACCGGTACCTTCAGAAGCCGGCTGCATGAACACACGGGAACCTGTGTGTGCACCTTTAACCGGGTGCTGCAGGGTGCCGTTAGTCAGCGCGACGTTAATCATGTTGCGACGGGCTTTTTCCATCGCTTTCTGGATCGCTGCCGGAACTTCGCGCGCTTTACCGTAACCAAAACCAACGCGACCGTTGCCATCACCCACTACAGTCAGTGCGGTGAAGGAGAAAATACGGCCACCTTTCACAGTTTTAGATACACGGTTTACCGCGATCAGCTTTTCCTGCAGTTCACCAGCTTGTTTCTCGATGTGTGCCATCTTAGACCTCTACCTTAGAACTGAAGGCCAGCTTCACGGGCAGCTTCTGCCAGTGCCTGGACGCGACCATGATATTGGAAACCGGAACGGTCGAAGGCAACGTCTTTGATGCCTTTTTCCAACGCGCGCTCAGCAATAGCTTTGCCTACAGCAGACGCAGCGTCTTTATTGCCGGTGTACTTCAGTTGTTCAGAGATAGCTTTTTCTACAGTAGAAGCAGCAACCAGAACTTCAGAGCCGTTCGGGGCGATGACCTGTGCGTAAATATGACGCGGGGTACGATGTACCACCAGGCGAGTAGCACCCAGCTCTTTGATCTTGCGACGTGCGCGGGTCGCACGACGGATACGAGCAGATTTCTTATCCATAGTGTTACCTTACTTCTTCTTAGCCTCTTTGGTACGCACGACTTCGTCGGCGTAACGAACACCCTTGCCTTTGTAAGGCTCAGGACGACGGTAGGCGCGCAAGTCAGCCGCAACCTGGCCGATCAGCTGTTTATCAGCACCTTTCAGTACGATTTCAGTCTGAGTCGGACATTCTGCAGTGATGCCTGCAGGCAGTTCGTGATCAACCGGGTGAGAAAAACCCAGTGACAGATTCACGACATTGCCTTTAACGGCTGCACGATAACCTACACCAACCAGCTGCAGCTTCTTAGTGAAGCCTTCGGTAACACCGATAACCATTGCGTTCAGCAGCGCACGGGAAGTACCCGCTTGCGCCCAGCCGTCAACGAAACCTTCGCGCGGAGCGAAAGTCAGAGCGTTGTCAGCATGCTTAACTTCAACAGCATTATTGATAGTACGAGTCAGCTCGCCGTTTTTACCTTTGATCGAAATAACCTGACCGTTGAGTTTTACCTCTACGCCGGCAGGAACAACGACAGGTGCTTTAGCAACACGAGACATTTTTTCCTCCGATTAAGCTACGTAGCAGATAATTTCGCCACCAAGACCAGCCTGGCGCGCTGCACGATCAGTCATAACACCTTTAGAGGTAGAAACAACCGCAATACCCAGTCCAGCCATTACCTTCGGCAGCTCATCTTTTTTCTTATAGATGCGCAGGCCAGGACGGCTAACACGTTGAATGCTTTCTACCACAGCTTTACCCTGGAAATACTTAAGAGTCAGTTCCAGTTCCGGCTTGATGTCGCCTTCGATTTTGAAATCTTCAATATAACCTTCTTCCTTCAGCACGTTGGCGATTGCCACTTTCAGCTTGGAGGAAGGCATGGTGACCGCAACTTTGTTCGCGGCTTGACCGTTACGGATACGGGTCAGCATATCCGCGATCGGATCTTGCATGCTCATCTGTCTTTACTCCCGTGATTCAATTGGTGACAATTACCAGCTAGCCTTTTTCAGACCCGGGATTTCACCGCGCATAGCGGCTTCACGGACCTTGATACGGCTCAACCCGAACTTCCGCAGGAAACCATGCGGACGACCTGTTTGACGGCAGCGGTTACGCTGACGAGACGGGCTGGAATCACGCGGCAGACTCTGCAGCTTGAGAACAGCGTTCCAACGATCTTCGTCGGAGGCGTTCACATCAGAAATGATCGCTTTCAGTTCAGCGCGTTTCGCGAAGAATTTGTCTGCTAATTTCTCACGCTTGACTTCGCGTGCTTTCATTGATTGCTTAGCCATTAAGTAACCCTACCTTACTTACGGAACGGGAAGTCAAAGGCAGCCAGCAGAGCACGGCCTTCATCATCAGATTTCGCAGTAGTGGTAATGGTGATATCCAAACCACGAACGCGATCGACTTTGTCGTAGTCGATTTCTGGGAAGATGATCTGCTCACGGACGCCCATGCTGTAGTTACCACGACCATCGAAAGACTTAGCGGACAGGCCGCGGAAGTCACGAATACGCGGTACAGCAATAGTGACCAGACGCTCAAAGAACTCCCACATGCGTTCGCCACGCAGAGTTACTTTACAGCCGATCGGATAGCCCTGACGGATTTTGAAGCCTGCAACTGATTTGCGTGCTTTGGTGACCAGCGGTTTTTGACCGGAGATAGCTGCCAGGTCTGCTACTGCGTTATCCAGCAGCTTTTTGTCAGCGATCGCTTCACCAACACCCATGTTCAGGGTGATCTTCTCGACCCGAGGGACTTGCATGACAGAATTGTAGCCAAACTCAGTCATGAGTTTCTTAACTACTTCGTCTTTGTAGTAATCATGCAGTTTCGCCATCGTACTACTCCAAATTACTTGATAGTTTCGCTGTTAGACTTGAAGAAACGGACTTTTTTGCCGTCTTCGAATCTAAAGCCTACACGGTCAGCCTTACCGGTAGCCGCGTTGAAGATAGCAACGTTAGAAACCTGAATTGCAGCTTCTTTTTCAACGATGCCGCCTGGTTGGTTCAGAGCCGGAACCGGCTTCTGATGTTTCTTCACCAGGTTGATACCTTCAACAATGACCTTGCCAGAAGACAGGACATTTTTTACTTTACCGCGCTTACCTTTATCTTTGCCGGTCAGCACGATAACTTCGTCGTTACGACGGATTTTCGCTGCCATTCTTCGCTCCTTAGAGTACTTCTGGTGCCAGGGAGATAATTTTCATGAACTTTTCATTACGAAGTTCACGAGTTACCGGCCCAAAAATACGCGTTCCGATTGGCTGCTCGCTGTTATTGTTCAGAATAACGCATGCATTACCATCGAAGCGAATGACAGAACCGTCAGGGCGACGAACACCCTTCCTGGTGCGCACCACTACCGCCTTAAGCACATCACCTTTTTTCACTTTACCACGCGGAATTGCTTCCTTGATGGTAACTTTGATGATGTCGCCTACGCCTGCGTAGCGACGGTGCGAGCCACCCAGAACCTTGATACACATTACGCGACGTGCACCGGAGTTGTCGGCGACGTTCAGCATAGTCTGTTCTTGGATCATTTTAGTGCTCCGCTAATGTCAACTACTACTTCGGGACCCAAACTGCAGGTCGTTAGAAAGCCCCATAATTGAGGGCGCGGCATTATAACACCGGTTCTCGCAGATGGGTAGAAAAAATAAACGGCTCTTCCGAGCCGTTTATCTTATTTTTTAAAGAAAGGGGATTCTATTACAGAACCGCTTTCTCTACAACGCGAACCAGCGTCCAGGACTTAGTCTTGGACAGCGGACGGCATTCGCGGATTTCAACCACGTCGCCGATACCGCATTCGTTGTTCTCGTCATGGATGTGCAGCTTAGTCGTACGCTTAATGAATTTACCGTAGATCGGGTGCTTCACGAAACGCTCGATAGCAACAACTGCAGATTTCTGCATTTTGTCACTAACAACACGACCTTGCAGAGTACGGATTTTATCGGTCATTACGCACCCGCCTTCTCAGTCAGTAAAGTCTTAACGCGTGCAACATCACGGCGCACATTCTTCAGCAGATGAGTCTGCTGCAGCTGGCCAGATGCTGCCTGCATGCGCAGGTTAAATTGCTCACGCAGCAGGTTAAGCAGCTCAGTGTTCAGCTCTTCAACGCTTTTTTCACGCAGCTCTTTTGCTTTCATTACATCACCGTCTTAGTAACAAAGGTGGTTTTGATAGGCAGTTTTGCTGCTGCCAGCTTGAAGGCTTCACGGGCCAGCTCTTCCGGTACGCCGTCCATTTCATACAGGACTTTACCCGGCTGGATCAAGGCAACCCAATACTCCACGTTACCTTTACCTTTACCCATACGCACTTCCAGCGGCTTCTCGGTGATCGGTTTGTCCGGGAATACACGGATCCAGATCTTACCTTGACGCTTAACTGCACGGGTCATAGCACGACGTGCTGCTTCGATCTGACGAGCAGTCAGACGACCACGGCCAACAGCTTTCAGACCGAAAGTACCGAAGCTCACATCCGTACCGGCAGCCAGACCACGGTTGCGGCCTTTGTGCACTTTACGGAATTTTGTACGCTTTGGTTGTAACATCAGCGACTCTCCTTACTTACGGCCTTTACGCTGCTGCTTTTTCGGTTGAGCAGCCGGTTTTTCCGGTTGTTCAACAGCAGCCATACCACCCAGGATCTCACCTTTGAAGATCCATACCTTAACGCCGATTACACCATAAGTGGTGTGCGCTTCAGAGGTGTTGTAGTCAATGTCAGCACGCAGAGTGTGCAACGGTACGCGACCTTCGCGGTACCATTCGGTACGTGCGATTTCCGCGCCGCCCAGACGGCCGCTAACTTCAACTTTAATACCCTTGGCGCCCAGACGCATTGCGTTCTGTACAGCACGCTTCATCGCACGACGGAACATCACACGACGCTCCAGCTGAGAAGTGATGCTGTCAGCAACCAATTTCGCGTCCAGTTCCGGTTTACGGACTTCGGCGATATTGATCTGTGCCGGTACGCCAGCGATATTCGCTACGACCGTGCGCAGTTTTTCTACGTCTTCGCCTTTCTTACCGATAACGATGCCCGGGCGAGCGGTGTGAATGGTCACACGGATGCTTTTCGCCGGACGCTCGATAACGATGCGCGATACAGACGCTTTAGCCAGTTCTTTAGTCAGGAACTGACGCACTTTAAAATCGCTGTCCAGGTTGTCAGCGAATTCTTTGGTATTAGCGAACCAGGTAGAGTTCCAGGGTTTAACAATACCCAGTCGAATACCATTAGGATGTACTTTCTGACCCATTGCTAGTCTCCAGAGTCTCAGCGATCGGACACAACCACAGTAATGTGGCTGGTGCGCTTCAGGATGCGATCTGCACGACCTTTCGCACGCGGCATAATGCGCTTCATGCTTGGGCCTTCGTCGACGAAAATTTTCGCGACTTTCAGATCGTCGATATCAGCGCCATCGTTGTGTTCGGCGTTAGCAATGGCAGATTCCAGCACCTTCTTGACCAGTACAGCAGCTTTTTTGTTGGTGTAGGTCAGGATGTCCAGAGCCTGCGACACTTTCTTACCGCGAATCAGGTCAGCCACCAGGCGAACCTTTTGAGCAGAAGAACGAGCGTGGCGATGTTGAGCAATAGTTTCCATCTCTTCCTCCTGCCTTAGCGTTTCTTGGCTTTTTTATCAGCCGCGTGACCGCGATAAGTACGAGTCGGCGCGAATTCACCCAGCTTGTGACCAACCATTTCGTCGGAAACAAAGACAGGTACGTGCTGACGACCATTATGGACAGCGATGGTCAAACCGATCATATTTGGAAAGATCGTTGAACGACGGGACCAAGTGCGCAGGGGCTTCTTGTCACCGCTTTCCACCGCTTTCTCTACCTTCTTCAGCAAGTGCAGGTCAATAAATGGACCTTTCTTGAGAGAACGTGGCATGGCTTATCCTCTAATATTATTTGCTACGGCGACGTACGATAAATTTATCAGTACGCTTGTTGCTACGGGTCTTCTTACCTTTGGTCTGAACGCCCCACGGAGTAACCGGGTGCTTACCAAAGTTACGACCTTCACCACCACCGTGCGGGTGATCGACTGGGTTCATCGCAGTACCGCGAACGGTAGGACGAACACCACGCCAGCGAGCAGCACCTGCTTTACCCAGAACGCGCAGCATATGCTCAGCGTTACCGACTTCGCCCAGGGTAGCGCGGCAGTCAGCTTCGACTTTACGCATTTCGCCTGAACGCAGACGCAGGGTTACGTAGGAACCTTCACGCGCAACGATCTGCACGTAAGTACCAGCAGAACGAGCAATCTGACCGCCCTTGCCTGGTTTCATTTCTACGTTATGCACGGTGGAACCCACTGGGATGTTACGCATCGGCAGGGTGTTGCCTGCTTTAATCGCAGCATCAACGCCAGACTGAATCTGGTCGCCAGCTTTCAGGCCTTTAGGGGCCAGGATATAACGGCGCTCGCCGTCTTTGTACAGAACCAGCGCGATGTTCGCGGAACGGTTCGGATCGTACTCAAGACGTTCAACAACAGCCGGGATACCATCTTTGTTGCGTTTGAAGTCAACCAGACGGTAAGCCTGCTTATGACCACCACCGATGTGACGGGTAGTGATGCGGCCATTGTTGTTACGGCCACCGGATTTGCTGTTTTTTTCCAGCAGCGGAGCAAATGGTTTGCCCTTGTGCAGCTCTGGGTTCACCACTTTAACTACGTGGCGACGACCCGGAGATGTCGGTTTACATTTAACAATTGCCATTGTTCTTCTCCTCCGACTTACTCTGCGCCGCCGACGAAGTCCAGATTCTGGCCTTCTTTCAGGGTGACGTAAGCTTTCTTCCAGTCGCTACGACGACCAATACGCTGTCCATGACGCTTCACCTTGCCTTTAACGACCAGGGTGTTCACGTCTTTGACTTCAACTTCGAAAAGTTTCTGCACAGCGGCTTTGATTTCTGCTTTGGACGCGTCTTTCGCAACTTTGAGAACGATGGTGTTGGTTTTTTCCATCGCAGTAGACGCTTTTTCAGAAACGTGCGGCGCGCGCAGTACTTTCAGCAGACGTTCTTCACGGATCATGCCAGCATCTCCTCAACTTGCTTAACTGCGTCAGCAGTCATAACGACTTTGTCGAAGGCGATCAGGCTAACCGGATCGATACCCGCTGCATCGCGCACGTCAACCTTGTACAGGTTACGCGCAGCCAGGAACAGATTTTCATCCAGTTCACCGGTGATGATCAGCACGTCTTCCAGCGCCATATCTTTCAGTTTCTGTGCCAGCAGCTTGGTTTTCGGTGCTTCTACAGAGAACTGCTCGACAACGATCAGACGATCCTGACGTACCAGCTCGGACAGAATGCTTTTCAGCGCGCCGCGGTACATCTTTTTGTTAACTTTTTGACTGTGATCCTGCGGCTTCGCAGCGAAAGTCACACCACCTGAACGCCAGATCGGGCTCTTCACAGAACCTGAACGCGCACGGCCGGTGCCTTTCTGACGCCACGGCTTCTTGCCAGAACCAGTGACTTCAGCACGGGTTTTCTGAGCGCGAGTACCCTGACGGGCGCCAGCTGCGTAAGCAACAACAACCTGATGTACCAGCGCTTCGTTGAAATCACGACCGAAGGTAGTTTCGGAAACAGTCAGCGCGCTTTGCGCGTCTTTCATTACTAATTCCATTCCTCGCCCCCTCACGCCTTAACAGCTGGTTTAACGATCAGGTCGCTACCGGTTGCACCCGGGACCGCACCTTTAACCAGCAGCAGGTTGCGCTCAGCGTCAACACGTACTACGTCCAGGCTCTGAACGGTTACGCGCTCATTACCCAGCTGACCTGCCATTTTTTTGCCTTTGAACACTTTGCCCGGAGTCTGGTTCTGACCGATAGAACCCGGAACGCGGTGAGACAAGGAGTTACCGTGGGTAGCATCCTGGGTACGGAAGTTCCAGCGCTTAACAGTACCGGCAAAACCTTTACCTTTGGACGTACCAGTCACGTCAACTTTTTTAACTTCAGCGAAAATTTCAACGCTGATGTCCTGGCCAACGGTATATTCTTCACCTTCAGCGGTGCGGAATTCCCACAGACCACGGCCGGCTTCTACGCCAGCTTTAGCAAAATGACCTGCTTCAGGTTTGGTCACGCGGTTCGCTTTTTTCGCACCGGTGGTAACCTGGATTGCGCGGTAGCCGTCGCTGTCCAGACCTTTAACCTGAGTAACACGGTTTGCTTCAACTTCGATTACGGTTACAGGGATAGATACGCCTTCTTCAGTGAAGATGCGGGTCATACCCACTTTTTTACCGACTAAACCAATCATTGTTTCAACCTCTCAATCGCTCGATGACCTGATTAACCCAGGCTGATCTGCACGTCTACACCGGCAGCCAGATCCAGACGCATCAGAGCATCAACGGTTTTTTCAGTTGGCTCAACGATGTCAACCAGACGCTTGTGAGTGCGGATTTCGTACTGGTCACGCGCGTCTTTGTTGACGTGCGGGGAGATCAGAACGGTAAAGCGCTCTTTGCGGGTCGGCAGCGGGATCGGACCACGTACCTGCGCACCAGTGCGCTTGGCGGTCTCAACGATTTCCGCGGTTGATTGATCGATCAGACGATGATCAAACGCTTTAAGACGGATACGGATTCTTTGGTTCTGCATGAGACCAGAGCTCCAATTATTTTATAAACGAAAAGAATTACTCCTCGCACCCATTACGATTGATGGGGGAGTGTAATCGTTCAGCATATAACTCCCCAATCGGGAGTATTGTCAGGTCGGTCGATATCCGACAAACCTGCGATTCTGCTCGAATCGCGCCTGCAATATTAGCAGGCCCGCGCATTATACGGGAATTTGTTCAGATAGCAACCCACCTGTCAGCATGAGCGTAAAAAAGTGGAAGCCGGCGGGAATATACACAGGCAAACAGGCAACGCGGCGCTTTTCACTGCGGGCACACTCCAGATATGGATTAAAACGGAACGACATCCTCAGCCGGGGAGATTAGGCTAACGTCGAAACCATGTGCGCAGGGAGGCGTTGATGATGATGATTCTGGCTGCCGGACTGGCAGGGCTGGCGACAGGTAGCTTTCTTTGCCTGGCGGCCGAGCGCTACCACCCGACATTAACAGAGCGGCAGTGGCTGCGGCGACTCTTCTTGCCTGCCTCCCGCTGCGACGCCTGCCGACAACGGCTCTCTGCCAGCGATTTGATCCCGCTCTACAGCTGGGCCCGACGCCTGGGAAGATGCCGCTACTGCCACATCAGGCTGACTTACCGCCTGCTCGCCGTCGAGATCTTCGTCTGTCTGCTGTTCTGCCTGTCAGCCTGGCGTATCCCCTCCCCCGCCGCTCTGCTCTTTACCCTGCTGCTGAGCATGGCGCTGATGCTGCTGAGCCTTATCGACGCACATCATCTGGTTTTGCCCGATACGCTTACGCTACCGTTACTCTGGCTCGGCCTGCTTTATCATCTGCTCTTTAACGAAAACGGACTGACGGCGGCGGTTGGCGGCGCAATGCTCGGCTGGCTGTCACTGTGGCTGCTCTACTGGCTATTCTG
This sequence comes from Mixta gaviniae, assembly GCF_002953195.1. Lineage (GTDB taxonomy): Bacteria > Pseudomonadota > Gammaproteobacteria > Enterobacterales > Enterobacteriaceae > Mixta > Mixta gaviniae. The sequence goes on along the minus strand of NZ_CP026377.1, from coordinate 474,676 downwards.
GTGCTGCTGTCGGCAAGAGGGATTAGGCTTTGGCGACCTGAAGCTATTTGCTGCGTTGGGCGCCTGGTGCGGGTGGCCGGCGCTGCCTGCTATCGCTACGCTCGCGGCACTGGGAGGCATGCTGTTTTTTCTCTGGCAGCGGATAAAGAAAGGCGGCGCCGGCGCTGGTCGCCAGCTGCCTTTTGGTCCCTGCCTCTCACTGGCAGGCTGGGCAGTCTTCTTGTGGCAGAATGAACAACAAACCGTTATTTCTCTTCTTTGATCTGTGCCTGCAGGTAATTCTGGATGCCCATTTTTTGTATCAGATCCAACTCGGTTTCCAGCCAGTCGATATGATGCTCTTCATCAGCGAGGATTTCGATCATCATATCCCGGCTAACGTAGTCATAGATTTTATCGGCCCAGGCGATCGCTTCACGCAAATCTTTCGCCCCTTCCAGCTCAAGCGCCAGATCGGAGCGCAGCATCTCCTCGACATCCTCGCCAATACGCAGCCGGCCGACATCCTGTAAGTTAGGAATGCCTTCCAGAAAAAGTATGCGTTCGATGTACTTGTCCGCATGCTTCATCTCATCTATCGACTCATGATACTCAACATCATTCAGGCGCATCAGTCCCCAGTTTTTGAACATTCGCGCATGAAGAAAATACTGGTTGATGGCAACCAGCTCATTTCCCAACAGTTTATTCAGATGACTTATGATCTTTGCATCGCCTTTCATCTTCTTTCCTCCGCTTCCAGTTAATTAGAGCGTAGATGTGGTTAGAAAGAAGTCAAAAAAGCAACGATAAAACTGTGGGTATCTTCAGGCGATCTCTTTATAGAGCGCAGGGTGCTGCATCTCTTCATCCATAATTTCGCGTACGGCGCGGATGCATTTCCCACACTGCTTGCCGACCGGTACGAAGTGGCGCAGCTGCTGGATAGATTTTGGTTGATAACGGCGCACCGCTTCACGCACGGTTTTATCGCTTATCGCATTACATAAACAGACGTACATTTAGCGACTCCGGTATAAATAGTGAGCGCATACTAAATGAGAATGGTTTTTATTTCAATCCTGGGATTTGTGGGGATATTGCAGGCGGCTTCTGGCCGATTAACCGGCAATAAAAAAGGGCGCCGAAGCGCCCTCTTTAACTGAGCGAAGGCCGAAACCTTCACTCTGCTATCGCAATTAAGCGATAACGCGTGCTACAACGCCCGCGCCAACGGTACGACCGCCTTCGCGGATTGCGAAACGCAGACCGTCGTCCATCGCGATCGGGTGGATCAGGGTAACAACCATTTTGATGTTGTCGCCCGGCATTACCATCTCAACGCCTTCCGGCAGTTCGATGGTGCCCGTTACGTCAGTTGTACGGAAGTAGAACTGCGGACGGTAGCCTTTGAAGAACGGAGTGTGACGGCCGCCTTCATCTTTGGACAGGATGTAGACTTCAGATTCGAACTGGGTGTGCGGCTTGATGGAGCCCGGCTTAGCCAGAACCTGGCCACGCTCGATCTCTTCACGCTTGATACCACGCAGTAGAACGCCCACGTTCTCACCAGCCTGACCCTGGTCCAGCAGTTTGCGGAACATTTCAACGCCGGTACAGGTAGATTTCGCAGTATCTTTGATACCCACGATTTCCACTTCTTCACCCACTTTGATCACGCCACGCTCAACACGACCGGTTACAACGGTACCACGGCCGGAGATAGAGAATACGTCTTCGATCGGCAGCAGGAACGGCTTGTCAATCGCGCGCTCAGGTTCCGGGATGTAAGTATCCAGGTGACCCGCCAGCTCGATGATTTTCGCTTCCCACTCAGCGTCGCCTTCCAGCGCTTTCAGCGCGGAACCGCGAACGATCGGCGTGTCGTCGCCCGGGAAGTCGTACTGTGACAGCAGGTCACGTACTTCCATCTCAACCAGTTCCAGCAGCTCTTCGTCATCAACCATGTCGCACTTGTTCAGGAACACGATGATGTACGGAACGCCAACCTGACGACCCAGCAGGATGTGCTCACGGGTCTGCGGCATCGGGCCGTCAGTCGCAGCAACAACCAGGATAGCGCCGTCCATCTGAGCAGCACCGGTGATCATGTTTTTCACATAGTCGGCGTGGCCCGGGCAGTCAACGTGCGCGTAGTGACGTGACGGGGTTTCATACTCAACGTGAGAGGTGTTGATGGTGATACCACGAGCCTTCTCTTCCGGTGCGTTATCGATCTGATCGAATGCACGAGCCTGGCCACCGTAAGTTTTGGACAGAACGGTAGTGATAGCTGCGGTCAGAGTGGTTTTACCGTGGTCAACGTGGCCGATAGTACCAACGTTAACGTGCGGTTTGTTACGCTGAAATTGCTCTTTCGCCATGGCGATATTCCTTACTGTTATGCCCTCATCCTTGATGAGGGCATCTGTTTACTATTCTAAAACCGTAGCTTATTTGCTACGAGCTTCAATAACGGCCTGAGCGACGTTGTTCGGCGCTTCCGCGTACTTCAGGAACTCCATGGAGTAAGAAGCACGGCCCTGGGTCTGAGAACGCAGGTCAGTAGCATAACCGAACATTTCAGACAGCGGTACCTGAGCGCGAACGGTTTTACCGGTAGCGGTGTCATCCATACCTTCGATGATGCCGCGACGACGGTTCAGGTCACCGATTACGTCACCCATGTTCTCTTCCGGCGTTTCAACTTCAACCTTCATGATCGGCTCAAGCAGAACCGGCTTCGCTTTCTTAAAGCCGTCTTTAAACGCCAGAGATGCAGCCAGTTTAAACGCCAGTTCAGAGGAGTCCACATCGTGGTAAGAACCGAAGTGCAGACGCACACCCAGATCAACTACCGGATAACCCGCCAGCGGACCTGATTTCAGCTGCTCCTGGATACCTTTGTCAACAGCCGGGATGTATTCGCCAGGAATTACACCGCCTTTGATGTCGTTGACAAATTCGTAGCCTTTGCCGCCCGGCTCCAGCGGATACAGGTCGATCACAACGTGACCGTACTGACCGCGACCACCAGACTGTTTCGCGTGCTTACCTTCGACATCCTTGATGGTGTCGCGGATAGTTTCGCGATAAGCAACCTGCGGCTTACCTACGTTAGCTTCAACGTTGAACTCGCGTTTCATACGGTCAACGATGATGTCCAGGTGCAGCTCGCCCATACCAGCGATGATGGTCTGGTTGGATTCTTCGTCAGTCCATACGCGGAATGACGGGTCTTCTTTCGCCAGACGGCCCAGAGCCAGACCCATTTTTTCCTGGTCAGCTTTGGTTTTCGGTTCAACCGCGATAGAGATAACCGGCTCCGGGAACTCCATACGTTCCAGGATGATCGGGTTGCTCGGATCGCACAGGGTGTCGCCAGTGATCACGTCTTTCAGACCGATCGCCGCAGCGATGTCGCCCGCGCGAACTTCTTTGATCTCTTCACGTTTGTTGGCGTGCATCTGTACGATACGGCCAAAACGCTCACGCTGTGATTTCACAGAGTTCAGTACGGTATCGCCTGAGTTCACCACGCCGGAATAGACGCGGAAGAAGGTCAGGTTACCCACGAACGGGTCGTTCGCGATTTTGAACGCCAGAGCAGAGAACGGCTCTTTATCGTCAGAGTGACGCTCTGCCGGAGTATCTTTACCGTCGTCCAGCATACCTTTGATAGCCGGTACGTCGGTCGGTGCTGGCAGGAATTCAACCACTGCATCCAGCATCGCCTGAACACCTTTGTTCTTAAATGCAGAACCACAGGTAACCAGGATGATCTCGTTGTTCAGCACACGCAGACGCAGCGCTTTCTTGATCTCTTCTTCAGTCAGCTCTTCGCCGCCGAGGTATTTCTCCATCAGCTCTTCAGAGGCTTCAGCTGCAGATTCGATCAGGTTCTGATGCCATTCTTCAGCCAGGTCAACCATGTCAGCAGGGATATCTTCGTATTCGAAGGTAACGCCCTGGTCTGCATCGTTCCAGTTGATGGCTTTCATTTTGATCAGGTCAACAACGCCGGTAAATTTCTCTTCCGCGCCGATAGCCAGCTGCAGAGGAACCGGGTTTGCGCCCAGACGGGTTTTGATCTGACCAACAACTTTCAGGAAGTTGGCGCCCATGCGGTCCATTTTGTTAACGAACGCGATGCGCGGAACTTTATATTTGTTAGCCTGACGCCATACGGTCTCAGACTGCGGCTGAACACCACCAACCGCACAGTAAACCATCACTGCGCCATCAAGAACACGCATGGAACGTTCTACTTCGATGGTGAAGTCAACGTGTCCCGGGGTGTCGATGATGTTGATGCGGTGCGGCTCAAACTGTTTGGCCATACCTGACCAGAACGCGGTGGTCGCAGCAGAAGTAATGGTAATACCACGCTCCTGCTCCTGCGCCATCCAGTCCATGGTCGCAGCGCCATCATGCACTTCACCGATTTTGTGGTTAACACCGGTGTAGAACAGGATACGCTCGGTGGTCGTGGTCTTACCGGCGTCGATGTGAGCACTGATACCGATGTTACGGTAACGTGAAATGGGTGTTGTACGAGCCATTTGATTCCTCTGATTCTCGGACGTTCAAAATAAGTCAGCCCCAGCGGGTTGGCTAATTGAGCGCCCGCTGGGTTAACAATAACTACGTGGTTATTACCAGCGGTAGTGAGCGAACGCCTTGTTGGCTTCGGCCATACGGTGAACGTCTTCACGTTTCTTCACTGCAGTGCCTTTGTTCTCAGCAGCATCAGAAAGTTCGTTCGCCAGGCGCAGAGCCATCGATTTATCACCGCGTTTACGAGCAGCTTCTACGATCCAACGCATTGCCAGGGCATTACGACGAACCGGACGGACTTCAACTGGTACCTGATAAGTTGAACCGCCAACGCGACGCGACTTAACTTCTACAGTCGGGCGTACGTTGTCGAGAGCGACTTCGAAAGCTTCCAGTTCGGTTTTACCAGAACGCTGAGCCAGGGTCTCCAGCGCGGTATACACGATTGCTTCAGCAGTAGATTTTTTACCATCTACCATCAGGATGTTTACAAATTTGGCCAGCAGCTCAGATCCGAATTTCGGATCCGGCAGGATTTTACGTTGACCAATGACGCGACGACGTGGCATGGAAATACTCCGTTGATAATTCAGGATTGTCCAAAACTCTACGAGTTTAGTTTGACATTTAAGTTAAAACGTTTGGCCTTACTTAACGGAGAACCATTAAGCCTTTGGCTTCTTCACGCCATACTTGGAGCGAGCCTGCTTACGGTCTTTAACACCAGAGCAGTCAAGCGCGCCACGAACGGTGTGGTAACGCACACCTGGCAGGTCTTTAACACGACCGCCACGGATCAGGATAACGGAGTGTTCCTGCAGGTTGTGGCCTTCGCCACCAATGTAGGAAGTCACTTCGAAACCGTTGGTTAAACGAACACGGCATACTTTACGCAGTGCGGAGTTCGGTTTTTTCGGAGTGGTGGTGTACACACGAGTACAAACACCACGTTTTTGCGGGCAAGCTTCCAGCGCCGGCACGTTGCTTTTAGCAACTTTGCGTACGCGCGGTTTGCGAACCAGCTGGTTAACTGTTGCCATTAAATAGCTCCTGGATTTAGCTTTTGCTTCGTAAACACGTAATAAATCGCCTCGTATTAATACGAGGACGCAGAATTTTAGGGCTGAGCAGAAAAGGTGTCAAGAAATAACCAGCGTCTTATGCTCACCAGGGCATTTGCTGCTTATGATTTACCGTCAACGTAACGAACTCATTATAGTCAATGACGGTGATTTTGGGTGAAATTTGAGCAACCAACCCGCGTGCCGCCAGGTCATCACCCAGCGCCCACAGCCGCGCCGGCGAATTTAACAGCGGCGTCAGCATGCGGCTACCCTGCAGGCCCGCCAGCACGCCGTCCTGCATCAACAGTACATCGTCGCCCGGCTGTAGCATGCGCAGCAGCAACGCGTAATCACACTGAAAGGGCGAACTGCCCAACGTATGCAGCATCATCGCTCCGTTAAAAAGTCAGGATATGGTCCGCTTCGGCAAGCCGGGCGCGCAGCGCGTCGCTCTCCAGCACCTCGGCATCCAGCACGCGCGGGCTCTCTGTCGACAGGCCGCGTTCAGTCAGCGACTGCGCGCAGAGATAGCACGCCTCAACCTCATACAGCGGCAGCACGCCGAAAGTAGCGATATAGTTGCGCGCCAGCGCCTTTTCCGGCTGCTGGCCGGCCGTCAGCTGCAACACGCCGTCGCCGATGAAAAACAGCGAGACCTGCTCGCAGAGGGCGGCAGTCGCCAGCGCGGCGTCCAGCCCTTCCCGTCCGCTGCTGCTGCCGTGAGGCGCGCGCGTAAAGACAAAAGCGATCGATGTCATCAGAACTGCACCACCCTGTCGCTGGTTAACGCCGCTTGCGCCAGCGCGCCAAGGCCCGCCAGCTGAAACCCCGGCTGCAGGTTAGCGGCCGGCAATCCCAGGCTGGCCGCTTCCTGCGCGTCGGTTACACCGCGTCGCAGTGCCGCCGCCACGCAGATATTCAGGGTTACGCCCTGCTGCTGCAGCGCCTGCCAGGCACGCACCAGATCGAACTCGTCGCTGGCCGGTGCCGTCAGCTGGTTGCCGTTAAGCACGCCCTCACGATAGAAGAAGACGCTCGACAGCTGGTGGCCCGCCGCCAACAGCGCGCGGGCGAACAGCAGCGCGCTGCTCGCCTGCTGCGTACCGTACGCCGGTCCAGTCACCAACAGCGTATAGCGCATCAACGCTCCTGGCCCGTATCGCCGCTTTTAAACTGGCGGATATAGAGATAGACCGTGTGTTTGGAGATATTGAGCCGGTCGGCCACCTGATTGATGGCGTCCTTAATATCGAAAATGCCCTTCTCATACAGATTCAGCACAATCTGACGATTCTTCATGTTGTTTGCCACGTGGCGATCGGCGCTCACCTCTTCAATGGTGAATTCCAGCGTCTGGGTTACCAGATCCTCGACTGAGGAGGCGAAATTAACCTGCGAGGCCACATCCGGCGTTTCCGGCGGCATAAAGGTCGACATGATCTGCGAGAACGGCACATCAAGGTTCATATTGATGCAGAGCAGGCCGATCACGCGCTGCTGGCGATTGCGAATGGCGATGGTCACCGATTTCATCAGCACGCCGCTTTTCGCGCGCGTAAAATAGGCGCGCGAGACGTTACTGTCGGCACCGGTCATATCGTGCAGCATACGCAGCGCCAGATCGGTAATCGGCGAGCCCACTTTACGGCCGGTATGTTCGCCGTTGGCGATACGCACCGCGGAACATTTCAAATCTTCCAGCGAATGCAGCACGATTTCGCAATGCGAGCCAATCAGCATGGCGAGCCCGTCCACGACAGCCTCGTAGGACTTCAGAATATCGTAATCGGTTTGATCGAACGGGTGCTGATCGAGTAAATCGATATCGCTCAGATCGCCCGGATTGAATGGATTAGACATGAAAGACATTACCCTAATTGGCTGGAGCCTGTCTCAGCGCGGCCAGGGCAGACTCATCATACAAATTTGCGCAGCGCTAGTCTGGCAAATGTCTGCAGCTTATGCCAGATTTTTGTCCAGTCGAGGGCCGACCGTCATGCAAACAGAAACCGCCGCGTAAACGCGGCGGTGAGGAAGCTTACTGCGCGCTCTTGTCGTCTGCGACCGGCGCCTGGGTTTTTTCGTCCGCTTTCGGCGCAGGTTTGATATCCAGCAGCTCGACGTCAAACACCAGCGTAGAGTTCGGCGGAATGCCCGGCACGCCATTTTTGCCGTAGGCCAGCTGCGGTGGGATCACCAGCTTGATTTTGCCGCCTTTCTTCACGTGCTTCAGGCCTTCGGTCCAGCCCGGGATCACGCCGTCGAGACGGAAAGAGAGCGGTTCGCCGCGCGTATAGGAGTTATCGAACTCAGAGCCGTCAATCAGCGTGCCTTTGTAGTTAACCACGACGGTATCGCTATCTTTCGGCACATCGCCGCTGCCTTCTTTCTCTACCTGATACAGCAGGCCGCTTTCAGTTTTCTTCACGCCCTTCTGCTTAGCGAATTTAGCGGCATAAGCTTCGCCCTTATCGGCGTTCTCTTTCGCGTCTTTTTCCATTTTCGCCTGAGCGGCGCCCTTCACACGGCCTTCAAAAGACTGCAGAGTCTGTTCGATCTCCTGATCGGAAAGCTTGCTCTTACCGGCAAAAGCGTCCTGAACGCCGGCGATCAGCTGCGCTTTATCCAGCTGAATGCCCAGTTTTTCCTGCTCTTTCAGTGAGTTTTCCATATAGCGGCCCAGCGACGCGCCCAGCGCGTAAGCGGACTGCTGGTTCTCATCTTTGAATGCCGCATTTTTAGGAGCCTGAGGTGCAGCCTGTTGAGCCGGTGCGGAGTCTGCTGCCAATGCCAGCGGTGCATTGATTGCGGCGGCCATGGTGGCGGCTAACATGGTAATTTTAAACAGTGATTTCATCCATTATCTCCAAAACCGAAGCCTCTCACCCCGGCAATCGTTGCAGACCATAAGGCCTGTACTATAACTGTGCGGAACAACTTATCATGCCCGCCCGGCAAACTTAAGACCACTTCCCATCCTTTTTATGTCGGGAAGTTTCAACTGATATGACGATAAGACTGTGCTTTTTCAACCGTCGCGGGCAAAATCGGTCACTTAAAAGTGAAGGCAAGCGGTTTTTCCTTATACGGATTCCGGTCCGGCATGCCAGGCACGCGCAACAGGAGGAACGCCTATGCAGCAAAATAGCGTCGAACAACAGCTGGAGCTGTTGGAAAGCAAGCTCGCTTTCCAGGAGCAGACCATCGAAGAACTCAATCAGACAGTCATTCAGCACGAACTGGAAATGGCCAAAATGCGTGAGCAGATCCGTCTGCTGATCAATAAGCTGAAGGCCGCGGCGCCGTCGCAAATGGCGCACCCGTCGGAAGAGACGCCACCGCCGCACTACTGAGTCAGCGGACAGCCAATAAAAAAGCACCGGCCAGGCCGGTGCTTTTTTGCTTTAGCGTCGCAGCGCGATGGGCGCCTTAGTGGCAGCCGCAGCCGCCGTTGCCGCAACCGCCCTGACCCTGGCTGTGGCCATGGTCGTGGTCGTGGTCGTGATGATGGTCATGCTCGCCATGAACGTGGCCGTGAGCCAGTTCTTCCGGCGTCGCTTCGCGGATAGCGACCACTTCTACGTGGAAGTTCAGGTTTTGGCCAGCCAGCATATGGTTGCCGTCAACCACAACGTGATCGTCTTCCACTTCGGTGATTTCTACCGGCACCGGACCCTGATCGGTTTCCGCCAGGAAACGCATGCCGACCTGCAGTTCGTCCACGCCCATGAAGACATCTTTCGGTACGCGCTGCACCAGGTTGTCATCATACTGGCCGTAGGCGTCGTTCGCGGCGATATGCACATCAAACTTGTCGCCGACTTCATGATCTTCCAGAGCTTTTTCCAGACCAGAAATCAGGGAACCATGACCGTGCAGATAGTCCAACGGCGCGCTCACCGGAGACTCGTCGACCAACACACCGTCTTCTGTACGTACCTGGTAAGCCAGGCTGACCACCAGGTCTTTTGCTACTTTCATGATATCTCCTAACCGTTGAGAGCTTTGATCCCGACTCATTGGTCTATTTTCGCGTGCAATAACACCAACCAGAAAGATCCAGATGCTGACCCTTTGCGTGCCATAGCGGCAAGACGCGCAGGTAATGTTAACGATGCAGATTGTAACGGAATTCACTGCCGCTGTAAGGGTAAGCGTAAAAAAAGCTGCGCTGTTCCGCTACTCCGGATGAAAAATTCCGATAACCTGCTCCTGCTTGCGCAGCTCATCGCGCACCTGCTTGTCCGCCTCGCGCATTTGATGGCCGCACTTCACGCACTCCACGACGTCGACATTATTTTCACGCCACATCGCCAGCGTGTCTTTTTCCTGACAGTGCGGGCAGGCCGCACCGGCAATAAACCGTTTACGCATTTTTCTTTCCTGTGGTTACTTTCTGCCGCCCGGAACGGCGCGGATTATTCAGACCCGTCCCAGCCGTCAAACTGGCGTTTCTCCTGCTGCATCTCGCGCTGGAAAATATCCTCCAGCTCGCGTCGCGCCTCACGCGCGCGGGAGATCTGCGCATTGTCCGTATGGTTCGGCATCAGCTCGCGCAGCATACGCATATCGAGCCGGCGGAAATGGAGCTGCGCGCGCTGCGCCTGATGCGGATGCATTCCCAGGCTCATCAGCGCCTTGCGGCCCAGCTCCAGCGCGCTGGAGAAGGTTTCGCGCGAGAACTGCGTGACGCCCGCCTGCAGCAGCTCATGCGCCTCGACGCGTCCGCGCGCCCGCGCCAGAATTTGCAGATGAGGAAAATGGTGCTGGCAAAGATGCACGATATTCATCGTGTCTTCCGGATCGTTGCAGGTGATCACGATAGACTGCGCGCTGGCGGCGCCGGCGGCACGCAGCAACTCCAGCTCCGTCGCATCCCCATAGTATACTTTATAACCATATTTCCGCATCAGGCTCACGGCGCTGATATCGCGCTCCAGCACTGTAATACGCTTTTTATTGGCCATCAGTAGACGGCCGATCACCTGACCGAAACGGCCGAAGCCGACCACGATCACCTGCGGCTGATCGTCATCCACCCAGGGTTTTTCCGCCTGTTCGTCCGGTTCGTTGAAGCGGCGCACCAGAATGCGATCCACCCCTTGCATCAGCAGCGGCGTGGTCATCATCGACAGCGTGACGGTTACCAGCAGCAGTGGTAACTGGTCGCCACGGAACAGATGCGCCGACGAGGCGGCGGAAAACAGCACGAACGCGAACTCGCCGCCCTGGCTTAACACGCCAGCGAACTGCAGGCGCTCGGAACTGCGCAGGCCATAAACGCGCGCCAGCAGATAAAGCACCAGCGTTTTTACCGCCACCAGCACCAGTACGCCCGCCAGCACCGCCAGCAGATGCGTATAAAGTACGCCCAGATTCAGCGCCATGCCTACCGAGATAAAAAACAGGCCGAGCAGCAACCCTTTAAACGGCTCAATGGCGATCTCCAGCTCGTGGCGATATTCACTTTCCGCCAGCAGGATCCCGGCGATAAAGGTGCCCAGCGCCATCGACAGCCCCAGCGCGTCCATAAACAGCGCCGAGCTTAGCACCAGCAGCAGTGAGGCGGCGGTAAACACCTCGCGCACGCCGGAGGCGGCGATATAGCGGAAGATCGGCCGCAGCAGCAGCCGTCCGCCAATCAGCATCCCGGCGAACGCCAGTACCTTCATGCCGATTTTCATCCAGTCGGTATGGCCGCTGTCCGCGCCCGCCAGCAGCGGTACCAGCGCCAGCGCCGGGATCACCGCCAGATCCTGAAACAGCAGCACCGAAAAGCCGAGCTGGCCCGCTTCGTTGCGGTTCATTCCCTTATCGCGCATCAGCTGCAAGGCCATCGCCGTCGAAGACATCGCCAGCCCGATGCCGCCAATGGTCGCCGCCTGCCAGGAGAAATCGGTCAGCAGCAGCAGCCCGGCCAGCACCAGCGCGCTAAAGATCACCTGCGCGGCACCGACGCCGAAAATCGATCGCCGCAGCGCCCAGAGCTTCGAGGGGTTCAGTTCAAGGCCTATCAGGAACATCAGAAACACGACGCCCAGTTCCGAAAAGTGCAGGATCTCATCGACATCACTGATAAAGCCCAGTCCCCACGGGCCAATGGCGATGCCCGCCAGCAGGTAGCCCAGGACGGCGCCGATACCCAGCCGGGCGGCAATCGGCACCGCCACCACCGCGGCGAACAGATAGACCACGCCCGCCGTCAGTAAAGTTTGTCCTTCCATTTATGCGACTCCAGCTGGCAAAGGAGAAGAGAGCCACTCGCCGTAGGCTTGCGCGTAGTTTTTCATCATTTCGGGCGGCTGACGGCGCGCCCAGTAGATCACCATCGGTGTCAGCCAGTGCATGCGGCATAGCTGCGCGGTCAGCTCGAAGGGACGCATAATTTCCGTCATCGGGTAGCGATTAAGCCCGTCCTGATGATAGGCCGCCTCCGGCTCGCCGGTGGTAACGACGCTGCGCCAGTATTTTCCCTGCAGTGCATTGCCCTCCGGGCCGCTGGCGAAATCGCGCGACAGCACGCGATCCAGCCACTCCTTCAGCAGAGCGGGACAGCTGTAGGTATACAGGGGATGCTGAAAAACGATGATGTGATGCTCCCGCAGCAGCTGCTGTTCATAGTGAATATCGATAAAGAAATCAGGATAGTGCGCGTACAGATCGTGTACGGTAACGTGTGATAATTGCTGCGCCGGCTGCAGCAAGACCCGATTGGCTATCGAATCTTGTGATTCCGGATGGGCATACAGCAGCAAAACCTTAGGCGGCTGCGACATCTCTCCCCTCCAAACCGTCGTCATGATGCGGGTTTTCCGCTACCATGCACGACACAACGGAATCGGTGATTCCTGACTGATTATGATGACAATAAATTAACATACTCTGACAATACGGCGCTTATGATTGTATTCTCCTCGTTACAGATCCGACGTGGTACCCGCGTACTGCTGGACAACGCCACCGCCACCATCAACCCGGGACAAAAAGTTGGGCTGGTGGGCAAAAACGGCTGTGGTAAATCTACGCTGCTGGCGCTACTCAAAAATGAACTCAGCGCCGACGCAGGCAGCGTCACCTTTCCGGGCAACTGGTCTCTGGCGTGGGTCAATCAGGAAACGCCGGCGCTCTCGGTCGCCGCCATCGAGTATGTTATTGACGGCGATCGTGAGTATCGTCAGCTGGAGTCCGAATTACAGCGCGCCAACGAAAAAAATGACGGCAACGCCATTGCGCTGCTGCACGGCAAGCTGGACGCCATTCAGGCCTGGAGTATACAGGCGCGCGCCGCCAGCCTGCTTCACGGTTTGGGCTTTAGCCAGGAGCAGCTGCAGCGCCCGGTCAGCGACTTCTCCGGCGGCTGGCGTATGCGTCTCAACCTGGCGCAGGCGCTGATCTGCCGCTCCGATCTGCTGCTGCTCGACGAACCGACCAACCACCTCGATCTCGACGCCGTGATCTGGCTGGAGCGCTGGCTGAAAAGCTACAGCGGCACGCTGATCCTGATCTCCCACGACCGCGACTTTCTTGATCCGGTGGTGGATAAGATCCTGCACATCGAACAGCAAAGCCTGTACGAATACACCGGCAACTACAGCTCGTTCGAGCAGCAGCGCGCCACCAAGCTCTCTCAGCAGCAGTCGCAGTTTGAGCATCAGCAGCGCAAAGTGGCGCACCTGCAAAGCTATATCGATCGCTTCCGCGCCAAGGCCAGCAAAGCCAAACAGGCGCAGAGCCGCATCAAAATGCTGGAGCGCATGGAGCTGATCTCGCCGGCGCACGTCGATAACCCCTTCAGCTTCAGCTTCCGCGCGCCGGAAAGCCTGCCGAACCCGCTGCTGAATATGGAGAAGGTCTCCGCCGGCTATGGCGATCGCGTGATCCTCGACTCCATCAAGCTGAACCTGGTGCCGGGATCGCGTATCGGCCTGCTGGGCCGCAACGGCGCGGGCAAATCGACGCTGATCAAGCTGTTGGCGGGCGAGCTATCGCCGCAGAAAGGCGAAATCGGCCTCGCCAAAGGGGTGCAGCTGGGCTATTTCGCGCAGCATCAGCTGGAATTTCTGCGTGCGGATGAATCGCCGCTGCAGCATCTGGCGCGTCAGGCGCCGAAGCTGCCGGAACAGCAGCTGCGCGACTACCTGGGCGGCTTCGGCTTCCAGGGCGATAAGGTGGCGGAGCCGACTGCGCGTTTCTCCGGCGGCGAAAAAGCGCGGCTGGTGCTGGCGCTGATTGTCTGGCAGCGTCCGAATCTGCTGCTGCTTGATGAACCGACCAACCACCTCGATCTCGATATGCGTCAGGCGTTGACCGAAGCGCTGATCGATTTCGAAGGCGCGCTGGTGGTAGTTTCGCACGATCGCCATCTGTTGCGTTCCACCACCGACGATCTCTACCTGGTACATGACGGCAAAGTCGAAGCGTTCGCCGGCGATCTTGATGACTATCAGCAGTGGCTCAGCGACCTGCAGAAGCAGCAGGCGCAGCAGGACGCCGAACCGAAACAGGATAACGGCAACAGCGCGCAGGCGCGCAAGGATCAGAAGCGACGTGACGCCGAGCTGCGCGCCCAGACGCAGCCGCTGCGCAAGCAGATCGAAAAGCTGGAGAAAGAGATGGAGAAGCTTAACGCCCAGCTGGCCGAGGCGGAGGCGAAGCTCTCCGACGCCGCGATTTACGATCAAAGCCGCAAAGCGGATCTCACCGCCGCGCTGCAGCAGCAGGCAACGGCCAAATCCGCGCTGGAAGATCGGGAAATGGCCTGGCTCGATGCGCAGGAACAGCTGGAGGCGATGCTCTCTGCCTGATCGCACAGGCGCAGAGCGTCAGCGGGCGGCGCTCTGCGCCACCGCGTTATTCCCCGGCGGCTGGCGGATAACAATCACGCTACGCCGCCGGCGTTTCTGACAACAGCCGCCAACAACTTCGCTGCAACCCGCTAACGCCGTGCGTTTCCCATTTCATTTTGTTGATAAGTCGCCAACGTTTAGCGTTTTTTTTACTTTCTGTTTCCTTGTACTGCTGGTTTATAGTTCTTACTATTGCGTCCTGAATCAATCCGCCTGTTTTTTAACCCAGGGTAAGCCGTGTCAGAGCATTCCATCAGCCTGCTGCAAAAGAACCTGGCGGCTTTTTTGCTGCTGCTTTTCCTCACGCCTTTCGCTCACTCTCTCTCGCCTACCCTGTTTATCGTCGGCCAGCCGGTCTATCTCTGCTATCTCCCTTACGGGCTGGCGGTCGCCGCGGTCTATATCTTTGGCCGCGCAGCGGTGGCGCCGCTCTGCCTGGCTTTCTTTATTACCTTTAGCCTGATTTTTAACGCCCCATTGCCGGCGCTGGCTTTCACGCTGGCGCTGCTGATGCCGATTATCGCCTGCTGCTGGCTGGCGCGCCGATGGCTGGGCCGCCGCTGGCGCTACAGTCCCGGTCATCAGGGGCTGGGCGTCAGGCTTGGCGTGATTAACACCCTGGCCCCGCTGCTGACCCTGCTGCTGCTGACGCTGTTCGCGCCGCTGGTGGTTACGCTGCCGGGAACGCTCGACGGCTACTTCTCTTTAGCGTGGAATATGTTCAGCGTGCTGCGCCTGCAAAACCTGATCCTCTCCGCCGTACTGTTCACCATCTTTTTCTACTTCCCGCTGCGGATGCTGGCGCATCCCCGTTACGCCCGCACCTTTTGCCGCCTCTGCTGGCGCAGCCTGAACGCGCCGGGAAACCGTCTGCGCGCCCTGCTCTGGTCAGGCCTGCTTATCTTGCTGCTGACGCTGTTTTGCTCCTCTTTCCACTACTGGCTGATCTCCAGCTATCTGGTGCCGCTGGTGTTCGTGCTGTTTACCTGGGGCATTATGCGTTTTACCCCGCAGCTGGTGATCTGGCTCTGGTCGGCCAGCTGCCTGCTGCTGATGCGCTACAATTTTGATGTATTGCCGATAGGCTCGATCTTTGCGGCCACTTTTTTATCCTCCGCGCTTATCGCTTTCACTATCAGCCTGCTCTATATCGCCGCCAGCTACTGGCGCAGCCGCCGGCTGCAGCAAACGGCGCTCAGCCTGTCGCTCAGCGATCCCATCGTGCATCGCCCCAACCTGCGCGCACTGGCAAACGCGCTGAAGCAGCAGCAAAGCGGCGTGCTGTGCTATCTGCATCTGCATCATCTGAAGCTGCTCGGCTGCCACTACGGTCTGCTGATGCACACCTACAGCAAGCGCTGCATTATCGATGAGATAGCAACCCAGCTGCGGCCGGATGAAGGGGCGTATCAGATTACCGGCGACGGCCTTATGCTGCTGCTGCAGGGCGAGGATGAGGAGATTGTCGCGCGCCTGACGCAGCTGCGCGCGCACCTGAAAACGCGACAGATCCTTTGGCACAATCAGCCGATCGATATCGACTACGCCTTTGCCGCCGGACGCTTCAACGCTGAAGGCTCGCAGCTCTATCACCTTGCCGCCCAGCTCAGCTATCTGGCGGAACAGGCGCTGCTCAGCGGCGGCGTAACGCTGCTGGACAGCGATAACGTCCATCTGATCGGTCAGTTCTCGGAACGGGTGCTGCTGCTGCAAAAAATCAAACAGGCACTGGCGCAGCGCAACATCAGCCTGTTTGCCCAGCCGATCGTCGCCTGTCAGGGTGAACAGCGCTATTACGAAGTGCTGGCGCGCCTGCGCAGCGATGAGACGCTGATCATGCCCGATCGCTTTATGCCCTTAATCGATGAGTTTCATCTCAGCGTCGCCTTCGATCAGCTGGTGGTGGAGGAGACCGTCGCCTTTATTTACCGCCGCCGGCAGGCGAAACGCGCCTTACCCTGTCTCGGGATTAATCTGCTGCCCGCCACTCTGACGGAGCCGGGCATCGCGGAGATGTTTATGGCCGCCTTCCGCCGTTTTGATGTGCCGACAGACACGGTGATCTTTGAGGTGACGGAAGCGCAGGCGCTGATGGATAACCCGCTGGCGGATGCGGCGCTCGCCGCGCTGCGCCAGGCGGGGTTCCGCATTGCGATTGATGATTTCGGTGCCGGCTTCGCCAACTATGAGCGTGTAAAGCACCTCAGCGCCGATGTGATTAAAATCGATGGCCTGTTCGTCAGGAACAGTCTCAACGACAAGCTCGATCGCATCATTATCAAATCTATCTGCGACATCGCCCGGGAAAAAGGCGTCTCCGTAGTGGCGGAATATGTCGAAACCGAGGCGCAGAAGACGCTGCTGGCAAGCCTGGGCGTGGATTACATTCAGGGCTGGCTGACCGGGCAGCCAGCCCCGCTTGAAACGCTGCCTTAAGCGGCGCGGCGATCAGGCGGCGCGCCAGAAGGGCTTATCGCCCAGCACCGTGGCGCGATGCATAATGCGTCTTGTCGGCAGGTAATCAGCGTTAGCGTAATGCTGCGTTACCCGGTTATCCCAGATAGCCACATCGTTGGCGCGCCAGCGCCAGCGCACCTGAAACTCCGGCTTAGTGATATGGGCGAACAGAAACCCCAGCAGCGCGTCGCTCTCTTTCGGCGCAAGATCGACTATGCGCGTGGTAAAGCCTTCGTTAACAAACAGCGCCTGCTTGCCGCTGATGGGATGGGTGCGCACCACCGGATGCAGCAGGGGCGGATGGTTGGCCACCGCCTGACGCCAGCGCGCATGCGCCTCCGGCGTCGCGCGGTGCTTATATTCCGGGAACGATTTGGTGAAGTCATGCTCCGCCTGCAGGCCACTCAGCAACGCGCGCAGCGGCGGCGACAGCGCTTCAAACGCGGCGATACCGCTGGCCCAAAGCGTATCCCCGCCCTGTTCCGGCACCTGCTTCGCCGCCAGAATCGCGCCGGCGGGCGGCGTAGCGATAAAGGTCACGTCGGTGTGCCAGTTATCGTTATCCGGCGGGTTGTCGTTATGGGTATCCAGCACGATCACCTCTTCCACCCCCTCCGCATGAGGATAGACCGGATGAATATGCAGATCGCCGAAACGCGCCGCCAGCGCCCGCTGCTGCTGCGGCGTCAACGGCTGATCGCGCAGAAACAGCACCTGATGACGGATCAGCGCGTGCCAGAGCTGTTCAAACTGCCCGTCGCTAAGCGGACGGGTCAGATCCAGGTTATCCACCTGAGCGCCGATATGCGGGCCCAGTGCGGTAATCGTCAGACGTTCGTTCATTGCTGTTCTCCATGCCAGGGCGTAAGCCGACGCTGCAGCGTCCGCAGGCCCAGTTCTAAACCGAATGCGATTAACGCAATCACTAAAATCCCCGCCAGTACCACATCGGTCGCCAGGAATTCACCGGCGGACTGCACCATAAAGCCGAGCCCGCGCGTGGCGGCAATCAGTTCGGCCGCCACCAGCGTCGACCAGCCGACGCCGAGACCAATACGTACGCCGGTGAGGATCTCCGGCAGCGCGCCCGGCAGGATCACATAGCGCAGCAGCTGCCCGCAGCTGGCGCCCAGCGACTGTGCCGCACGCAGACGTACCTGCTGCGCGCTTTTTACCCCCTGTAGCGTGGCGAGCGTCACCGGGGCAAAAATCGCCAGATAAATCAGCAGAATTTTCGAGGTCTCGCCGATGCCAAACCAGATCACCATCAGCGGCAGATAGGCAAGCGGCGGCACCGGTCGGTAAAGCTCAATCAGGGGGTCAAGGATGCCGTGCGCCGTTTTGCTTAATCCCATTGCGATGCCGGTCGGTACGCCGATCAGCACGGCAGCCAGCAGCGCCAGCAAAATGCGCCCCAGGCTGGCGGCCAGGTGCTGCCACAGGGTGGCGTCCATAAAGCCCTGCGCGCTGGCGATGGTCAGCAACTGGCGCAGCACCTGTTGCGGCGGCGGCAGAAACAGCGGCGCAATCAGCTGCAGCGCCGTCACCAGCCACCATAGCGCCAGCACCACCAGCAGGGTGGCCAGGCTGAGCGTCAGCCGCCGGGAAAGCGGCCAGCGCCAGCGTGCGCGCGTCGCGCGCTGTTTATCGATAGCCTGAATGCTCATGAAAACGCCTCGCGCTGTTGAAATACCCGGCCCAGCACATACTCGCGGCGGGCGATAAAAAGCGGATCGGATTTGATCGCCCGGCACGATTCGCCGGCGGCGAAGCGGCGGCCGAAATCAAGCGACAGCCGCTCGCTGACGCGGCCCGGCCCAGGCGTCAGCAGGATCAGCTCGCTGGCGAGGAATACCGCCTCTTCGATATCGTGCGTGATCAGCAGGATCTGTTTGCCACTGTCGCGCCACAGCCGCAGCAGCAGTTCCTGCATCTGCTCGCGGGTAAAAGCGTCCAGGGCGCCGAACGGCTCGTCCAGCAGCAGCAGCGCCGGATCGGCCGCCAGCGCCCGGGCGATGCCGACGCGCTGGCGCATGCCGCCGGAAAGCTGCCAGATAAAGCGTTTGTCGGTGCCTTCCAGCCCGACCTTCTTCAGCATTTTCCCGGCGATGGCGCGGCGCGTGGCGGTATCAACGCCCGCCAGCTGCAGGCCAAACGCGACGTTATCCAGCACGTTGCGCCAGGGCAGCAGCCCCTCATGCTGGAACACTACGCCGCGTTCGGCGCCTGGCCCGACGATCGGCTTGCCCGCCAGGGTAATCTGTCCCTCTTCTATCGGCAGAAAACCGGCGATCAGGTTCAACAGCGTGGTTTTACCGCAGCCCGAAGGCCCCAGCACCACCGTCAGCTCGCCAGCGTTCAGCGTCAGGTTAATGTCATGCAGTGCGGTCTGTCCGTTATAGCGCGCGCTCAGGTGCGAAATGGCCAGCATGGTTCACCTCTTTTACTGTTGCGCCAGCGGACGCACGAAGCGGTCGGTGACATAAGCCCGGTAGTCCGGCGCCACCTGCGCCACCTTGCCCTGCTCTTTCAGGAACTGTGCGGTATCGCTAATCGCCTTACTTACCGGCTGGCCAAGTTGGGCGATCTGCTGTTGAGCGTTCAGATAGGTGTTGCCTTCAACCAGCGCCGGCACCTGATCCACCGGCGCGCCGCTCAGGCGGGAGAGCGTTTCCAGATTTTTTCTCTGCTGCAGCCACTGCTGCGGCTGCGCGAGATAGGCCTGCTGCGCCGCCAGCGCGCTGCGGGCGAAAGCGGTGACAATCTCCGGATGCTGCGCGGCAAAATCTTTGCGCACCACCCAGACATCCAGCGTCGGTGCGCCCCATTTGCCCACCTGCGCCGAATCGGTCAGCACGGTGCCGGTTTTCGCCAGCTCATTCACCGCCGGCGCCCAGACGTAGGCGCCGTCGATCTCACCGCGCTGCCAGGCGGCGATAATCGCCGGCGGCTGCAGATTAATGATTTGAAGCTGGCTGGGCTTGATGCCCCAATGTTTCAGCGCGGCCAGCAGGCTGTAGTGGGTAGTAGAGATAAAGGGCACCGCGATGCGTTTGCCGATCAGATCCTGCGGCGAGGTGATTTTTTTGTTCACCACCAGCGCTTCGGAATTGCCAAGCTGCGAGGCGAGCAGGAAAACTTCGATGGGTAATTGTTGACTGGCAGCGACCGCCAGCGGGCTTGATCCGATATTGCCGATCTGCACATCTCCGGAAGCCAGCGCGCGGACTACACTGGATCCGCTGTCAAACTTGCGCCAGTCAACCTGGGCGCCGCTCTCTCTGGCAAAGGTATTCTCCGCCTGGGCAATTTTCGCCGGCTCGGCTGACGTTTGCCAGGCGACGGTGACCTCAACGGCATTCGCCTGTTCCATCAGTAGCAATAAAGTGGCTGCTATTGCTAAAAACCGCGTGATACTCATCATTTTGCGCTCCGCCTGCTGTTATTGTCGTAGTGACTCTGTTGTAACTGAGGCGCCGCCGCATGCTGAAGTAATTAAAAATTATGTGTAATCACCAATAGGACTTAGAAAAGATAACGATATATTTATCTGAAATACGCAAAAACGAAATTTATTGAATGATAAATGGTCCTGATTCAGCCACTGTATATAGCGACATTTTTCAGTCTGTCTGTTGTTGATCTCTTAGAGGGTTTTTCATGTCGATTGAGAAAGTTGCCCGTCTCGCTGGTGTCTCGACCGCGACCGTTTCGCGCGTGCTGAACGGTTATGAAGGGGTTCGCCCCGCCACCCGCGATCGCGTGCTGGCCGCCATCGCCGCCAGTCAGTACCAGCCCAACCTGCTGGCGCGCCAGCTGCGCACCTCGCAGAGCCGAATGCTGCTGGTGCTGGTATCCAACATCATTAATCCTTTCTGCTCGCGCGTAGTACGCGGCATCGAGGCGGAGGCGGAGGCGCACGGCTACCACATTTTATTATGCAATTCCGATTCCCAGGCCCAACGTGAATCCGCTTATCTGACGCTGCTCAGCGGCAAGGTGGTCGATGGGGTGATCACCATGGACGCCGTCAGCAATCTGCCCGGCCTGCGTCAGATGATCGGCGCCTCGCCGTGGGTGCAGTGCGCTGAAGGCAACCCTGAGGTAGCAGGCTCATCCGTGACGATCGATAACCAGCAGGCGGCGCGCGAAGCGGTCGCGCATCTGACGCGGCGCGGCCGGCGACGCATCGCCATGATCAATGGCGATCCGCGCTATCTCTATGCGCAGCAGCGTGAGATGGGCTACCGGGCGGCGCTAACGGCGGAAAATTTACCCTGGACCGGGGTGGAGTACGCCAATGAGGTGGAGTGCGAAGCGGGCTATGCGGCGATGGAACGCCTGCTGGCGCGCGGCGAGCCGCCTGACGCGGTGTTCGCCGTCTCAGACGTGCTGGCCGTCGGCGCGATACACTGCGCCCGCCAGCATCAGCTGCGCATCCCGGAGGATATCGCCGTACTGGGCTTCGACGGGCTGCCGTGGAGCGCCATGCTGTCGCCGCCGCTCAGCACGCTGGAGCAGCCGATGCATCAGCTGGGCGTGCGCAGCGTGCAGCTGCTGCTGCAGCGCATCAAAGAGCCGCACGGGCCGCACGTGCATGAGCAGCTGCACTGCAAGCTGGTGGTGCGCGCCTCCAGCTGATCAATGCCAGATTAACAGGACGCAGGCGGCCGTCAGCGCGCCCATGGAGAGGTTGAATATTTTCCAGGCGCGGCGGCTACGCAGCAGACGCCCGATCAGGGTGCCGAATCCAAGCCAGATAATTCCCGCCACCAGGTTGACCAGCGCCATGCCGATGCTGATCGCCACCACCGATCCCCGATAGGCCTCGCCCGCCAGGCTAAAGCTGGCGACGGCGCCCAGCGCCATCAGCCAGGCTTTCGGGTTCACCAGCTGCAGAAGGCCGCCCTGCCAGAACGGCATCGGCCGCGGCGGCGCGTCGCCCAGCTCCAGCTTTTCATAGGCGGCGGTGGCGATTTTCCACGCCAGCCATAGCAGATAGAGGCTGCCGGCGATTTTCAAAAACAGGTGCAGGGAGGGATAAAGCAGGATCAGGCTGCCGACGCCGAAGGCGACCATTAGCAGCATCAGCTGCATGCCGAGCATAATGCCAATCATGAGCGGCATAGAGCGCAGAAAACCAAAATTAGCGCCGGCGGTGGTGAGTAACATATTATTCGGGCCTGGCGTAATCGCCGCAACCCAGAGAAAGCCCAACATCGATAAAAACAGACTCAGTTCCATGTAGCGGATGTCCCTCATCCTGTAAAATTGCTAACCTGTCGAAGCTATCAGCGTGCCAGGTATCCTACAAGCCTTAGATGATGAAATTAAATCACGTGCGTGATTACCCCTTTATCCCTATGAAAGGGCTGCATAATCCCCATTTACAGACGGTATTGCCGCGCCTGTTTCGCCGCCGCATTCACCTTAAGCCCTACTGGCAGCGTCTTGATCTGCCGGACGGGGATTTCCTCGATCTCGCCTGGAGCGAAGATCCGTCGCAGGCGCGCCATAAGCCGCGCGTGGTGCTGTTCCACGGTCTGGAAGGCAACTTCAACAGCCCCTACGCGCATGGCCTGCTGCAGGCCTGGCGGCAGCGCGGCTGGCTGGGCGTGGTGATGCACTTTCGCGGCTGCAGCGGCGTGCCGAATCGCATGGGGCGCATCTACCACTCCGGCGAAACCGGCGACGCCAGCTACTTTTTGCAGTGGCTGCGCACCACCTTCGGCAAGGCGCCGACGGCGGCGGTCGGCGTCTCGTTGGGCGGCAATATGCTCGCCTGCCTGATGGGCGAACAGGGCGACGCCTGCCTGCTGGACGCGGGCGTGGTGGTCTCCGCGCCGCTGCTGCTGGAGCCGTGCAGCGCGAAGCTGGAGCAGGGTTTCTCCCGTGTCTATCAGCGCTATCTGTTGGGCCAGCTCAAGCTGAACGCGCGCCGCAAGCTGCACGCCTGGCCCGGCACGCTGCCGGTGGATCTGCCGCAGCTGAACGCGCTGAAGCGCCTGCGCGATTTCGATGACGCCATCACTGCGCGCGCCCACGGCTTCCTCGACGCCGGCGACTACTACCGTCGCGCCAGCGCTATGCCGCTGCTGCCCGGCGTACGCAAGCCGCTGCTGATCATCCACGCGCAGGACGACCCCTTTATGACCGACGAGGTGATCCCCGATCTGACGCGGTTACCTGCTAACATTGAATATCAACTGACAGAACATGGCGGCCACGTCGGTTTTGTCGCCGGTACGCTGCGCCGCCCGCAAATGTGGCTGGAGCAGCGCATTCCCCAATGGCTTTCACCTTATCTGGATAACTGAGCTGTGATGATCCCCTGGCAAGATCTGGCGCCGGAAACGCTGGATAACCTGATTGAAGCTTTCGTGCTGCGCGAAGGCACCGACTATGGCGAACAGGAGCGTTCGCTGGCGGAGAAAGTAGAGGATGTGCGCCGTCAGCTGAAAAACGGCGAAGCGGTGCTGGTCTGGTCGGAACTGCATGAAACGGTGAACATCATGCCGCGCGGGCAATTCCGCGGCTAACGGCCGGCGTGTCAGCACTGTGCGGCGCGTCACACTATTCGCTTTGCGCGCCGCGCGGGTGGTGATGACACTTCCGGGCGAAACGTGATAACAATGCTCATCGCCTGAGTTAACCCAGAGAGTGTCTATGTCAGCCAGACATCCGATTATTGCGGTAACCGGCTCCAGTGGAGCGGGAACCACCACCACCAGCCTTGCCTTTCGCAAAATCTTTCAGCAGCTGAATCTGCATGCCGCGGAGCTGGAAGGCGACAGCTTCCACCGCTATACGCGGCCGGAAATGGATATGGCGATCCGCAAAGCGCGCGACTCGGGGCGGCATATCAGCTACTTCGGCCCCGAAGCGAACGATTTCGGTCTGCTGGAACAGACATTTGTCGAATATGGCGAAAGCGGCCGCGGCCAGTCACGCAAATATCTGCATACCTATGACGAAGCGGTGCCGTGGAACCAGGTGCCCGGCACCTTCACCCCCTGGCAGCCGTTGCCGGAGCCGACAGATATTCTGTTCTATGAGGGGCTGCACGGTGGCGTGGTGACCCAGCACCACAACGTGGCGGAAAAGGTCGATCTGCTGGTGGGCGTGGTGCCGATCGTCAATCTGGAATGGATTCAGAAGCTGGTGCGCGATACCGGCGAGCGCGGCCATTCGCGCGAGGCGGTAATGGATTCGGTGGTGCGCTCAATGGAGGATTACATCAACTACATCACGCCGCAGTTCTCGCGCACTCATATCAACTTCCAGCGCGTGCCGACGGTGGATACCTCCAACCCGTTCGCCGCACGCACGATCCCTTCGCTGGATGAAAGCTTTGTGGTGATCCATTTTCGCGGGCTGGAGGATATCGATTTCCCCTATCTGCTGGCGATGCTGCAGGGATCCTTTATCTCCCATATCAATACGCTGGTGGTACCGGGCGGAAAGATGGGGCTGGCGATGGAGTTGATTATGCTGCCGCTGGTGAAGCGGCTGATTGAAGGCAAAGAGATTATTTAGCCCCGCCTCAGGCGTTGTTGACCCGCTCATAACTGTGAGTGATGGCGACACCTTTACCCAGCATCATCGCCACAGAGCAGTACTTTTCGGCGGAGAGCGCGACGGCGCGCGCCACCGCTTTATCGCTCAGCCCGCTGCCGCTGACGATAAAATGCAGGTTAATATGCGTGAAGACGCGCGGCTCCTCCTCGGCGCGCTGCGAGGTCAGCCTGACCTCGCAGTCGCTTACCGCATGACGCCCCTTTTGCAAAATCGAGACGACATCGACGGCGCTGCAGCCGCCGGCGGCCAGCAAGACCATCTCCATTGGGCTGGGCGCTTTATCGCCGGCATTGCCATCCATCAGGATCTGATGCCCGGAGGCGGACTCGCCCATAAAGGTCAGCCCTTCTATCCATTTTACGCGCGCCTGCATATTCATCGCTCTCCGGATAATTCAGCTTATTGCCAGCCTACGCTTTCAGTAATGAAACGGCAATTGTCCGATTCACCTCAAGCTGAAGCGAGACAACAGGAGACAGTGAGATAAAGCTGTGCTACAAACAAAGCTGTAATATTTTCGTTCTAAGAAACGAAAACGGGACTCTTTCACGCCTGGGCGCGCCAAATTTTCCCGAATAAATTTCCAGCTGGAAATGCCAGAAGATTTCAACGCCTGACAGGGAAAACTGCCCCCTGTATTTAGGGCACGATTACAACAGAGGATAACAGCGAATGGTTCTCGGCAAACCGCAAACAGACCCTACTCTCGAATGGTTCCTGTCACATTGCCATATTCACAAGTATCCATCGAAAAGCACATTGATTCACCAGGGTGAAAAGGCCGAAACGCTCTATTACATCGTAAAAGGTGCGGTCGCGGTGCTGATCAAGGATGAAGAAGGCAAAGAGATGATCCTCTCCTACCTCAACCAGGGTGATTTCATTGGCGAGCTTGGCCTGTTCGAAGAAGGTCAGGAGCGCAGCGCATGGGTACGGGCGAAGACCGCCTGTGAAGTGGCTGAAATTTCCTATAAAAAATTCCGTCAGTTGATTCAGGTGAACCCTGACATTCTGATGCGTCTCTCCGCCCAGATGGCGCGTCGTCTGCAGGTTACCTCGGAGAAAGTGGGCAATTTAGCTTTCCTGGATGTTACGGGCCGCATCGCGCAGACGCTGCTCAACCTGGCGAAACAGCCTGACGCCATGACCCACCCCGACGGGATGCAGATCAAAATCACCCGCCAGGAGATCGGCCAGATTGTTGGCTGCTCGCGTGAAACGGTCGGTCGTATTTTGAAAATGCTGGAAGATCAAAACCTGATCTCCGCTCACGGTAAAACGATTGTCGTTTACGGCACACGTTAAGCTTATTTAAACGCACGGCGTGATGCCCCGCATCACGCCGTGTTTATTTTTGTGATGTGGTGATGTGGCGGAGAATTATTTACCATCCTGAAGTGAACTACGCGCTGCGTCAGACGCTGGTTCTCTGTTTACCGGTGGCCATCGGCTGGCTGCTGGGGGATTTGCAAAAAGGATTGCTGTTTTCACTGGTGCCCGCCTGCTGCAATATCGCCGGGCTGGATACGCCACATAAACGCTTTTTTAAGCGGCTGATCGTCGGCGGTTCGCTGTTCGCACTCAGCAGCTTTCTGGTGCAGTGGCTCTCGCTGCAGCAGGTGCCGCTACCCGCCACGCTGTTCGCGATGGCGCTGCTGCTGGGCGTCACCGGCGAAATCGGCCCGCTGCACGCCCGTCTTCTGCCCGCCTCACTGATCGCCGCGATTTTCACCCTTGGCCTGGTGGGACGCATGCCCATCTGGGCGCCGCCGCTGCTCTATATCGGCGGTACCTTCTGGTACGGCCTGTTCAACTGGTGCTGGTTCCGGCTGTGGAAAGAGCAGCCGATGCGCGAAAGCCTTAGCCTGCTTTATCGCGAGCTGGCCGACTACTGCGAAGCGAAATATACCCTGCTGACCCAGCTTTCCGATCCGGAAAAGGCGCTGCCGCCGCTGCTGGCGCGTCAGCAAAAGGCCGTCGATCTGATCAATACCTGCTATCAACAGATGCATATGCTGGCTGCTAACCGCGATCACAGCCACCAGCGCCTGACGCGCGCCTTTCAGGTAGCGCTCGATTTGCAGGAGCATATTGCCGTCAGCCTGCATCAGCCGGAAGAGGTGCAGAAGCTGGTGGAGCGCAGCCATGCGGAAGCGGTCATACGCTGGAATGCCCGCACCATCGCCGCCCGCCTGCGCGAGCTGGCGGACGATATGCTTTATCATCGCCTGCCGTCACGTTTCAGCATGGAAAAGCCGCTGCTGGGGCTGGAAAAAATCGCCCGCCAGCATCCGGAAAATCCCGTCGGCCATTTCTGCTACTACCACTTCAGCCGCATCGCCCGCGTGCTGCGCACTCAGCGTCCGCTTTACCGCCGCGACTTAATGGCGGATCGCCAGCGCCGGCTGCCGCTGTTTGCCGCGCTGCGCAGCTACCTGTCGCTAAAGTCGGCCGCGCTGCGCACCGCGGCGCGCTTTGCGGTGATGCTGGTGTTCGGCAGCGCGTTGGCGCTCGCCTTTAACGTGCCGAAACCGTGGTGGATTTTAATGACCATCATGTTTGTCAGCCAGAACGGCTACAGCGCTACGCGCGTGCGCATTCAGCACCGTGCCGCCGGCACGCTCGCCGGGCTGGTGATCGCCGCCGCCACCCTGCGCTTTTCGGTGCCGGAATCGGCGGTGCTGCTGGTGATGCTGGCGATTACCCTGGTCAGCTATCTGTTTATCCGAAAATATTACGGCTGGGCGACCATCGGCTTTACCGTCACCGGCGTCTACTCGCTGCAGCTGCTGTCATTAAACGGCGCGCAGTTTTTGCTGCCGCGCCTGATGGATACGCTGCTCGGCTGTTGCATCGCTTTCGGCGGTATGGTCTGGCTGTGGCCGCAGTGGCAAAGCGGCCTGCTGCGTCAGAATGCGCACGATGCGCTGGAAGCTTATCAGGAAGCGCTGCGCATGCTGCTCGGCAACGAGCCGTCGCCGCAGAAACTCGCCTGGCAGCGGGTCGCCGTCAACCAGGCGCACAATGCGCTATTCAACTCGCTGAATCAGGCGATGCAGGAGCCGGCGTTTAATACTCGCTATCTTAACGATATGCAGCTATGGGTCACGCACAGCCAGTTTATCGTTGAGCATATCAACGCCATGACCATTCTGGCGCGGGAACATACCATGCTGCCGCCGGCGCTGGCGCAGCGCTATCTGCAATCGTGCGAGATCGCGCTGCAGCGCTGCCAGCAGCGACTGGAGTATGACGGGCCGGGACAGGAGAGCAATGTTCTGGAAAGCCAGGTCAGTGAGCAGGAGGGCGCGGTCACCATCATGGAGCGGCATGTAAAACGTATCCTTGAACACCTTTCGGTGATGCACACCATCTCCTCTCTCGCCTGGAGCCAGCGGCCGCAGCACGGCAAATGGCTGGTGCGCCGTCTGCGCAAAGGGTAAAAAAGCGCCTCCGGGAGGCGCTCGTGTTGCCTGCCGGCGTCAGGGCGGTATGCTATCTGCGCACATCGGCATGGCGTTATAATCGCGCCGGCACAGCGTTACGTCGCGCCGACGGAATAGGCCGCCTGGCTTCGCGCCGGCGTCCCCGCTGTTCAGCCGGCGTTCAGCACCTTTTCCGCTGCGCGGGCGAAGCGCGCCATGCCGTCGCCGATATCGGCCAGCGGGATCACCAGCGACGGGGCAAAGCGCATCACCTCGGTGCCCGCCGTCAGCACCATGACCCCCTCTTCCGCCGCCGCATGCAGAATATCGCGCGCCTTGCCTTTATGCTGCGGCTGCAGCTGCGCGCCGATCAGCAACCCTTTGCCGCGGATCTCGCTAAACAGATCCAGCTTCGCGTTGATCGCCTCCAGCGCCTCGACAAAGCGTTGACGCCGCGCCGTCACGCCCTCCAGCACCTGCGGGGTGTTGATAATATCCAGCGCCGCTTCTGCCACCGCGCACGCCAGCGGGTTGCCGCCGTAAGTGGTGCCGTGGACACCGGGCGCCATCGCCGAGGCGATCTTATCGCTGGTCAGCATCGCGCTAACCGGGAAGCCGCCGCCCAGCGCCTTCGCCGTGGTAAGAATATCGGGCTGCACGCCGTAGTGCTGATAGGCGAACAGTTTGCCGCTGCGCCCCATGCCGCTCTGCACCTCATCCAGTACCAGTAGCGCCTGATGCTGATCGCACAGCTGGCGTAGCCCCTGCATAAAGGCTTCGGTGGCGGGCGTTACACCGCCCTCGCCCTGAATCGGCTCAACCACGATGGCGCAGGTGTGATCGTCGATCACTGCCTTCACCGCCTCCAGATCGTTAAAGGGAACATGAACGATATCGGCCGGCTTCGGTCCGAAGCCGTCGGAATATTTAGGCTGCCCGCCAACGGAGACGGTAAACAGCGTGCGCCCGTGGAAGGCGTTATGGAACGCGATGATTTTGCTTTTGTAGGGGCTGTGGCGCGTCGCCGCATAGTAGCGGGCCAGCTTGAAGGCGGCTTCGTTCGCTTCGGCACCGGAATTGGCGAAGAAAACGCGCTCGGCAAAGGTGGCGGCGATCAGCTTGCTGGCCAGACGCAGCGCCGGCTCGTTGGTGAACACGTTACTGGTGTGCCACAGGGTTTCGCCCTGGGTTTTCAGCGCCTCCACCAGCGCCGGGTGGCAATGGCCAAGCGCGGTCACCGCGATGCCGCCGGAAAAATCGATATACTCTTTTCCCTGCTGATCCCATACGCGGCTGCCTTTGCCCTTCACCGGCACAAACTGCGCAGGTGCATAAACAGGCAGAATTACCTTATCGAACGTCTCCCGCGTCACCGCCATTTTTTCCGCTGCCATTCCCTACCTCGTCTGTTTTTGCCTTATCATGAATGAAAAAATAATCATAAAATATGCATAATAAGTCAAACGAATTCGTGCGGTGCTTACGCCCCGGCGCGTCGACGCAAGAAGTTAGCCAGCAGTTGATGCCCCTGTTGGCTGAGAATGCTTTCCGGATGAAACTGGACGCCTTCGACATCCAGCGTCTTATGCCGCAGTCCCATAATTTCATCGGGTTCGCCGTCGCGCAGGCTCCAGGCGGTCACCTCCAGCGTCTCCGGCAGCGTCTCTTTTTCCACAATCAGCGAGTGATAGCGGGTGACGGTTAACGGCTGCGCCAGCCCGGCAAACACGCCGCGCTGCTGATGGGCGACGGCGGAAGTCTTGCCATGCATCACCTGGCGGGCGCGCACCACGCGGGCACCGAATACCTGCGCCAGCGCCTGATGGCCCAGACAGACACCCAATACCGGCAGCCTGCCGGCAAAAGCGCGGATAGCCTCCAGAGAGATGCCCGACTCGTCAGGCGTGCAGGGACCGGGAGAGATAACCAGGTGGGTCAGCGGCAGCGACTGCATCTCCGCCAGAGTAATATCGTCGTTGCGGCGTACCAGCACTTCCGCATCCAGCTCGCAGAAGTACTGGTACAGGTTCCAGGTGAAAGAGTCATAATTATCGATAAGCAGCAGCATTTTTGCTCCGGGCTGAACCAAAACGCCGCTATTCTACGCGCTTACTGCGGCTCGCTCACTACGTTGGCGAAGATATTGGTCAGCCCGGTCAGATCGCCACGCACGCTCTCTTCATTGGCCTTCAGCCAGGCATCGCGTTCGGTCTTGCTCCAGTCGATATCGTAGCCGGCGTGAATGATCAACTGCTCGAAGAAAAGACGCTGCGCGCGACCGTTGCCGTCGCGAAACGGGTGCAGCATATTGATTTCGCAGTAGTAGTGCGCCAGACGCGCGACAAATTGTTCGAAAGGCAGATCGGCCAGCCCGTTCTCCTCTTCCAGCGCATCCATCAGCGCGTTGCCCTCTTTTTCAATATATTCAAAGTGGCAGAAGGGAGTATCGCCGAGGTAAAGATCGATTTCGCGGATTTCGCCCGCCCACTCATACAGATCCTGAAACAG
This sequence comes from Mixta gaviniae, assembly GCF_002953195.1. Taxonomy (GTDB): domain Bacteria; phylum Pseudomonadota; class Gammaproteobacteria; order Enterobacterales; family Enterobacteriaceae; genus Mixta; species Mixta gaviniae. Next base: position 444,262 of record NZ_CP026377.1, on the reverse strand, counting down.
GGTGCGGTGGATGGCGCAAAGATAGGGGAAGCCGAGGTTGCGCGGCCCCAGTTCGAGGGTTGCGGCGCGCAGCGAAGTAAAGGCCACTTCTGCCTTCTGCAACTGAGCGGCATCATGGATATCCAGCCGGTTGCGCAGCACGTCATCATTCTGCCAGTAGTAGGGATCGCGCCCATTCATTGCGTTAGCCGCCATACTGCCTCCGTAACGCCTGTAAGCGCTCGCCAGCCTGTTCGGCGTCCAGCGTCACTTCGACAAAAGATAAGCCTTCCAGTTTGCTACTGGCCAGAAAGTTGGCGTTGCGTCGCCGTTGCCACAGCGTCGCCTTCTGCTTTTCGGTCAGTTTTGTTGGCATACTGCCTCCGGTCAGGGAATGAATGACCTAAGTATAAGCAGCAAAACGCCGATCTGCTGAGGGGAGGAGATGGCCGCCGCAGAGGCGACGGCATAAGAATTACGGCAGGACTTTCGCGGAGAGGATCACGACCGGCTTGCTGGGTACGTTCTGATAAGGGCCGATATTTTTGGTCGGCACCTGAGAGATCTTGTCGGCGACCTCCATCCCCTTCACCACTTTGCCGAAAACGGCGTAGCCGAAATCGCGCTGGCCATGGTCAAGGAAGGCATTGTCGGTAACGTTGATGAAGAACTGGCTGGTCGCGCTGTCCTTCTCGGCGGTACGCGCCATGGCGATAGTGCCGCGCGTATTGCGCAAGCCGTTATCCGCTTCGTTTTTAATCGGGGCGTTAACCGGCTTCTGCTGCATATCGCTGGTGAAGCCGCCGCCCTGGATCATAAAGCCGGGGATCACGCGATGAAAAGTGGTGTTGTTGTAGAAACCGCTGTTGACGTAATCGACGAAGTTTTTCACCGACACCGGCGCCTTCTGGTTATTCAGTTCAAGTTCGATATTACCGGCGGAGGTGGTCAGGAGGACGTGCGTATCGCCCTGTGCAGCAAAACCAGGAGCGGAAAAAGTGGACAGCGCGAAGAGTGCCGCAACCGCTGTCAAAGTACGTTTCACCATGAATGATTCCTTACTGAGGCCACAAAATCAAAACGAAATTGATTGTAAAGAGCCTGCTGAGCAAGAGCCAGCGTTTTACCTTTATTTACTTAGCGCGCCATGCTGCGCAAACGTTAACGTGCGCCGGTTAAAGGGTGACTGACATCACAGTATTGATGAAATGAATGAAGGTAATTTCATCGTTAGTTTGATCGCGGATGAAATTTCTTTACACTTCCCGTCGACTACCCCCTGTGCTGCTTCAGACAGGCTCCCTTAGGCTCAAGGTTCCCCAACTATGACAAATCGTAACCGCATTGGACTGACGTGGATCAGTTTCTTTTCCTATGCGCTCACCGGCGCACTGGTCATTGTCACCGGGATGGTGTTAGGCGATATCGCTAACTATTTCCAGCTTCCGGTTTCTGAAATGAGCAACACCTTCACCTTCCTCAATACCGGTATTCTGGTTGCGGTATTCCTTAACGCCTGGCTGATGGAGATCGTGCCGCTGAAGCGTCAGCTGATCTTCGGCTTCGTGCTGATGGTACTGGCCGTACTGGGCCTGATGACCAGCCATAGCCTGGCGATCTTCTCCGCCTGTATGTTTGTGCTGGGCGTAGTCAGCGGCATTACCATGTCGATCGGTACCTTCCTGATCACCCATATTTATGAAGGCCGTCAGCGCGGATCGCGCCTGCTGTTTACCGATTCCTTCTTCAGCATGGCGGGCACCGTCTTCCCGGTGATCGCCGGCATGCTGCTGGCGCGCCATCTGCCCTGGTACTGGGTCTATGTCTGCATCGGCGTGATCTACCTGGCGATTTTCCTGCTGACGTTGACTGTTGAATTTCCGGTGCTGGGCAAGAAGCAGCATGACGCGCAGCCGGTGGTTAAAGAGAAATGGGGCATCGGCGTGCTGCTGCTCTCCATCGCCGCGCTCTGCTATATCCTGGGCCAGCTGGGCTTTATCTCCTGGGTGCCGGAATACGCCACGAAATCGATGGGTATGGATATCAGCGCCGCCGGTCAGCTGGTGGGTAATTTCTGGACCTCTTATATGATCGGCATGTGGGCGTTCAGCGTGATCCTGCGCTTCTTCGATCTGCAGCGTATTTTGATGGTGCTGGCCGCGCTGGCGACCCTGCTGATGTACTGGTTCGTCAGCAGCAACGAGCCGGGCATGCTGAAGTGGATCATTATCGGCCTGGGCTTCTTCTCCAGCGCGATTTACACCACCATCATTACCCTCGGCTCGCAGCAGACCAAAGTCTCTTCGCCGAAGCTGGTCAATTTTATCCTGACCTGCGGCACCGTGGGCACCATGCTGACCTTCGTGGTAACCGGCCCGATCGTCGCCAAAGGCGGCGCGCACGCGGCGCTGGCGACCGCCAACGGTCTCTACGCCGTGGTGTTTGTTATGTGTCTGCTGCTGGGCTTTGTTACTAAGCATCGCCAGAACGGCCACGCCGGACACTGATTGCCCCGGGCGAAACCTGCCGGTTTCGCCCGCTTTCCCTCTTCTTATTGCGCTCCTTCTTTTGTTCGATTTTGCTCTTTCAACCGCATTGCCTCTTGCTGCTGCTCTCCCTGTTGCTGCCGTTTTCCCTCTTCCTGTTACTGTCTCTCTTTCTGCCGCTTTCCCTCTTCCTGTTCCTGTCCCTCTTTCTGCCGCTTTCCCTTTTTCTGCTGCTTTCCCTCTTTTGCCGCGCTCCCTCTTTTGCCGCGCTCCCTCGTCGCGTCAATAACGCTCGCTGTGCCCTCCCGGCACCAGCACGCCGCTAAAGGCTATGTAAATTTCACCCATCGTTATATAATTCACAACATAACGAAATATTGACCCTCCCTGACTCTTCCGTGAGTCCTGCTGGAAAAGAGATGTCCACACTACGTTCCAACCTGAAAAAATCTGCCGCCGCCTGCGCGCTGCTGCTGACGGCCGCCGCCTCGGCAACGGAAAATGTCGGCGAACAACCCGCTCTTACCGTAACCGCCGCCCCCGCTCAGCCGCCATCGTCCGTGGATAAAACCGCCACGCTGGGCAATACGGGTTCGCAGGAGATCCGCAACACGCCCTGGGCAGTACAGACCCTTTCACCGCAGCTGATGAAAAGCCAACAGCGCAAAAGCGTCAGCGATCTCTATCGCTATATGCCGTCGGTGCAGGGCGATGGTGCCCGCCCGCAGACGCGCGGCATGCAGGGCAGCGTGGTGCAAAACAGCATGATTGACGGCCTTAATGTCGTCTCCACCACCGACTACGCCGCTGAACAGTTCGATCATATCGAAGTGCTGAACGGACTGGCCGGTTCGCTCTACGGCCCGGCCAACCCCGCCGGGCTGTTTAATTTCGTCAGCAAGCGCGCCAGCGATACGCCGCAGCGCAGCCTGACGCTGGGCGGCGGCACCGGCCTCAGCCATCTGGCGGCCGGCGACTTCAGCGGCCCGCTGGACAGCAACGATCGGCTGCGCTATCGCCTCAACCTGCTGGATGACGAGGGTGAGGGCTACGTCAGGGAGAGCAAGAAACGCCGCCAGCTTTTCAGTCTGGCGCTTGATGCCACCCTGACAGATCGGACGGTGCTGGAGAGCAACGTTAGTTACTACCACTTTTATGAGAAAGGGCTGCCGGGCAAATTCGCGCTCGGCAAGGGGCTGCGCTTTCCCGTCGCGCCCGACCCGACCACCGCGCATCTTGGCCAGGCCTACGCCGGCAACGATAACCATACGCTGACGGCCAGCCTGCATCTCAAACATGACGTTGACGGCAACTGGCAGGGCGAAGCGGGCGTGCTGCGTCAAATCGCCGATCGCGAATCCACGGCGGTGACCAACACCTTTACCGACAATCGCGGTCATTACACCACCACCACCTCTTCAGCGACCGCCAGCCGTTTTACCATTAACAGCTATATGGCGAACCTGAACGGCGAAGTGGAAAACGGCTGGCTAAGGCAGCAGATCGCCACCGGCGTGCGCGGCTTCGTCTGGAAAAACCTCAATCCGCTGCAGGGCGCCACCACGACATTGGGCAGCGCCTCGCTGGATGATCCACAGGCCTTCGGCCGCCCGGACTACCCCGACTTCACCCGTCGCTACCACTCCGCCACCGCCACCCAGCACGCGTTCCTGCTGAGCGACAACCTGATATTTTCGCCGCGCTGGAGCCTGCTGCTGGCGGGCAGCGAAAGCCTGCTTAGCGCATCCAACTATGCGAAAAACGGTAGCCGCAGCAGCCGCGCCTCTGACCACGGCTTTAGCGGTTCGGCCAGCCTGAGCTGGAAGCCGGTCGATCCGCTGACGCTCTACGTCAGCTACGCCGATAGCCTGCAGCAGGGCGACACCGCGCCCGCCGCCGCCAATAACGCAGGTACGATGCTGGCGCCGTACCGCAGCCGTCAGGTGGAGATCGGCAGCAAACTGGCGGTCAATAAACTGCTGTTGACCGCCGCGCTATTCCAGATCAAGCGCCCCTTCGCCTATACCAACGCCAGTGGCGACTACGCGGTGGACGGCGAGCAGCGCAACCGCGGTCTGGAGCTGATGGCGGACGGCGATCTCAGCGATCGTCTGCATCTCTATGGCGGTATGAGCTGGCTCGATCCGCGCCTGCTCAGCACCGCCAGCGCGCAGACAGAGAATAAGCAGATCGTCGGCCTGCCCCGCTACACCGCCAGCCTGTTCGCCGCGTACGATTTGCCGATGCTGAGCGGCGTCGATATTCACGGCGGCATGCGCTACGTGGGGCGCCGCGCCACCGATAACCAGAATGAAGGCTGGGTCAGCGGCTACACCACGCTGGATGCGGGTGCGGCCTACCAAACCCGGCTGTTCAACACCGCCGCCACCTTCCGTCTGGACATCACCAACCTGACCAACCGCCACTACTGGACCAATATCGTGCCCGGCGGCCTTAACGGCTATAGCGGCGCCGGTTATGCCAGCGCACAGCTGGGCGAGCCGCGTATGGCGCAAATCTCCATGCAACTCAATTTCTGATCGGGAGCTAAACAATGAGAACCCTGCTGCGCCAGCTGAGCGCCGCGCTGTCGCTGTTGCTGCTAAGCCACGCCGGCGCGGCGCAAACCGTGACGGATGACAGCGGTAAACCTGTCGCGCTGGCCGGGCCGGCGACTCATATCGCCGATGCCTGGTACGCGCACCATTCGCTGCTGATGACCCTCGGCGCGGGCGACCGTATCGTCGCCACGGTGAACCATCCGGCGGATCGTCCGTGGATGTTTAAAGTGCAGCCGTCGCTTAACCGGGCGCTGCAGGCCCATGGCAAAACCTTCTCCAGCGAGGCGCTGGTGGCGCGGCAGGTGGATGCGGTTTTCGTCCCGGCCAACGATCCGGACGCGGATTCATATTGTCTGGCGGGCCTGCCAGTGCTGGCGATGCAGTTCGATGATTTCGCCTCGATGAAGCGTTCGCTGTTGACCACCGCCGACGTGATCGGCACGCAGCAGGCGCGCACGCGGGCGGCGGCCTACAACCGCTATCTTGATAGCCAGATCGCCGCCATTGGCGCTAAAACCGGCGCGCTGGCGCAGGATCAGCGTCCACGCGTGCTGCATATCCAGTCGCTCCATCCGCTTAAGGTGGACGGCCGCGACACGCTGATCGACAGCTGGATCACACTGGCGGGCGGGCGCAACGCGGCGGCAACGATAAAGGGCAATATGCGGCCCATCTCGCCGGAGCAGGTTATCCGCTGGGATCCGGATGTGATTATCATCGGCGCCGGCGCCGGCAGCCTGGCGGATTCGGACTACGCAGCGCTGTTCGGCAGCATCACGGCGGTTAAACAGCAACGCGTGTGGCAGGATCCGGCGGGCGTGTTTCCCTGGGATCGCTACGGCACCGAGGTCGCGCTGCAGATCCAGTGGGCAGCAAGGCGGCTACACCCGGCGCTGTTCGCCGATCTGAATCTTATCGAGGCCACCCGGGCATTTTACCGGCAGTTCTATGACTATCCGCTGACCGCCGCCGAAGCGCAGCGCATTTTGCAGGCGCTGCCGCCGGCGTGAACGTCTGATATAAAGAAGCGCGGATAAACCCACCGCGCGCCGCCGCCGGCGTAAGTCGCTTATATCAGAAACCGGCCTTATCCCACCACGCCGCCGCCGTTGCGAAACATTCAAACACGTGAATTGCCGCCGGAGCCGCGGCTGAGTGCTTTGATTCGCGGGGCGACAGTACTGTTGCGGGGCGCTTTAACGCGCGGGTCGTCGGTGCTGTTGCGGGGCGCTTTAACGCGCGGCACGCCGGAAATCGACCTTTTCCGCTTCCGGCAGCCAAATCTGCGTCCGCGCCGGCTCGGTGGCGGCGATAACGCTGCCCTGGCGCACCGAGTAGCGTGCGGTGACCTGACGCCGCACCGCATCAAAACCGCTCTCCGCCGGCAGGATCATCAGGTTGGCGCTGTTGCCGACCTGAATGCCGTAATCCTCCAGCTGCAGCGTTTTCGCGCTATGGTGTGTCACCAGGTTTAACCCGTGGTCGATCTGCTCATAGCCCATCAGCTGACAGACATGCAGCCCCATATGCAGCACCTGCAGCATGCTGGCGGTGCCGAGCGGATACCAGGGATCGAACACGTCATCATGGCCGAAACAGACATTTACCCCCGCCGCCAGCATCTCTTTGACGCGCGTCACGCCGCGCCGCTTCGGATAGTCGTCGAAGCGCCCCTGCAGATGAATATTAACCAGCGGGTTAGCGACAAAGTTGATGCCGGAGAGTGTTAGCAGCCGAAACAGGCGCGACGTATAAGCGCCGTTATAGGAGTGCATCGCCGTCGTATGGCTGGCGGTGACGCGCGCGCCCATCTTTTCCCGATGCGCCAGCGCTGCTACGGTTTCCACAAAGCGCGACTGCTCATCATCGATCTCGTCGCAGTGTACGTCGACCTGGCGCTGATACTTCTGCGCCAGCGCGAAGGCGATATGCAGCGATTCCACGCCATACTCACGGGTAAACTCATAGTGCGGGATAGCGCCGACCACGTCGGCGCCCAGCCGCAGCGCCTCTTCCAGCAGCGCCGCGCCGTCGGGGTAGGAGAGGATGCCCTCCTGCGGGAAAGCGACCAGCTGCAGGGTGATCCAGGGCGCCATCTCCTGTTTCAGCGCCAGCAGTGCCCGCAGCGCGACCAGACTGGGATCGGAGACATCGACATGGGTGCGTACATACTGCACGCCCTGGGCAATCTGCCATTTCAGGGTTTGTCTCGCGCGCTGTTTTACGTCCTCGACGGTTAGCTGCGCCTTACGCTCGGCCCAGCGTTCAATGCCTTCAAACAGCGTGCCTGACTGATTCCACGCCGGTTCGCCGGCGGTTTGCGTGGTATCCAGATGAATATGCGGCTCGACAAAGGGCGGCCAGGCGATGCCGCCTTCGGCGTCCAGCGCCGTTTCATCGCCCTCAACGCGCGCGGACTGCGGCGCTATACGGGCGATCTTGCCGTTGGCGATGGTGATTTGCCACAGGCCGTCTCGCCCCGGCAAACGCAAATGGTTTATGCTGCGCAGTTCACTGGCTGCCATATCGGCTCCTTAGTATTAGAAGGCTGAAATCAGGCTAACACGATTTAGCGCAGCGGAAGAAAGTTGCACTTTGCGCTAAGTAGCGGATACTCTTTGAGTTAATAAAATACTCCGCAAATCAACAATATACCACCAAAGGAGTATTTTGCGCGTCAATTGACGCACATCAATAAGCTTGCTAACAATCGCGCTATTGTTGCCCCAATTAGATCAAATTTGAGGCAAAAATGAGCATTGTCAAACTCGCCATCATTGGTAATGGCATGGTTGGCCACCGCTTCATTGAGGAACTGATCGATAAAGCCGAACCGGGCCAGTTCGACATTACCGTCTTCTGTGAAGAACCGCGTGTGGCTTATGACCGCGTCCATCTCTCCGCATACTTTTCCCACCATACCGCTGAAGAGCTCTCGCTGGTGCGCGAAGGCTATTATGAAAAACATGGCGTTCACGTGCTGCTCGGCGAGCGGGCGATCACCCTTAACCGCAAGGAAAAAGTGATCCACTCCAGCAGCGGCCGCGCGGTGCAGTATGACAAACTGATCCTCGCTACCGGCTCCTATCCGTGGATCCCGCCGATCAAAGGCTCTGACGGCCCGGACTGCTTCGTCTACCGCACCATTGAAGATCTGAACGCGATTGAAGAGTGCGCGCGCCGCAGCAAAAGCGGCGCGGTGATCGGCGGCGGCCTGCTGGGGCTGGAAGCGGCAGGCGCGTTGAAAAACCTCGGCGTGGAAACCCACGTCATCGAGTTCGCGCCGGTATTGATGGCTGAACAGCTGGACGTACAGGGTGGCAACCAGCTGCGCCAGAAAATCGAGCAGATGGGCGTGCGGGTTCATACCAGCAAAAATACACAGAACATTGCGCATCATGCGGTTGGCAAAACGCTGGAATTTGCCGACGGCACCAGCCTCGACGTCGACTTTATCGTCTTCTCCACCGGCATCCGCGCGCAGGACAAGCTGGCCCGCCAGTGCGATCTGCCGGTAGGCCCGCGCGGCGGCATCCAGATCAACGATGTCTGCCAGAGCGCCGACCCGGATATCTACGCTATCGGCGAATGCGCCGCCTGGAATGAGAAAATTTTCGGCCTGGTGGCGCCGGGCTACAAAATGGCGCAGGTCGCCAGCGATCATCTGCTGGGGCGCGACAACCGCTTCAGCGGCGCGGACATGAGCGCCAAGCTGAAGCTGCTGGGCGTGGACGTCGGCGGCATCGGCGATGCACATGGCCGCACGCCGGGCGCGCGTAGCTATGTTTATCTTAATGAGCAGAGCGGCGTCTATAAACGTCTGGTCGTCAGCCCCGATAACCAGTATTTGCTGGGCGCGGTGCTGGTCGGCGACACCAGCGACTACGGTCAGCTGCTGCAGCTGGTGCTGAACCAGATTAAGCTGCCGGAACATCCTGACAGTCTGATCCTGCCTTCCCACGCCGGCGGTGAAAAACCGGCGCTGGGCGTTGAATCGCTGCCGGACAGCGCGCAGATCTGCTCCTGCTTTGACGTATCAAAAGGCGATATCATTCAGGCGGTGGCGAAAGGCTGTCATACCGTCGCCGCGATTAAAACCGAAACCCGCGCCGGCACCGGCTGCGGCGGCTGCGTCCCGCTGATCACGCAGGTGCTGAACGCCGAGCTGAGCCGCCAGGGCATCGAAGTCAACAACCACCTGTGCGAGCATTTCGCCTGGTCGCGTCAGGAGCTTTACCATCTGATCCGCGTGGAAGGCATTAAGAGCTTCGACGAGCTGCTGCGCAAATATGGCCAGGGCTACGGCTGCGAAGTGTGTAAACCGACCGTCGGCTCCCTGCTCGCCTCCTGCTGGAACGACTATGTGCTGAAGCCGCAGCATACGCCGCTGCAGGACAGCAACGACAATTTCCTTGGCAATATCCAGAAAGACGGCACCTATTCAGTGATCCCGCGCTCCGCCGGCGGCGAGATCAGCCCCGAAGGGCTGGTGGCCATCGGGCAGATCGCGCGCCAGTATAACCTGTACACCAAAATCACCGGCTCGCAGCGCATCGGCCTGTTCGGCGCACAGAAAGATGACCTGCCGGCCATCTGGCGCCAGCTGATCGCGGCGGGCTTTGAAACCGGTCATGCCTACGCCAAAGCGCTGCGTATGGCGAAAACCTGTATCGGCAGCACCTGGTGCCGCTACGGCGTCGGCGACAGCCTCGGCTTCGGTATTGAGCTGGAAAACCGCTATAAAGGCATCCGCACGCCGCACAAAATGAAGTTCGGCGTCTCCGGCTGTACGCGTGAATGCGCCGAAGCACAGGGCAAAGATGTCGGCATCATCGCCACCGATAAAGGCTGGAACCTCTACGTTTGCGGTAACGGCGGCATGAAACCACGCCATGCCGACCTGCTGGCGGCCGATCTCGATAAAGAGACGCTGGTGCGCTATCTCGACCGCTTTATGATGTTCTACATCCGCACCGCCGATAAACTGCAGCGCACCTCCCTGTGGCTGGAAAGCCTGGAAGGCGGCATCGATTATGTGCGCAGCATCATTATCGACGACAAGCTGGGCATCAACGATCAGCTGGAAGCGGAAATGACGCAGCTGCGCAGCCGCGTGGTATGCGAATGGCAGGCAACGCTCGATCAGCCTGAACGCCAGGCGCGCTTCGCGCACTTTATCAATAGCCCGCAGCGCGATCCGCTGGTACAGATGGTGGAAGAGCGCGGACAGCATCGTCCGGCCCGCCCTTATGAGCGCATTGAAGTGAAACTGGTTGAAGAGGAGGAACAGGCATGAGCCGCTGGCAACCCGTCTGTAAAGTAGAGGCCATTCTGCCCGCAACCGGCGTTTGCGCGCTGGTGAACGGCGAACAGGTCGCTATCTTCCGTCCGCGCGCGGATGAAACCCTGTACGCCATCAGCAACATCGATCCCTTCGCCCAGGCCAGCGTGCTGTCGCGCGGCATCATCGCTGAGCATCAGCAAGAGCTGTGGGTCGCCAGCCCGCTGAAAAAACAGCGTTTCCGGCTGCGCGACGGGCTCTGCATGGAAGACGCCGCGCACTCCGTTCGCAGCTGGCCGGTACGAGTACGGGAAGGCAAGGTGGAAGTCGCCTGCGACTGACGCCGCAGTCAGCCCGAAGATAAGGTTTCGTTTATTCCTGCCCGCGGCGCACCTCGTGCGCCGCATCACCTGCAAACCATAACAACATCAAACCGCTACGTCGGAGAACGCCATGGATTACCTACCCTTATTCTGTCAGCTGCGCGGCAAAGTCTGTTTGCTGGTTGGCGCGGGCGAGGTTGCCGCACGCAAAGCGCGCCTGCTGCTGGACGCCGGCGCCAGCCTGCGGGTCTGCGCGCTGGAATTCAGCGCGCCCTTTTATGAATGGCAACAGGCAGGCAACGTCACGCTGCTGGAACAGCCCTTCTCGCCCGCACTGCTGGATGAATGCTGGCTGGCGATCGCCGCCACCAGTGATGACGCGGTCAATCAACAGGTCAGCGACGCGGCGGACGCGCGCCGTCTGTTTTGCAACGTGGTGGATGCGCCAGCTCAGGCCAGCGCCATTATGCCTTCGATCATCGACCGCTCGCCGCTGATGATTGCCGTTTCCTCCGGCGGTCGCGCGCCGGTGCTGGCGCGTCTGCTGCGGGAGAAGCTGGAGGCGCTGCTGCCGCAGCATCTCGGCAAGCTGGCGGCGCTGGCGGGCAGGCTGCGCGGGCGGGTGAAACAGCACTACCGCACCGGCGAGGAACGCCGTCGCTTCTGGGAAAAACTGTTTGTCAGCGATCGTCTGGCGCAATCGCTGGCCAATAACGATGCGCACCAGGCAGAAGCACTGACCGACGCGCTGTTCGCGCAGCCGCTGGATAACCGCGGCGAAGTGGTACTGGTTGGCGCCGGGCCGGGCGACGCCGGGCTGCTGACGCTGAAAGGGCTGCAGCAGATCCAGCAGGCGGATATCGTGGTTTACGATCGGCTGGTCTCTGACGAGGTGCTGGCGCTGGCGCGCCGTGACGCCGAACGCATTTTCGTCGGCAAACGCGCCGGCCATCACTGTGTACCGCAGGAGGAGATCAACCAGATCCTGCTGCAGCAGGCGCAGCGCGGCAAGCGCGTAGTGCGGCTGAAAGGCGGCGATCCCTTTATCTTCGGACGCGGCGGCGAAGAGCTGGAGACGCTGGTCGGCAGCAATATCCCCTTCTCGGTGGTGCCGGGCATTACCGCCGCTTCCGGCTGCTCAGCCTACAGCGGCATTCCGCTGACGCATCGCGATTATGCGCACAGCGTGCGCTTCGTCACCGGCCATCGCAAACAGGATGCGTCGCTGGACTGGGCCAACCTGGCGGCCGGTCAGCAGACGCTGGTGTTCTATATGGGGCTGGCGCAGGCGGGCGAGATCCAGCGGCAGCTGCAGGCGCACGGCATGGCGGCCACTATGCCGGTCGCGCTGGTAGAAAACGGCACCAGCACGCGTCAGCGCGTGGTATGCGGCGAACTGCGGGAGCTGGAAGCGCTGGCGGCGCAGGTTAACAGCCCGAGCCTGATTATCGTCGGCCAGGTGGTTGCGCTGCGCGATACGCTGCGCTGGTTTTAACCTCACCGCAGGCAAGAAAAAAGGGCGCCGCAATGGCGCCCTTTTGTCAGACGGAAAACGGGATCAGGGCGCCGCGTGCTGCTCCGCCCTGCGTCGCTTACGGCTGCGCGACGAAACCGACCGCTTCGTAGACTTTCTTCAACGTTTCCTGCGCATGTGCGCGCGCTTTCGCCGCGCCTTCGCGCATTACCTGCTCAAGGAAAGCTTCATCTTCGCGATAACGCTGATAGCGCGTCTGTAGCTCGCTCAGCATGCCGGAGACCGCGTCAGCCACTTCGCCTTTCAGATGGCCATACATTTTGCCTTCGAACTCCTGCTCCAGCTGGCTGATGCTTTTGCCGGAGATGGCGGAGAGAATATCCAGCAGGTTAGAGACGCCCGCTTTGTTCTGCACGTCGTAACGCACCACCGGCGGCTCATCAGAATCGGTCACCGCGCGCTTGATCTTCTTCACGACCGCTTTCGGATCTTCCAGCAGGCCGATCACGTTATTGCGGTTATCGTCTGACTTCGACATCTTTTTCGTCGGCTCCAGCAGCGACATAACGCGCGCGCCCGATTTCGGAATAAACGGCTCCGGCACCTTGAACACGTCGCCATAGATGGCGTTGAAGCGCTGGGCGATATCGCGGCTCAGCTCCAGATGCTGTTTCTGATCTTCGCCGACCGGCACCTGGTTGGTCTGATAGAGCAGAATGTCCGCCGCCATCAGCACCGGATAATCAAACAGGCCGGCGTTGATGTTTTCCGCATAGCGGGCGGATTTATCTTTGAACTGGGTCATACGGCTCAGCTCACCAAAATAGGTGTAGCAGTTCAGCACCCAGCTCAGCTGGGTATGCTCCGGCACGTGCGACTGGACGAAAATGGTGCTTTTCTGCGGATCGATACCGCACGCCAGATAGAGCGCCAGCGTATCCAGCGTCGCTTTGCGCAGCGCGGCGGGATCCTGACGAACGGTGATCGCGTGCAGATCGACGATACAGTAGATGCAGTGGTAGTCATCCTGCATCTGGACCCACTGACGCATAGCTCCCATGTAGTTACCAATGGTCAGTTCGCCGGAGGGCTGTGCGCCGCTAAATACGATGGGTTTGCTCATGCTTTTAAATCCTGATAATTACCGCCCCAAAGCGGGCATAAGATCGTTGAAATCGTCCAGAACCAGATCCGGTTCGCTGCTGGCGATAGGCTCGCCGTAGTTATAGCCGAACGACATGCCCACGCAGGGGCAGCCGGCCGCCTTCGCCGCCAGAATATCATTGCGGGAATCGCCGACAAACAGCAGCTCCTGCGGCAGCAGGCCAAACTTGCCTAAGACTAAAAACAGCGGCGCCGGATGCGGTTTTTTCGCCGCCACATCATCGCCACCGATCACCAGAGAGAAGTGCCGGGCGATGCCGAGTGAGCGCAGTAGCGGCGCCACGAAGGGCGTCGGCTTATTGGTCACCAGCGCCAGCGGCAGCGCTGCGGCAGCCAGCTTCTCCAGCGCTGGCGCCACGTGCGGAAACAGCGTAGTGCCCGCTTCCGCCGTATCGGCATAATATTTATCGAACAGCGTCCGGGCTTCGCGCAGCAGCCCGGCGTCAGGCTGGCCCTGCTGCGCCCAGCTCAGCGCGCGCTCGACCATCACATCGGCACCGTTGCCGATCCAGGTCGCCACGCGCGGCGCGCCGGCGGCGGGCAGCTGTAGATCGTTAAGCGCCAGATCGATGGCGTCGGCGAGACCCGGCAGGCTGTCCACCAGCGTGCCGTCCAGATCGAACGCCAGCGCGCGAATATCAGTGAAACGCGCCATGACGGCTCTTCTCCAGCTCGTTGCGCATCGCCTCGATCACTTTTTTATAGTCAGGCTGGCCGAAAATCGCCGAGCCGGCGACGAACATATCCGCGCCCGCCGCCGCGATTTCAGCGATATTTTCCACCTTCACGCCGCCGTCCACTTCAAGACGAATGTCGTAGCCGCTCTCATCGATGCGCTTGCGCGCTTCGCGTAGCTTGTCCAGCGTGCCGGGAATAAAGGACTGGCCACCGAAACCGGGATTGACGGACATAATCAGGATGATATCCAGCTTGTCCATCACGTAGTCGAGGTAGCTCAGCGGCGTCGCCGGATTAAACACCAGCCCCGCTTTGCAGCCATGCTCTTTGATCAGCTGCAGGCTGCGGTCGATATGCTCGCTGGCTTCCGGATGAAAAGTGATATAGCTGGCGCCCGCTTCGGCGAACTGGGGGATCAGGCTGTCGACCGGCTTCACCATCAGGTGAACGTCAATCGGAGCGGTAATGCCGTAGTCACGCAGCGCTTTCAACACCATCGGCCCCATGGTCAGGTTAGGCACATAATGGTTGTCCATCACGTCGAAATGCACCACATCACCTCCCGCAGCCAGCGCTTTCGCTGCGTCTTCGCCCAGGCGGGCAAAGTCTGCTGAGAGGATTGAAGGGGCCAGCAAAAATCGTTTCATCCGTATCTCCCACTGTATGCGCCAGTAATAGTACTGACAGATTGCGCTGGTCGCGGACGAAACCGACTAGCTAAACAGCGCCAGCAGCTCGTCAACTTTGGTGCGACCACTCATGCTTCTGCTGATCGATCGGCGCGCCTTTACCACATGCAGCGCCGCCTCCTGATACCAGAGCCGCGTCAGCTCGGTATCGTGGTTAGATATCAGCACCGGAATGCAGTTCTCCTGCGCCAGCTTAACCGCCAGCTCCGCCAGATGCTGCTGCTCACGCAGGCTGAAGCTGTTGGTGTGGTAGGCGGTAAAGTTCGCCGTCGCCGACAGCGGCGCGTAGGGCGGATCGCAATAGACCACCGACCCCGCCTGCGCCTTGCTCAGGGTAACATCGTACGATTCACAGACAAAGGTGGCTTTTTGCGCGCGCTCGGCGAAGCCGTACAGCTCTTCCTCTGGAAAATAGGGCTTGCGGTAGCGGCCAAAAGGCACGTTGAATTCGCCGCGCAGGTTGTAACGACACAGGCCGTTATAGCCGTGACGATTGAGATAGAGAAACAGCAGCGCGCGCTGATAGGCATCGCTGCTGGCGTTAAACGCACTGCGGTGCGTGTAGTAAGCGTCCGCTTCGTTGTGGCGCGGCGTAAAAAGCTGACGCGCGTCGTCGACGAATTCGGCGGTACGCCCTTTAACGATGTTATACAGGCTGATCAGATCGTTATTGATATCTGCCAGCACATAGCGCGGATAATCGGTGTTAAGAAACACCGAGCCGGCGCCGACAAAAGGCTCGACCAGACAGTCGCCTTGCGGCAAATGACGACGAATATCCTCTAACAGAGGATATTTGCCGCCCGCCCATTTCAGGAAAGCGCGATGTTTTTTCATGCCGTCGTTTTGGTTACTTCTGTTCATCTGGCTGTGGCTATAGCGACAGCATATCTGCGCTTATGGATCCTTCTGACAGCAAAGATGGCAACCAGGTTGCCATCTTAAAGGCCGTCGAACCGGCTGAGACAGCGCGCTGCCAGAGCGCGCCGCCGCAGGAACTGCTGCGGAAAACCGCTTAGCGTCCCGCCTCTTTCTTTACCTGACTGACAGGCTTAACCCAGGGCTTCTTCGCCTGGACTTCCGCCGGCAGCGAGGCCACGGCGCGTTTAGCGTCGGCTGGCGTGGCGTAAGCGCCGCTGACCAGCACATACCACGGCTGACCGTTGCGCGTGGTTTGATAGACATGGTAGTTACTCAGATTCTGTTTTTTCGCCCAGGCGTTCAGCGTATCGGAGCGCGAGGCGCTGCTCAGCTGCAGCGTATAGCTGCCGCCCGGCGTGCTTTGACTGGCGGCCGGCGCGGAATGTGCGCTGCTGGCGGCAGGCTTGCTGCTCTGCTTCGCGGCTGGCGCGCCACTCTGTTTCGCGTTTGCGGATGACTGGCTGGCGGCAGGCTTATGGGTTGGCGTCGATTTCACGTTGCTCTGCGCGCTGCTCTGACGCGGCGCGGAGACCACCTGATTGCTGTTGACGCTGCCGGCGCCGCTACCGTTGACCGTCGCCGGCGCGGTCGGCAGCGAACTGCCGCCCATCGCGCCCTGCGCGGCGGAATCCATCTCACCCTGCTGATTGGTCAGGGCGTTGTTAAGATCGCCCGGCAGTTCGACGCGCTGCTGATTCTGCGGCGATTCAATCGGCGCCGCCTGCGTCGGGGTGGAGGAGACCGGTGGAACGGAAACTGGCTGCGGCGACTGCGAGGCCGTGTCGCCGCCATTCATGGCCGTCGCGTCGTTCGGCGCGCCGTTACTCTGGCCGCCTGTCGGCGTCGAGCCGGAAAGATCGATATTGCGTTCGGTGCCGCCGCCGGAGGCTGCGCCGGATCCTGACTGCGCGGCCGGCTTATCGTTGTCCGGGCCTTTCAGCGCCGAACCGATGCCAATCACCAACAGCAGCAGCACCAGCACGCCGATGCCCATCATCATTCGCTGACGCGATACCGGCGTTTTCGCTTTAGGCGCAGAAGACGTTTTGCGAGGCCGCGTCGGACGGCGATCGCTGGTGTCAGGTTTTAACTCGTCTTCCGGTTTAAACTCATCCATTCAACCTCCCCGTCTTACGGCAAACGCCGCCAACCTTTCCCGGTTGCGGCCTCGATCACTGTCACGCCTTACGGCACTCTTCAATTGCGGCAAGCACAATATCATGCGCCACGCCGCCGCGCACCTCGGCTTTGCCGATAGCCAGCGGCAGCACCAGGCGCAGCTCGCCCGCCAGCACTTTCTTATCACGCAGCATGTGCGGCAGATAATCCTGCGCCGTCATCGCGTCCGGCCCGTGAACCGGCAGGCCGGCGCGCGTCAGCAGACGGATAATGCGTTCGGTATCGCCTGCGCTGAACTGGCCCAGACGTTCCGCGGTGCGCGCGGCCATCACCATCCCGGCCGCCACCGCTTCGCCGTGCAGCCAGTTGCCGTAGCCCATATGCGCTTCGATGGCGTGCCCGTAGGTGTGGCCCAGATTGAGCAGCGCCCGCAGGCCAGTCTCGCGTTCATCCGCCGCCACCACCTCCGCTTTCAACTCGCAGCAGCGGCGGATGCACTGCGCCATTACGGCGTCGTCCAGCGCCATCAGCGCGTCAATATTTTGCTCCAGCCAGCTGAAAAACTCGCCGTCGAGAATGATGCCGTACTTGATGACTTCGGCCATGCCGGAGGCCAGCTCGCGCGGCGGCAGGCTACGCAGACAGTCGAGATCGATAACCACCGATGCCGGCTGCCAGAAGGCGCCGATCATGTTTTTGCCCAGCGGATGATTGACGGCCGTTTTTCCTCCTACGGAGGAATCGACCTGGGAAAGCAGCGTCGTCGGCACCTGAATAAAGCGCACGCCGCGCTGATAGCTGGCCGCAGCGAAACCGGTCAAATCGCCGATAACGCCCCCGCCAAGCGCCACCAGCGTGGTGTCGCGGCCGTGAGGCTTTTGCAGCAGAGCGGTAAAGACCTGATCCATTACCGCCAGGGTTTTATACTGTTCGCCATCGGGAAGGATAACCTGATCCACCTTGACCCCTGCGTCCTCCAGCCGCTGCCGCAGCGAGGCCAGATAGAGAGGAGCCAGCGTTTCATTGGTAACCAGCATAG
The DNA here is from genome assembly GCF_002953195.1 of Mixta gaviniae. Lineage (GTDB taxonomy): Bacteria > Pseudomonadota > Gammaproteobacteria > Enterobacterales > Enterobacteriaceae > Mixta > Mixta gaviniae. The sequence continues at coordinate 426,548 of NZ_CP026377.1, read as the reverse complement.
CCTGGTCGCCTGCTTTCAACGGCCAAAAAGCAGCCGCTTCGTTAAACAGACCGGCGGCGATGGTGATCGGGTAGCTACGCTCCCCAAGGGTAACGGTGATCCTCTCCATGACGCTGTATAACCTTTTCGCTATGCCCTCAGGCGATAATTAGTTCTTTTCCAGTAAATTAATGATCTGATTAGCTACCACTTTCGCACTTTGATCATCGGTGCGGATGGTGACATCAGCGATCTCTTCATACAGAGGGTTACGTTCATCCGCCAGCGCTTCCAGCACTTCGCGCGGCGGCGTTTCAACCTGTAATAAAGGACGCTTTTTATCGCGCTGCGTACGCGCCAGTTGCTTCTCAATAGTGGTTTCGAGATAGACCACAACACCACGGGCGGAGAGACGATTACGGGTTTCGCGGGATTTTACAGAGCCGCCGCCGGTAGCCAGCACGATGCCCTGTTTTTCTGTGAGTTCATTGATGATTTTCTCTTCACGTTCGCGAAAACCTGCTTCGCCTTCAACGTCAAACACCCAGCCCACATCCGCTCCGGTACGTCGCTCAATTTCCTGATCGGAATCATAAAATTCCATATTGAGTTGCTGAGCTAACTGACGACCAATAGTGCTTTTGCCGGCACCCATAGGCCCAACCAGAAAGATATTGCGTTTCTCTGCCATTTTTTCGGTATTACTAAGACAATGCGTTGATGATACCCCGTCTGCAACGGCCGGGCCGCTGGCGGGACATGAACTGAAACCTCATGAGCGATAGTGCGAGAGTCAGATGAAAAATTATCTCAACACTCAAGGTCGTTTGGCAACCGAATAAATTGCCCGGCTCAGGACACGCAACCAACACGCGTCACACAGTTCGCTAAGAGTCAAAACCGCTGCCCTTCAGGCAGCGTCCTGTCACGGTATCCTGGCGGCAAACAATGCGTTTGCCCTGCCATAAGTCAAAATCGCTAAACCTTGTAAGCTAATTCCGCCCCTGCGTCAAACGCATATGATACTCAGCCGGGAAAAAATGCGCTGCTGGTTACTCTTCGCGCACCAGGCGCGGCGTAATAAAAATCACCAGCTCCCGGCGCGTGTCATTGCGAACCTGATGACGAAAAAGCGCCCCCAGCAGCGGTATATCGCCCAACAGGGGGACTCTATCATGATTACGCGACGATTCCTGTTGAAATATGCCACCCAACGCCAGCGTTTGACCGTCCTTAAGCGTAACCTGCGTAGTGATTTCCTGCTTATTAATTGTCAGGATCTCTCTGTCGCCGTTGTTAATATTGCGCCCCGGCACGTTCTGGCTGAGGTGCAGCGTCAGGCGGATACGGTCGTTCGGCTGCACCACCGGCGTCACTTCCATCCCCAGTACCGCCTCTTTAAATTCAATGCTGGTGGCGCCGTCGCTGCCGCTGGCGACTTCATACGGGATCTCCGTGCCCTGCTTGATGCTGGCCGGCTGCTGATGCGCGGTTATCAGACGCGGGCTGGCGATAATCTCAATCTGGTTCTCCTGCTCCAGCGCGCTCAGCTCCAGATTGAGCAGGCGGCCATCCAGCCGCGCCAGCGTCAGGCCCGCCGTCAGTGAAGGGGAGGCGGCGGCCAGATTGATGTTCAGGGCGGGATTGCGTAGCGCCTGGTTGATCGCCTCTTCGCCGGAAAGCTGCCAGCTGACGCCCAGCTCATGCAGATGCTCCTCGCCGATGCTGACGATATGCGCCGTCAGCTCCACCTGCTCCCGCGCCACGTCCAGCGCGCCGATCCAGGCCGCCGCGCTGTTCAGCGCCGCAGGCGTATCGCGCAGCAGCAAGGAGTTGGCGCGCGTATCGACGGTAATGCTGCCGCGCGCCGTCATCAGCTTAGCGCGCTCGGCCTGCAGGCTGGCGTTGACGGCGGCGACATCCGCATGCCGCAGCGCCACCACCCTCTCCTGCAACGGCTGCTGCTGCGCCTTTTCCTGCGCCTCCTGCTGTTGCCAGCCCTGCGGAAAGACCAGCAACACGCCCTCCTCACGCTCAATCTTTAGCCGCGCCATGCGTGCCAGCAGCGTCAGCGCCTGCTGCCAGGGCACCTCGCGCAGGCGCAGCGTAATCGTCCCCTCCACGCCAGGCGCCATCACCAGATTAAGCTGCTGATAATCAGCCAGCGCCTGTAACACCTGCCCGATGGGCGCCTCCTTAAATGCAAGGGAGAGCGGCGCGTCGCGGCCATGCGCGGCGGCGCTTAACAGCAGTAACAGCGCGATAACGTTCCTTGTCATACGATTAGTCCTCCATTTGCAGCGTCGCTTGCTGCGGAATGCAGCCCGGCGGCGCGCTCAGCGTCAGGCGAAACGGCGTCAGTGCCTCAATGCGCCAGCCGGCGAATGGCGACGGGCGATCCTGCGCCACTACCCGCGTCTCGCCCTGCACGGAGCGCAGCCAGCCAATATAGTGATTATCCCGGCCGATCAGCCCCTGCAGCTGCCACGACGCCAGCGAAGCAGCAGAGGATGCACAGGGCGGCGACGGCGGCGCGAAGGGATCGCGCGCGGCGGCGGCCGCGCAGCTAAGCAACAGCGCGCTAATGCAGAGAAATTTCATCATCGAATGCCAACAGGAAAGTGGCGTGCAGGCGCGCATCCTGGCGCTGCACCGTAAAGGCGGTTACCGTCGGCGTCGGCTCGCAGGCCGCCAGATAGGCGAAAATCTGTTTTAGCTGCGGCCAGCTAAGCCGCAGCCGCAGCTGGCTCTCCCGCCCCCCCGGACGCCACTGCTCCAGCTCGCCGCCGCTGTGCTGCAGCAGCGTATAGAGCGAAAACGGCTCGCCGTCGCGCACCATCGCCTCCAGCTGCTGCTGGTTGCGCAGCTGTAATTGCGACAGCCCCGACTGTTGCAGCAGCGCTGCCAGCTGGTGCTGATAATGCTGCCGTTGTTGTCGGGCATCGTGCTGCGCCTGCTGCTGCTGAGTGCGCGCCGGAACGATGGCGAAACGATGCGTTGCCAGCGCTACGCCGAACAATACGCCCGCCAGGCTAAGCCAGCGCAGCGTTGCCGGCAGCAGAAGCCAACGCAGCAGCAGCTCACTTTTCATTTTTCACCTCATCCGCGTTGCCTGCCGCCAGGGTAAAGCGATAAAGGCCATCCACATTTTTTTGCAGGCCGCCGGGCCGCCAGGGCTGCAAAAAGGGCAGCAGCCTGAGCCGCTGATGCAGCAGGCGGGCCGCTTCGGGCCGCTGGCTCAGCCCTTCGATACGCAGCGCGCGCTGCTGGTGGGTTAACGTCGACAGCCACAGCCCGTCCGGCACGCTGGCTTCAAGCTGCGCCATCAGCGTTTGCCATTCGGAAAGCTGCTGGCGTCTGAGCAGGCGACGCGCCGTTTGCTGCTCCAGCACCTGCGCCTGTTGCTGCAGGGCGGCATAGCGCTGCGCCAGCTGATGCGCCTGCTGCCGCGCCGCTTGCCACAGCGTCAGCCGCTGCCGCCACTGACGCGCCTCTTCCGCCAGGCTCTGACGCCATAGCAGCAACGCCGCCAGCGTGACCAGCAGTAGCATGCCCCCGGACGCGCCGTGGCGCAGAAGCCGCCGCCGCAGCGCCCGCTGTCGCCACGCCAGTAAGTTCACCTTCATTCGCAGCGATCCTCCGCGCGCAGCGCCAGCCCGAGTGCAAGGGTAAAACAGCCGCCGCAGTCGGGCAGCGGCGGCTGCATTAACTGCAGCAGGCTTAACGGCTGCAGCGGCTGCATCCCTGCCAGCGTTTCCCCTGAAAGGCTGGCGCTAAACCAGAACTGCCGCGCCGTCGGCAAGATCTGCCCCACAGTTTCACCCTCCAGCGAAAAGAGGCCGGGCGACCAGCCGGAAACGGCGTCAGGCCGGCCGGGCAGATACCATAGCCAGTGATCGCTTAGCTGGTGGATCAGCGCCGCCTGCTCCGGCAGCCGCATCAGCTTGCCGACGGTCGCCAGCGCGCTGCAGGTCAGCTCCATCACTTCAGGCGTCAACCCCGCCTGCCGCAGCGTCGACAGCCACTGCTGCAGCACGCTCCGGCGCGCGGCGGTCAGGCACAGGCGCGGCGGCGGCAGAGAAACCGCGCGATAATCCAGCGCCAGTTCACTGGCGGCCAGCGGAAAAAGGCGTTCGGCGGCGGCGGCGGCGTAGCGCCCCAGCGCCGGTTCGCGCAGCGTGGCGACGGGAGCGGGTACTGAACGCTGTAGCGCCGCCTGAGAGGGAAAACCGACGCGCAGCGAAATGGCGTGAGGCAGCTGGCGGCGCCAGCGGCGCAGCAGGGTGATAAGCTGCGGCGAACCCTGCAGCGCGCCGTGGGATAAGGTCTCCGACGGCAGCGCGTGACGCCACCAGTGGCGCAGTTGCCAGCCCTGGCGCCGCCGCTGGATGCCCAATGCACAGAGCTGCCCGTTTTGAATATCGAGCCCCACCTGCCATTTCTGAAAAGCCATTTTTGCGCGATCTCCATATCGTCATAATATAAAAGGACGTATCAAAGCGTCTGGCTTGCCTTTATACTACCGCGCGATTGTTTATAAACTGCCCAAACGACATAAAATGGGAAATCTCAGGTGAAGTTCGTAAAGTATTTATTGATTCTTGCAGTGTGTTGCATTTTGCTGGGCGTCGGCTCGGTTTACGGGTTGTACAAATATATTGAGCCGCAGCTACCGGATGTGAACACGCTGAAGGATGTGCGTCTGCAAACGCCAATGCAGGTTTACAGCGCCGATGGTGAGCTTATCGCCCAGTATGGCGAGAAGCGACGCATCCCATTGACGCTGGCGCAGATGCCGCCTGAGCTGGTTAAGGCCTTTATCGCCACTGAGGATAGCCGTTTCTACGAACATCACGGCGTCGATCCCATCGGCATTTTCCGTGCCGCCAGCGTGGCGCTGATCTCCGGGCACGCCTCGCAGGGCGCCAGTACCATTACCCAGCAGCTGGCGCGTAACTTCTTTCTGAGTCCTGAACGCACCCTGATGCGTAAAATCAAGGAGGCGTTCCTGGCTATCCGCATCGAACAGCTGCTCAGTAAAGATGAAATCCTCGAACTCTATCTGAACAAGATCTATCTCGGCTACCGCGCCTATGGTGTCGGCGCCGCCGCGCAGGTCTACTTCGGTAAAAATATCGATCAGCTGACTCTGAGCGAAATGGCGATGATCGCCGGGCTGCCGAAAGCGCCGTCCACCTTTAACCCGCTCTATTCCCCTACGCGCGCGCTGGCGCGTCGCAACGTAGTGCTGTCGCGCATGCTGGATCAGAACTACATCTCGCAGCAGCAATATATCGAAGCGCGCAGCGAGCCGCTGGAAGCGAGCTATCACGGTCCGGAGATCGCCTTCTCCGCGCCCTACCTGACAGAGATGGTGCGTCAGGAAATGCTGAAACGCTACGGCGAGAACGCTTATAACGACGGCTTCAAAGTCTACACCACCGTAACCCGTAAACTGCAGCTGGCGGCGCAGGAGTCGGTGCGTAACAACGTTATCGCCTACGATATGCGCCACGGCTACCGCGGCCCGGCCAATGTGCTGTGGAAAGTCGGCGAACCCGCCTGGGATACTACGCAAATCCTGAAAACGCTTAAGGCGCTGCCGGTTTACGGCCCGCTCTGGCCCGCCGTGGTGACTTCCGCTAACAGCAATGAAGCGACTGCGCTGATGCGCGACGGCAGCAGCGTCTCGCTGACAATGGATGGCGTACGCTGGGCGCGTCCCTATAAATCGGATACGCTGCAGGGCCCTGCCCGCGCAGCGTGACCCAGGTCGTGCAGCCGGGCCAGCAAATTTGGGTGCGCAAAGTGGAGAACGACTGGTGGCTGGCGCAGGTGCCTGACGTAAACTCTTCGCTGATCTCGCTTGATCCGCAAGATGGCGCGGTGCGCGCGCTGGTCGGCGGCTTCGATTTCAATCAGAGCAAATTCAACCGTGTTACTCAGTCGCTGCGCCAGGTGGGGTCGAATATCAAACCTTTCCTCTATACCGCAGCGATGGACCGTGGTCTGACGCTGGCATCGATTCTGAATGACGTGCCGATCTCGCGCTGGGATGCCGGCGCCGGTTCCGACTGGCGTCCGAAAAACTCGCCGGCGACCTACGATGGCCCGATCCGCCTGCGTCAGGGGCTGGGGCAGTCGAAAAACGTGGTGATGGTGCGCGCGATGCGTGCGATGGGCGTTGATTATGCGGCGGAGTATCTGCAGCGCTTCGGCTTCCCGGCACAGAATATCGTCCGCACGGAATCACTGGCGCTGGGCGCCGCCTCGTTTACCCCATTGCAGATGGCGCGCGGCTATGCGGTGATGGCCAACGGCGGCTTCCTGGTCGACCCTTACTTTATCCGCAAGATTGAAAATGAGAACGGCGAGACGCTGTTTGAAGCTAAACCGCGCATCGCCTGTCCGCAGTGCAATCTGCCGGTGATTTACGGCGAAACCAAAAAAGCGGTCGCGCTGGGCGAAGAGAGCGTGGAAAACGTTGCGGTCTCGCAGGAAAACCGCAATCCCGCCGTGCCGCAGCCGGCGCTGCAGCAGGTGGGCGCGGCGCAGGCCGTGGAGACGCAGCAGTACGCGCCGCACGTGATCAACACGCCACTGTCGTTCCTGATTAAAAGCGCGCTGAACTCCAATATCTTCGGCGAGCCGGGCTGGATGGGCACCGGCTGGCGTGCCGGCCGCGATCTGAAGCGCAACGATATCGGCGGCAAAACCGGTACCACTAACAGCTCGAAAGATGCCTGGTTCTCCGGCTACGGCCCGGGCGTGGTCACTACCGTCTGGATCGGCTTCGACGATCATCGCCGCGATTTAGGCCGCACCACCGCTTCTGGCGCGCTGAAAAATGAGGTCTCCGGCTATGAAGGCGGCGCCAAGAGCGCGCAGCCTGCCTGGGATGATTATATGAAAGCGGCGCTGGATGGCGTGCCGGAGCAGCCGTTGACGCCGCCGCCGGGTGTGGTCACGGCAACCATCGACCGCAGCACCGGCAAACTGGCCAACGGCGGCGGCAATACCCGTCAGGAATACTTTATCGAAGGCACCCAGCCTACCGAGTACTCCGTTCACGACGTGGGCACCACGCTGATGGACAACGGTGAAACGCACGAGCTGTTCTGACGGCGAGCGATAAAAAAAGGGGCGACCATGGTCGCCCCTTTTTTATTGCCGCGTCTCAGTACGCCAGGCGCTGCTGTTTCACCAGCCATTCGCGCGCCAGGAACAGCGCGCTGACGTTGCGCGCTTCGTTGAAATCGGGCTCCTGCAGCAGCGCCATCAGGTTATCAAGCGGCCAGCGGATCACCGGCAGCGGCTCCGGCTCATCCCCTTCCAGTTTTTCCGGATAGAGCCCTTCCGCCACGACGATATTCATTTTGCTGGAGAAGTAGGAGGGCGCCATCGTCAGCTTGCTCAGCGATTCCAGCGCGGTCGCGCCAAAGCCCGCCTCTTCTTTCAGTTCACGGTTGGCCGCTTCAAACACCGTTTCGCCGGGATCGATCAGCCCTTTCGGGAAGCCCAGCTCATAGGTTTCCAGGCCGACCACATACTCCTGAATCAGCAATAGATGATTATCGATAATTGGCACAATCATCACCGCTTCGCGCTCTGAAGGGCGCATACGTTCATACACGCGTCGCGCGCCGTTGCTGAACGCCAGATCGACCGCCTCAACGGTAAACAGACGCGAGCGGGCAACGGGCTCGACACTTAAAATTTTGGGCTTCTCTAATTCTCTAGACATGGGGACCCCAGATAACGCGCGGTTGATGATCGCCGGCCGGTCGTCGTCATGACATCAAGTTCGGCAAAAAGACATTGTGCGACAGGCATCACGGGAATCCAATCATCATATGGTTTAATTTACTTTTTTATAACAAATGCTTGTAACAGATACGGAAAAAAATTTATGCCAAAGTCAACATGCCGGAAAGAAATAGGATAATGCCGATATTTTCCTGTGCGGCTGACAGGTAACATCCCAATAAGGATTTCTGTATAGTAGTTCTAATTTTATGATTTTGTGCGCAATTTTAGTCATCAGGTTGGTTGCCTCTACTGCCCAATCCCGCCAAAATTAGTACACTCCCTACAACATAGCCCGGAGCGAGCAATAACAGTGACGGCAGCAGTTTGGCTGGAATGAGCATAGCATGAACACAATAATCATAATTCTGGGTGTAATGCTGACCTGCTCAATTATCGCAGGTGTCTGTTTTTGGTACGCCATGCGGCATCGTCCGCCTTTGGCGAAGCCGCTGCCCTTTATCAGTCCGCCCCACCGTCACCTGACGGCGGAGGAGCGCGAAGCGGTAGAACGCTATCTCGATACGCTGGCAAAAAAGCAGCGCACCATTCAGCCCGGCGGCGCCAGCGCCTCGCCGGAAATGCTGACGCTCAGCTCGCAGAGCAATAAAGTCTATCCCGTTACCCGCGCCATCACCCGTTATGGTCTCTCTACCGATGATCCGCAAAAGTGGCGCTACTATCTCGACGCGCTGGAAGTGCATCTGCCGCCGCTGTGGGAACAGTATATCGCCGAAGAGAACTTCGTTGAGTTGATCAAAACCCACTCTATTCCATTGGTGATTTCGCTTAACGGCCATTCGCTGATCAATTACGCCGGCGAACAGAGCATGCTGCCGACGGTTGCGCGCCCCAGCGCTACTAACGCCTCGATCCGCCAGGAGCAGAGTGAAAATGTTGAGCTGCTGCAGGTGCGCAAAGAGACGCCTGAAGAGCATCGTCTGTCGCGCAGCGACGGTACGCGCGAAGCGGCGGTAATCTGTTGCGGCCTGCTGCTGCTGCTGATCAGCCTGCTGACGCCGCTGATTTTTATGCCGTGGCTAATCAGCGCCAGTCTGTCGATGATTCTGGTCAGCCTGTGGTTTATGTACCGCCGTCCCGGCGAGAAGGACCTGCGTGAAATCCACTGCCTGCGCGGCGCGCCGAAGCGCTGGGGCCTGTTCAGTGAATCGAACCAGGGCCAGGTTAACAACATCTCCCTCGGTATTATCGATTTAATCTATCCGCCGCACTGGCAGCCCTATGTCACGCACGATCTTGGGCAGATTACCGATGTGGATATCTATCTGAACCGCCAGGTGGTGCGTCAGGGCCGCTTCCTGTCGCTGCAGGATGAAGTGCGTAACTTCCCGATTCAGCGCTGGAAAAAGAATATGGTGCTGGCCTGCGGCTCGCTACTGGTGCTGGCGCTGCTGATCAGCTGGGTGCCGCTGACCATGCCGCTGAAGCTGAGCGTGGCGCGGCTCACCGGCACCGAGCGCATTCAGGTCAATACGGTAGCGGAGCTGGAAGGCACCGCCCTGCATGTCGGCGACAGCTTAAAAGTCAGCGGCACCGGCATGTGTTCCGTACCTGCCAGCTACCAGAGTAACCGCAGCTACGCCTTTATGCCTTTCGACTGCTCGGCGATTTACTGGAATATGGCGTCGCCGCTGCCGTTGCCGCAGTCGGAAATTATCGATAAGGCCTCTGCCCTGCTGAACCTAACCAACCAGCAGCTGCATCCGCAAGAGGGCGCCGACAGTAAGATCAACCCACAGCTGGCCACCGCGATTCAGAAATCGGGCATGATCCTGCTGGACGACTTCGCCGATCTGGTCCTGAAAACGCAGGATCTCTGCAGCCAGCAGCAGGATTGTGTGCGGCTGAAAAACGCGCTGGTCAACCTGGGCAACGCTAAAGACTGGGAAACGCTGGTGCAGCGCGCCGGATCCGGCTCCCTTAACGGCATGAATGTGCTGCTGCGCCCGGTCAGCGCCGAAGCGCTGGAAAACCTGGTCAATACCGCCACCTCCACCTTTTTCTACCGCGAAACGCATCGCGCGGCGGAAGCGCTGAACAGCCCGCCGCCCGGCGGTTTTCTGATCGTCAGCGATGAAGGACGTCAGCTGGTGAACCATCCGCAGCCGACCGTTTCGCTGTTTGATTTCAACGCGCCGGATCAGTGGCAGGAGCTGCAGCGTCTCGCCGGCATGCTGTTGCATACGCCGTTCAGCGCCGCGGGCATCATCACCAGCCTTCATACCGATGCCAACGGCACGCAGCATATCGCCCTGCACAGCGAGCCCGACATGCTGACGCTCTGGCGTTATCTCGGCACCTCGCTGCTGCTGCTGGCACTCTGCCTGAGCGTGGTGATCAACGGCCTGCTGGCGCTGAAACGTATCCACCGCAACCGTAAACGCATCGTCGAAATTCAGCAGTACTACGACAAGTGCTTTAACCACACGCTGTCGACCATGCCGGATATGCGCCCCTTATTCTGACGCGCTATTAACTGTGCTACCCTGTCGCCCGTTTTTACCGGGCGGAGGCGGCATGGCGATTGAGATAAACTGGCGTGAGATAGATACCGTGCTGCTGGATATGGACGGCACGCTGCTCGATCTGGCGTTTGACAGCTACTTCTGGCTGACGCTGGTGCCGCAAACGTTCAGTCAGCGGCGGGGGATCTCCCTGGCTGAGGCGAACCAGTTCATTACGGCGAAATACCAGGCGGTGCAGCATACGCTAAACTGGTATTGTCTGGATTACTGGAGCCGCGAGCTGGAACTGGATATCCGCGCCATGACGTGGGAAATGCGCAGCCGGGCGACGCTGCGCGAAGACACCCTTCCCTTTTTGCAGGCCTTACGCGCCTGCGGCAAGCGCACCATTCTGCTCACCAACGCGCATCCCTGGAATCTGGACGTAAAGCTGCGGCAAACCGGGCTGGGCCAGCACCTTGATTTATTGCTATCGACCCATACATTTGGCTTTCCGAAAGAAGATCGGCGCTTATGGCAGGCCGTGCAGCAGCATACCGGCTTCGACCCGCGCCGCACGCTGTTTATAGACGACAGTGAACCGGTGCTGGACGCGGCGCAGCGCTGGGGAATCGCCTGGTGCCTGGGCGTCGGCAATCCCGATTCCGGCATGCCGACCAAAACCTTTGCTCGCCATCCGCGCGTGAGCGATTACCGAACCTTTCTCGGCGCGCTGGCGCCCCTGGTGAGGTAAACCGACGGGAGCAGTGATGAAAGAAAAATCCGCAGAAGGCGTCCGGCTCGACAAATGGCTGTGGGCAGCACGCTTTTACAAGACCCGCGCGCTGGCGCGTGAAATGATCGAGGGCGGCAAGGTTCACTATAACGGTCAGCGCAGCAAACCCAGCAAGCTGGTGGAGCTGGACGCGGAACTGAAGCTGCGTCAGGGCAACGACGAACGCACCATTATTATCCGCGCCGTTACCGATCAACGCCGTCCGGCGACGGAAGCGCAGCAGCTCTACAGCGAAACGCCGGAGAGCGTAGAAAAGCGGGAAAAGATGGCGCAGGCGCGCAAGCTGAATGCGCTTACCATGCCGCATCCCGATCGCCGGCCGGATAAAAAAGAGCGCCGCGATCTGATGAAATTCAAATTTTCTGGCGACGAATAACGCGCCGCCAACACGAGAGAAAAACTATGGCCCATCAAGACCAAATGCACCGTTACCTGTTCGAAAATCACGCGGTTCGCGGCGAGCTGGTAAATCTGTCCGACACATGGCGGGAGATCATCTCCGGGCATGATTACCCGCAGCCGGTCCAGCAACTGCTGGGCGAACTGCTGGTGGCCACCAGCCTGCTGACGGCCACGCTGAAATTCGAAGGCGACATCACCGTACAGCTGCAGGGCGACGGCGCGCTGACGCTGGCGGTGATCAACGGCAACAACCGTCAGGAGATGCGCGGCGTGGCGCGCGTGCAGGGCGAGATCGCCGACGGTAGCACGCTGAAAGAGATGGTTGGCAACGGCTATCTGGTGATCACCATTTCGCCGGAGAAAGGCGAGCGCTATCAGGGCGTGGTCGGCCTGGAAGGCGATACGCTGGCCGCCTGTCTGGAAGATTACTTTATGCGTTCCGAGCAGCTGCCGACGCGCCTGTTTATCCGCACCGGCGAGCATGAAGGCCAGCCAGGCGCGGCGGGCATCCTGCTGCAGGTGCTGCCGGCGCAGAACGCCGACCAGGAAGATTTCAACCACCTGGCGATGCTGACAGAAACCATCAAGACCGAAGAGCTGATCGGCCTGCCGGCCAACGATGTGCTGTGGCGCCTCTACAACCAGGAGGAGGTGACCATCTACGAACCGCAAAGCGTCAGCTTCAAATGCACCTGCTCGCGCGAACGCTGCGGCGAAGTGCTGCGCACCCTGCCGCAGGAAGAGGTCAACCAGATTCTGGAAGAAGATGGTCAGATCGATATGCACTGCGACTACTGTGGCAGCCACTATGTGTATGATGCAGTCGATATCGCGGCGATCCGCAACGACGCCGGCAGCAGCAGCGAACAGATCCACTGATTGCTTAGCCAGGGTGGCTTCCCCACGGGGCGGGCAACCCGTTAACGCGGCGGTAAAATCAATATAAACCTCAGCGAAAAGGCGACACCGGTCGCCTTTTTTATTAACACCTCCGGCAATGCAGGCAGAGGCGCTTTAGCCAAGCGGATCGACTGGCGGCGGCGCTTAACACAGCGAAAATGGATCGCGTTTCGCTGTAAAAATAAAATGATGTTTCATAATCGCCACGCAACAATCATAACTTTTCATCAGATTATGATGAATTTCCATAAAAAAACGTTTCGTCTCTCATTTCTGCCACTCTCTCCTTCCGCTGCATATTGACAGTAGTAGACTGCCGCAATTGTAAAGCAGCATGAATCGCTTCTTGCCGCTTTACCGCACGTGGCAGCAAGTCCCCCTACATTTGTTGCAGTACAAACCGATAAAGGAGCAGTAATATGCGCGCTAACGGCCTGACTCCACAGGACCTCGTCGCTTATGGCATCACTGATACGGTTGAAGTCATCCATAATCCCGATTATGAAACTTTATTTAAGGAAGAAACCCTGCCCGGCCTGTCAGGCTATGAGAAAGGCACGCTAACGCAGTCCGGGGCGATCGCCGTCGATACCGGTATCTTCACCGGCCGTTCGCCAAAAGATAAATATATTGTGCGCGACGACACCACGCGTGACACCCTCTGGTGGAACGATCAGGGTAAAGGCAAAAACGATAATCAGCCCCTGTCGCAGGAAACCTGGGATGCGCTGAAGGGCTATGTCACCCGCCAGCTCTCCGGCAAGCGCCTGTTCGTGATCGACGCCTGGTGCGGCGCCAACCCCGATACGCGCCTGAGCGTACGCTTTATTACCGAAGTGGCCTGGCAGGCGCACTTCGTCAAAAACATGTTTATCCGCCCCGATGAGGCGAGTCTCGCCAGCTTTACGCCCGATTTCGTGGTGATGAACGGCGCGAAATGCACCAATCCTGACTGGCAGGCGCAGGGGCTACACTCCGAGAATTTCGTCGCATTTAACCTCAGCGAAAATATGCAGCTGATCGGCGGTACCTGGTACGGCGGCGAAATGAAAAAGGGCCTGTTCGCAGTGATGAACTACCTGCTGCCGCTGAAGGGTGTCGCGTCGATGCACTGTTCGGCTAACGTCGGTGAACAAGGCGATGTAGCGGTCTTCTTCGGCCTCTCCGGCACCGGTAAAACCACCCTCTCTACCGACCCGAAACGTCAGCTGATCGGCGATGACGAGCATGGCTGGGATGACGACGGCGTGTTTAACTTCGAAGGCGGCTGCTACGCGAAAACCATCAATCTGTCAGAGCAGGCGGAGCCGGAGATCTATCACGCTATCCGCCGCGATGCGCTGCTGGAGAACGTGGTGGTGCGCGATGACGGCAGCATCGATTTCAACGACGGCAGCAAAACGGAAAATACCCGCGTCTCCTATCCGATTTATCACATCGATAATATCGTTAAGCCGGTCTCCAAAGCGGGACATGCGAAAAAGGTTATTTTCCTGACCGCCGATGCGTTTGGCGTGCTGCCGCCGGTATCGCGTCTCTCTTCCGATCAGACGCAGTATCATTTCCTCTCCGGCTTTACCGCCAAGCTGGCGGGCACCGAGCGCGGCGTTACCGAGCCGACGCCCACCTTCTCCGCCTGCTTCGGCGCCGCGTTCCTGACGCTGCACCCGACAACGTATGCGGAAGTGCTGGTGAAACGGATGCAGGCGGCGGGCGCCGACGCCTGGCTGGTGAATACCGGCTGGAACGGCACCGGTAAACGCATTTCGCTGAAGGACACGCGCGCCATCATCAACGCGATCCTCAGCGGCGAGCTGGACGGCGCGGAAACGCATACGCTGCCGGTGTTTAATCTGCAGTTCCCGTTAGCCGTGCCGGGAGTGGACAGCCACCTGCTCGATCCACGCAATACCTGGGAAGAAGCGTCGCAATGGGAAAGCCGCGCGCTTGATCTGGCGCATCGCTTTGTCGCTAACTTTGAAAAGTATACCGACACGCCCGCAGGCGCCGCCCTGGTGTCCGCCGGCCCGCAGATTTAACCCGGCTACGGCCAACAAAAACCCCGCCGAACGGCGGGTTTTTTGTTTTGGGCGGTTAGCTGACCACGGCAGGCGGCGACGCGCCGGCGGTGGGTGGCGTATCGGTTAAGGGCAGCCAGGCGCGAATGCGCAGGCCGCCGCGTTCGCTGACGCCGATATCCAGCGATCCCTGATGCGCATCGATAATACGCTGCACAATCGCCAGCCCCAGACCGGTGCCGCTGGTGCTGCGCGCGCTGTCGCCACGCACAAACGGCTGAAACAGATGTTTGAGCTGGTCCGGCTGAATACCAGGGCCGTCATCCTCAACCTGGAACCAGGCGCGCTGCAGTTCGCGGCCGCTGCTGACCTTGATCCAGCCGTTGCCGTAGCGCGCCGCGTTCACCACCATATTGGCCGCCGCGCGCTTGATAGAGAGCGGATTGATATCAAGCATCAGCTCTTCCGGCATCACCGCATCTTCAATTTCCCGCTCGTAGCCGCTTTCCGCCGCCACCACCTCATTCAGTACCGCGTTCAGGTCGGCGCGTTCGGTCTGCATCTCCTGCCCGGTGCGCAGATAATCGATAAACTGCTCAATGATGGCGTTGCACTCTTCGATATCTTTATTGATCGATTCCGCCAGGTAGCCATCCTCTTCGCCCATCATCTCCGTCGCCAGCCGGATACGGGTCAGCGGCGTACGCAAATCGTGGCTGACGCCCGCCATCAGCAGCGTGCGATCGTCCGCCAGCTGCTTCACACCTGACGCCATCTGGTTAAAGGCGCGCGTCACCGAGCGCACTTCTGAGGCGCCATACTCACGCAGCGGCGGCGGAATAATGCCTTTCCCCACCTGCAGCGCCGCATGCTCCAGATCCACCAGCGGGCGGTTCTGGATGCGGATAAACAGCCAGGCGCCGCCGATCGCCAGCAGCATGATCGCCAGCGTATAGCGGAACAGCGGCGAGAAATCGCCCTGATGGATCTCTGTCAGCGGTACGCGCACCCAGATATCGGGCGACAGCCAGGTTTTCAGCCAGACCACCGGCGAGTTCTTGTTGACCTCGACGCGCACATCGGTCGGGCCGCCGAGCTGGCGCGCCATCTGATCGCTGAGAAACTGGTAATGCTGGGCCCAGCGTAATCCGCTCTCCTCCGCCGCCGCGTTGGTATACAGAGAGATCCCCAGCTCGCGGTAAATTTCACGCCGGAACGCCGGCGGCACCTCAAGCTGCGTGCCATCCTCCAGCTGCAGCCGGTCCGTCATCAACATCCGCACTTCATACGCCAGCACTTTATTGAACTGCTGCAGGCTGGGCAGAATGGCGAAGTTCAGCACCACCAGATAGGTGGTGACAAGACTGACGAACAGCAGCGTGACGATCAGCAGCAGCGTACGCGCGAACGAACTGCGGGGAGAAAAGCGGAGTCGCTTCATGCTTTCGTGCCGTCCGGAACGAAGACGTAGCCCAGACCCCAAACGGTCTGGATATAGCGCGGATGCGCCGGATCTTCTTCCACCATGCGACGCAGACGCGAAATCTGCACGTCGATGGAGCGTTCCATGGCGCTGTATTCGCGCCCGCGGGCGAGGTTCATCAGCTTATCGCGCGACAGCGGCTCGCGCGGGTGGCTCACCAGCGCTTTCAGCACCGCGAACTCACCGCTGGTCAACGGCATCGGCTCATCTTCGCGGAACATTTCGCGGGTACCGAGGTTGAGTTTGAATTTGCCGAAGGCGATAACCGCTTCTTCTTGCGACGGCGCGCCCGGCAGCTCATTGGCCTGGCGGCGCAGCACCGCGCGGATGCGCGCCAGCAGTTCACGCGGGTTGAACGGCTTGGGAATGTAGTCGTCCGCGCCGATCTCCAGCCCGACAATGCGATCAACCTCTTCGCCTTTCGCCGTTACCATAATGATCGGCATCGGGTTGCTCTGGCTGCGCAAGCGACGGCAGATAGAGAGGCCATCTTCCCCTGGCAACATCAGATCAAGCACCATCAGGTGAAAGGATTCGCGGGTTAACAGGCGATCCATTTGCTCGGCGTTAGCCACGCTGCGCACCTGAAAACCCTGCTCGGTCAGATAACGTTCCAGCAGCGCGCGCAGGCGCATGTCATCATCGACGACCAGAATTTTGTAGTTCTCTTGCATTTCGATACTCCCAAAGGCGCTATTGCCCGAGCTGGTATTGTTAAAAAAGAAGCGTAACTGTGACAGCCATTATTGGTTTATATTCTAGCCGAAATTGTTACAAAGCATATTAAACAGCAGCTTATAGCGCGTTTAATTCACTTTTACGCTATCCGATTATTCGCAGGGCCGCGATCCGGCTTTTCTGAAATAGCGCCTGAAACTCTGCTTTCGGCTGGCGCGGATCGCCTGACGTCCATATTTGCTTCAATAAACAGTAAGTTATCAACCCTGTCGCCGGTTATTTGCCGCGAGGCGTTTTTGCCCGCCGGTTTTCCTCATCAGATTAACGCGCCCTGAGTCCAACTATTAGCAGAAAATCCGGCATTTATTTATTTGCCGTTACGCTGAGCCAGGAATAGTCGCAGGGCACAAACTGTCGATCCAGCAATAACTTAACGCAGGCCGAATGGTTAAAAAACAACGCTTTTCAGCCCACGGCGGCAAACCTATATTCATCCCGGCACACTTTCTTCATTTATTCATCAGCCGGGAATCATCATGAACAAAATAATGCTCATTTGCTCACTGGCGTTATTCGCCAGCGGTTATGTAATGGCCAACGAACCCGCCGGCGGCGAGGCAGCTGGCGCTCAGGCGACCGCCGAAGCGAAAGGCAACTCCGACGCGGAAGGCGTCGCGGTCGTCGGCGCACTGCTGGGCCTTGCGCTGGCGACAGCGGGCGGCGGCGATGGCTCCACCACAGCAACGACCACGACCACCAGCACCGTTCCACATTAAATAACGCCTTTCACCGGGCATGACAACCATAACGGCTTTACCGTTCAGAACCCTCATTGCTGTAGTCTTTCGCCACCGGAGAATAAGCACGGCCCTGGCTTTATTTAAAAAGTCATTATTCTCCGTCTCTTTTTTCTTACCCTGCGCTCAGGCGTCGCCGTGGTCCGCCTGGCGATATTCAATGGCGTTCACAAACCAGATTTTCTCGCCTTCCGGCGTTGGCACGCTCACCTCGTCGTCCACTTCCTTTTTGATCAGCGCGCGCGCCATCGGCGAATCGACGGAGATATAGCCTTTCGCATCGCCATAAATCTCATCCGGCCCGACAATGCGGAAGCGCTTCACTTCACCCTGCTCGTTTTCCACCTCTACCCAGGCGCCGAAAAAGACCTTGCCCTCTTGCTGGGGGGAGTAATCGACAATTTTCAGCTCCGCCAGGCATTTGCGCAGGTAACGCACCCGACGGTCGATCTGACGCAGCAGACGCTTGTTGTAAGTGTAATCGGCGTTTTCCGAGCGGTCGCCCAGGCTGGCTGCCCAGGAGACGATTTTCGTGATCTCCGGGCGCTTCTCTTTCCACAGATAATCGTGTTCCGCTTTAAGCTTGTTATACCCTTCGCGGGTGATCAGTTGAGTTTTCACACGGCAATCCTGTCTGCTGAACCTAACGGCCGGGCGGCCGTCGCCGCCCCTTTACGCTCATGGTACAACAACCGCCCCGACAGGGGTAAACCGCGCTCGGAATATGGCTTAAAGCGCGCCGCATCGCTGGCAATTTCAGCCGTCAATCCGTATAACTGTCCCCTGTTTCTTACACTGTGCTAGCAAGATAGTTGAACCGATGATGAATGATTCGCTGAGCCGCATTATTGCGGGTGAACTTCAGGCGCGCGCTGAACAAGTTGACGCCGCAATCCGCCTGTTGGATGAAGGGAATACCGTGCCGTTTATCGCACGTTATCGTAAGGAAGTAACCGGCGGGCTTGATGATACCCAGCTGCGACAGCTGGAGACCCGTCTGGGTTATCTGCGCGAGCTGGAGGATCGTCGCCAGGCGATTCTGAAATCTGTTGCCGACCAGGGCAAACTCAGCGATGAACTCGCCGCCGCGATCAACGGCACCCTGAGCAAAACCGAACTCGAAGACCTCTACCTGCCCTATAAGCCGAAACGCCGCACGCGCGGCCAGATCGCCATTGAGGCGGGCCTGGAGCCGCTGGCTGAGACGCTCTGGCAGGATCCCTTTCAGGAGCCGGAGCAGCTGGCCGCGCGCTTTGTCGACGCGGAGAAAGGCGTGGCCGACGTCAAAGCGGCGCTGGACGGCGCGCGTTATATTCTGATGGAGCGCTTCGCGGAAGACGCCGCGCTGCTGGCGAAAGTGCGCGACTACCTGTGGAAAAACGCGCATCTGGTTTCCCGCGTGGTAGAGGGTAAAGAAGAAGAAGGCGCCAAGTTCCGCGATTACTTCGACCATCATGAAGCGCTGGCCACCGTGCCTTCGCACCGCGCGCTGGCAATGTTCCGTGGCCGCAACGAAGGCGTGCTGCAGCTGGCGCTCAATCCCGATCCGCAGTTTGACGAGCCGCCGCGCGAAAGCTACGGCGAGCAGCTGATCGCCACGCATCTCAACCTGCGCCTGAACAACGCGCCGGCGGACGGCTGGCGTAAAGCGGTGGTCAGCTGGACCTGGCGTATCAAGGTGCTGCTGCATCTGGAAACCGAGCTGATGGGCAGCGTGCGCGAACGTGCGGAAGAAGAAGCGATCAACGTCTTCGCCCGTAACCTGCACGACCTGCTGATGGCGGCACCGGCCGGCATGCGCGCGACCATGGGGCTCGATCCTGGCCTGCGCACTGGGGTAAAAGTAGCGGTGGTGGACGCCACCGGCAAACTGGTCGCCACCGATACCGTCTATCCGCATACCGGCCAGGCGGCGAAAGCGGCGGCGGCAGTTGCGGCGCTGTGTATCCGCCATCAGGTGGAGCTGGTGGCGATCGGCAATGGCACCGCCTCGCGCGAAACGGAGCGCTTCTTCCTCGATCTGCAGAAGCAGTTCCCGCAGATTACCGCGCAGAAGGTAGTGGTCAGCGAGGCGGGCGCGTCGGTCTACTCCGCCTCCGAGCTGGCGGCGCTGGAGTTCCCCGACCTGGATGTGTCGCTGCGTGGCGCGGTCTCTATCGCCCGCCGCCTGCAGGATCCGCTGGCGGAGCTGGTAAAAATCGATCCGAAATCGATCGGCGTCGGCCAGTATCAGCATGATGTCAGCCAGAGCATGCTGGCGAAGAAGCTGGATGCCGTGGTGGAGGATTGCGTAAACGCCGTCGGCGTCGATCTTAATACCGCTTCCGTGGCACTGCTGACCCGCGTCGCCGGTCTGACGCGCATGATGGCGCAGAATATCGTCAGCTGGCGCGATGAAAACGGCCGTTTCCAGAACCGTCAGCAGCTGCTGAAGGTAAGTCGTCTCGGCCCGAAAGCCTTTGAACAGTGCGCCGGCTTCTTGCGCATCAACCACGGCGATAATCCGCTGGACGCCTCAACGGTGCATCCGGAAGCCTACCCGGTGGTGGAACGCATCCTTGAAGCCACCCGCCAGTCGCTGCGCGATCTGATGGGCAATCCCGGCGAGCTGCGCAACCTCAAAGCGGTGGATTTCACTACCGAACGCTTCGGCGTGCCGACGGTCAGCGATATCCTGAAAGAGCTGGAGAAGCCGGGCCGCGATCCGCGTCCCGAGTTTAAAACCGCGCAGTTTGCGGAAGGCGTGGAAACCCTGAACGACCTGATGCCGGGCATGGTGCTGGAAGGCGCGGTCACCAACGTCACCAACTTCGGCGCCTTTGTCGATATCGGCGTCCATCAGGATGGCCTGGTGCATATCTCTTCGCTCTCCGATAAGTTTGTCGAAGATCCGCATACGGTGGTCAAGGCAGGCGATATCGTGAAGGTAAAAGTGCTGGAAGTGGATCTACAGCGCAAACGCATCGCCCTGACCATGCGTCTGGACGAGCAGCCGGGCGAAAGCGCCTCGCGCGGCGCACCGCGCACACCGGGGCGCGACAATAACCGTCCGGCCGCCAGGCCGCGTCAGCGCGCCGCCGCGTCGGCGCCGGGCAACAGCGCGATGGGCGACGCGCTGGCCGCCGCCTTCGGCAAAAAGCGCTAAAACTGAAGGGCGGCGCCCGCCGCCCTTACGCTTTTTTGCTCTACGTCAACACTAACGAGAATTATTATCATTAGTATGGTGCCGTTTTGTTATTGTCGCGCAATGCGACGGTTCATGAGGTACCCGCCATGTCACTGCTTGCCCGTCAGTCTTATCAAATTCTCGGCTTTTCGCCCGCAGTCAGGCCCGCCTGGCGTCAAAAGCTGCTCTCCCTGGGCCTGCTGCCCGGCGCCTGTTTTGAAGTAGTGCGCATCGCGCCGCTGGGCGATCCGTTGCAGATTCAGGCGGGTCGCGTCAGCCTGATGCTGCGTAAAAAGGATTTGGCGCTGCTGCAGCTGCAGCCGGTCGCAGGCAAGGAGGCGGCATGAAGAGCGTTACCGTCGGTCTGTTAGGCAACCCTAACGCCGGGAAAACCACGCTGTTCAACCAGCTGACCGGCGCACGCCAGCGTGTCGGCAACTGGGCAGGCGTGACCGTGGAACGTAAAGAGGGCTTCTTCACCGCAGGCCGCACCCGCGTTAACCTTATCGACTTGCCCGGCACCTATTCGCTGACCACCATCTCCCGTCAGGCGTCGATTGACGAACAGATCGCCTGCCACTTTGTGCTGAGCCAGCAGGCAGACCTGCTGATCAACGTGGTGGACGCCTGCAATCTGGAGCGCAATCTCTACCTTACCCTGCAACTGCGCGAGCTGGGCGTGCCCTGCATCGTGGCGCTGAACATGCTTGATATGGCGGAAAGCCAGCGCATCACCATTGATGTCGCGGCGCTCTCTGAGCGCCTCGGCTGTCCGGTGGTGCCGGTGATCTCCACGCGCGGCAGCGGTCTTGATAAATTAAAACAGCTGATCAATCACGGCGTTGAGGCGGGCTCGCCGCTGGCGGTGGATTATCCGCCGGCGCTGGACGCCGCCGCCGACCAGCTGGCCGCCGCGATGCCGGTGAGCGAAAGCCGTCAGCGCCGACGCTGGCTGGCGCTGCAGCTGCTGGAGGGCGACGTCTATAGCCATCAACAGGTCGGCGATCTGGCGCTGCAGCGGTTGACAACGCTGACGTGTGAGCTGCCGCTCGATCCCGCCGTAGCCATCGCCGCCGCGCGCTACCAGCGCCTTTCCGCGCTATGCGTTGCGGTCAGCAATCAGCATCTCGCCGCGCCGCATCAGCTGTCGCAGCGCCTGGATCGCCTGGTGCTAAACCGCTGGCTCGGTATTCCGATCTTTTTGTTGATGATGTACCTGATGTTTCTGCTGGCGATCAATATCGGCGGCGCGCTGCAGCCGCTGTTTGATATCGGCTCGACGGCGCTGTTTATCCACGGCACCCAGTGGCTCGGCTATACGCTGCACTTCCCCGCCTGGCTGACGCTGTTTCTCGCCCAGGGGATCGGCGGCGGCATTAATACCGTGCTGCCGCTGGTGCCGCAGATCGGCCTGATGTATCTGTTCCTCTCCTTTATGGAGGATTCCGGCTATATGGCGCGCGCCGCCTTTGTCGTCGACCGGCTGATGCAGTCGCTCGGCCTGCCGGGCAAATCCTTTGTGCCGCTGATTGTCGGCTTCGGCTGCAACGTGCCGTCGGTCATGGGCGCGCGTACCCTGGACGCGACGCGCGAACGGCTGATCACCATTATGATGGCACCCTTTATGTCCTGCGGCGCGCGGCTGGCGATCTTCGCGGTGTTCTCCGCCGCCTTCTTCGGCGCGCACGGAGCGCTGATCGTCTTCAGCCTCTACCTGACCGGCATCGTCATGGCGATCGCCACCGGCCTGCTGTTGAAATATACGCTGCTGCGCGGCGAGGCGTCGCCGTTTGTCATGGAGTTGCCAAGCTGGCATGTGCCGCACCTGAAAAGCCTGCTGCTGCAGGCCTGGCAGCGTCTGCGCGGCTTTGTGCTGCGCGCCGGAAAAGTGATTATTGTCGCCAGCGTACTGATCGGCGGTCTGAACAGCTTTTCGTTCAACGGCCAGCCGGTCGACACCATCAACGATTCGGCGCTGGCCAGCGTCAGCCGGGTATTAACGCCGCTGCTGGCGCCGATCGGCATTCATCCCGATAACTGGCAGGCGACGGTCGGCCTGCTTACCGGCGCGATGGCGAAAGAGGTGGTGGTCGGCACCCTGAATACCCTCTATACCGCCGATGCGCTGCATGAAGAGCCGTTCGACGCCGCCGGCTGGCGTCTGACGGCGGAGCTGAAAGATGCGGTAACCGAAACCTGGCAGGGGCTGCAGGAGACGCTGAGCCTGAGCGTGCTGGCGAACCCGATTGAAGCCAGCAAGGGCGACGGCGAAATGGCCGGCGGCGCGATGGGACAGATGCACCGGCAGTTCGGCAGCGACGCCGCCGCCTTCAGCTATCTGCTGTTCGTGCTGCTCTATGTGCCCTGCGTATCGGTGATGGGTGCCATCGCCCGTGAAAGCAGCCGCCGCTGGATGAGCTTCTCCATTTTCTGGGGCTGAACGTCGCCTGGTCGCTTGCGACGCTGTTCTGGCAGTTCTCGCGCATCGGCGAACGGCCGCTGGCCAGCAGCCTGACGATCCTGCTGGTGCTGCTGTTCAACGGCGCGCTGCTGTTGGCGCTGCGCCGTGTTCGCCTGCCGCCGCAGCGCATTCCCGTCAGGGTGCTGCCGGTAGAAAACTACGAGGCGCCGCTAAAAAGCGGCAGTTGTCACTAGCCGGAAGTAAGGTTGCGAATTCAGCCCAGCGGTCTACAGTAAAAACTAACGCCTCTCCCAACCTGACGCTGTGGCCCGCTGGGTAAACATGGATATTATCAATAACTTAATCGATAAGATCTACCAAGACACCTTCCCGATGGGCGCGCGGGAGCGACTGCTTTCGCATATCCGCGCCGCCCGCGATGCGATAAAAAAACCGCGCAAGCCGCACTGGGATGAAAAAGATGTGGTGCTGATCACCTATGCCGATCAGTTCCGCGAGCCGGAAGCGCCGACGCTGGCCACCTTTTCGCGCTTTTATCAGCAGCATCTGCAATCCACCTTCAGTCTGGTTCATCTGCTGCCGTTTTTCCCCTGGTCCTCCGACGACGGCTTTTCGGTGATTGATTACCATCAGGTGAACCCGATCTGCGGCGAATGGCGTAACGTGGCCGAACTGCATACCCACACGCGGCTGATGTTCGATTTCGTCTGCAACCACATCTCCGCCCACAGCGCCTGGTTTAAACATTACCTGGCCTGCGATCCCGGCTGGGACGATTTTTTTATCAGTATGCCGCCCGGCACCGATCTGAGCGGCGTGACCCGGCCGCGCACTTCGCCGCTGCTGACGCCGTTTCTGCGCGCTAACGGCGAGACTCACTATATCTGGACTACCTTCAGTGCCGATCAGATCGATCTGAACTTCGCCAGCCCTGAAGTGCTGATCCGCATGGTGGATGTGCTGCTGGAGTACCTGAAAAAAGGGGCGGACTACGTGCGCCTTGATGCCGTCGGCTATATGTGGAAAACCCCCGGCACCCGCTGTATTCACCTGCAAAACACCCATCTGCTGGTGAAGCTGTTCCGCGCCATTGCGAACGCCGTCGCGCCCGGTACGGTGATTATCACCGAAACCAACGTGCCGCATCAGGACAACATCAGCTACTTTGGCAATGGGCAGGATGAGGCGCAGATGGTGTATCAGTTCACCCTGCCGCCGCTGGTGCTGCACGCTATCCATAACGGCTCGGCGCGCGCACTGCGTCAGTGGGCCGCCGGGCTCGATCTCAGCGGCGGCGGCACGACCTTCTTTAACTTTCTCGCCTCTCACGACGGCATCGGGCTGAACCCGGCGCGCGGCATTCTGCCGGAGGTGGAAATCGTCTCGCTGGTACGCGACCTGGCGCTGGAAGGCGCACTGGTCTCTTATAAAAACAACCCGGACGGCACCACCAGCCCGTATGAAATCAACGTGACCTATATGGATGCGTTGAACAAGCAGGATGATGACGACGACACGCGTATCCGCCGCTTTATGCTGGCGCACGCTATCCTGCTGGCCTTCCCCGGCGTGCCGGCTATCTATATCCAGAGTATTCTGGGCTCGCGTAATGATGTCGAGGGCGTGCGGGTGGCGGGCCACAACCGCGCCATCAATCGGGAGAAATATGCGCTGTCGTTTATAGAAAAAGCGCTGTCGGGCGCAGATTACCTGCGGCAGCAGATCTTTAACCGCCTCAGCGCGCTGATCCAGCTGCGTACCCGTCAGGCGGCGTTTCATCCTGATAATCCGATGGCGATCCTTGAGAGCGATAATGCGCTGCTGCTGATGCGACGCCATACGCCGGACGGGGAAAATAACCTGCTGTGCGTGTTTAATCTGAGCGGGAAAAGCGTGAACGCCGTGCTGCCGGAGGC
Source organism: Mixta gaviniae (assembly GCF_002953195.1). Lineage (GTDB taxonomy): Bacteria > Pseudomonadota > Gammaproteobacteria > Enterobacterales > Enterobacteriaceae > Mixta > Mixta gaviniae. Next base: position 401,720 of record NZ_CP026377.1, on the reverse strand, counting down.
GAAGAAGTATCGGGATATTATCGAACAGAAGATTATTGACGGCACGCAGCCGGTTACGCTGCCGCCGTGGCACTACCTGTGGCTGAAAGGATAGCAGGCGCAGCTATCGCGCCTGTGCCTGACAACATCTTACTTATAGACGTCTGCCGTCGCGCTGAAGCGGCCATGCTCGCGGCCGGCGATGATGACGTAGTACTGACCGCCTTTCTCATCCGCCATTTTTGACAGCTCGCGTTTGGCATCCATCGGCGATGTGGTTTCCGCCGTGGTGTTTACCGTGCCGATTTTCTCCAGATTCATCTTTTGCGCTTCTTCTTTAGTTACCTCTTTCGCCGCCAGCACGGAGAAAGAGAGGCCGCCCAGCAGGCAGGTAACTGCAACAGTTTTGATCATATTCATAGCACACCTTCGTCTTATAGTTGACCGATTGTCCCAACGGCCGCCGAATGAATACAATGAGATAGGGAATAAAGCGCCCTGCTCCCTGGGTGACTTATAAAAAGTCATGGTCAGCGGCCTTGCTCAGCATCAAGTATTAACGCCAGGTGATATTTTTCCAGTTAAAGCGATAAACTTTCTTAAACTGAATGACTAAAACGCGCTACCGCTTCGCAAAACGCCTGCGGATGAGAAATAAAAGGCGCGTGCGCCGCTTTCTCTATGACCAGCGACGCGCTCTGCGGCCAGCGCGCATCCAGCAGCGCCGCCGTTTTACGCGGCACCAGCCCATCCAGATAGCCGTAGATGCGCAGCAGCGGCACCGACAGCGCATCCATCTCCTCGCGCAGATCGACGCTGCGTAATATCTCCAGTCCGCCCGCCAGCACCTCTACCGGCGGGATTGGCTGCGACAGCACCACCTCTTTCAGCGTGCGCGCATCCTGACGGGCGTTTTGCGTGCCGAGCGTCTGCAGCGCCAGAAAGCGTTCGACGGTACGCTGATAATCTTCGCTCAGCTGCTGCTGGAAACTCGCCAGCGTATCGGGTTTGATGCCCGGCCACTGTGCGTCGTCTGCGGTAAAACGCGGCGAGGAGGCGACGGTAATCAGGCGCGCCACCCGCTGCGGATAGCGCAGCGCCAGCCGGCTGGCCACCAGGCCGCCCAGCGACCAGCCCAGCAGCGTCGCCTTTTCCGGCAGCCGCGGCAGCAGCGCCTCCGCCATCTCATCCAGCGTCAGGGCGCCGAACCCCTGGCTGCGACCAAAGCCGGGCAGGTCAACAAGATGCAGACGAAACTGTGCGCTGAGCGGCTCAGCAATGCAACGCCATACCTCCGCATTCAGTCCCCATCCGTGAAGCAGCACAAGATCGCTATCGCCGGTGCCGGTGGTGTGCCAGTAAAGCTGGGTCATCAGGTATTGTCTCATCATTACTCAATCAGGGAGGTCGCTATGCTACCAATGCAGGGAGGCTGTTGGCTATGCCAGACGCCGCTGAAACTCACCGCGCACGGGCTGTGCAGCTACTGCCTGCGCGCGCTGCCGCCGCGGCCGCGCTGCTGTGTGCGCTGCGGGCTGCCGGTGGGCGATTCCCGTCGCGTCTGCGGGCGCTGCCTGCGGCATCCGCCTCCCTGGCAACAGCTGGTGGCGGTCAGCGATTACCGGCCACCGGTGAGCCAGCTGGTTGCGCGCCATAAATTCTCCGGCGTCACCGCACTCTCTGTGATGCTGGCGCGGCTGATTTTGCTAAGCTGGTTATCAGCACGACGCGAACGCGGCCTGCGGCGGCCCGATCTGCTGCTGGCCGTTCCGTTGCATCGCCGCCGCGCCTGGCGACGGGGTTTCAATCAGGCCGATCTGCTGGCAAGGCCGCTGGCGCGCTGGCTGGGCTGCGATTATCGTCCGGACGGCCTGAGCCGCCGTGCCGCGCGCGTTCAGCATCGGCTCAGCGCCGGGGCGCGCAGGCATAACCTGCGCAACGCTTTTCGCCTTGAAATTCCGGTGCGCGATCGCCATATCGCTTTGATTGATGATGTGGTCACCACCGGCAGCACGGTGGCGGAAATCAGCCGTCAGCTGCTGCATGCCGGCGCCGCCAGCGTCCAGGTTTGGTGCCTGTGCCGTACCTTGTAGAGCGTCGGCGATGGGCGTATTATAACCAACTAAATTAGTCAACTATTGAGCAACTGCCATGATCCGAATTACCGATGCCGCCCAGGAGCATTTTGCAAAACTGCTGTCAAATCAGGAAGATGGCACCCAAATCCGCGTGTTCGTCATTAATCCGGGCACGCCAACTGCTGAATGTGGCGTTTCTTACTGCCCGCCCGACGCCGTAGAGCCGACCGATACCGAACTGAAGTTCGAAAAGCTCTCCGCCTACGTTGACGAGCTGAGCGCGCCTTACCTTGAAGATGCCGAAATCGACTTCGTTACCGATAATCTCGGTTCGCAGCTGACGCTGAAAGCGCCGAACGCCAAAATGCGTAAGGTTGCCGACGACGCGCCGCTGATCGAGCGCGTGGAGTATCAGCTGCAGGCGCAGATTAATCCGCAGCTGGCGAGCCACGGCGGCCGCGTGACGCTGATGGAAATCACGGACGAAGGCTATGCAATCCTGCAGTTCGGCGGCGGCTGTAACGGCTGTTCAATGGTCGACGTCACGCTGAAGGAAGGGATTGAGAAAGAGCTGCTGGCCGCTTTCCCGGAGCTGAAAGGCGTGCGCGATCTCACCGAGCATCAGCGCGGCGAACACTCCTACTACTAAGCGCGGCTCAAAGGCTGGCAGGCGCCTTTCAGGCTCCGTCAGAGAGACGCGAAAAGATAAAAGGCGACCCGAAGGTCGCCTTTTTCATGCTTAATGCGCCTGACGGCGTTTATCGAGATCTTTAATCAGCCGGTTGATCTGTTCATCGCTGAACATCTCCTCCAGCGTGCGGCTAAGCTTGCGCCGCCAGTTGGGATATTGATCTACCGTGCCCGGCACGTTTACCGGTTTTTCCATCTCCAGCCAGTCCTCCGGCTGCAACCCCAGCAGTGCGCTGGCGCTTTCGGCGATGTAACGCTGCATTCCGCGGCTCAGTTCGCTGGATGCCGGCAGCGTCGCCGCCCGCTTGCCGAGCTTTTTCGGCACGCAGCCCTGTTCGTGCAGTGCATCAAGCAGCGCCTGCTTCTGCCGCTCGCGGTTTTCATACAGCCCTTTCAGCACCACTTTATCGGGGTAAAGGCCCAGCTTTTCGCCCAGCGTCAAATCGCCCGCGCTCCAGAATCCGCGCAGCGTCGGCAGATCGTGCGTCGTGGCGCTGGCCATCGCCTGACGCTGCCATTCCTGCGGCGCGCGATAGCGATCGGCACTCTCCTGCTCGAAGTAAAGCACCTTCCACGAATAGATACCGCCGCTGCGCAGCTTGCCGATGATCTCTTTCGGCACCGTGCCGAGATCTTCGCCGATAACCATGCAGCGGTTGCGGTGACTTTCCAGCGCCAGGATCGCCAGCAGGTCATCTACCGGGTAGTAGACATAGGCGCCGTAGTCCGCCGTCTGGCCGTAAGGGATCCACCACAGACGCAGCATCGACATCACATGGTCGATACGCAGCGCGCCGCAGCTGGCCATATTGGCGCGCAGCATTTCGATAAAGGGCTGATAAGCGCGTGCCGCCATCACATGCGGATCCATCGGCGGCAGCCCCCAGTTCTGGCCCAGCGGGCCGAGAATATCGGGCGGCGCGCCGACTGACGCCTTCAGGCAGTAGAGTTCGGGATCGCTCCAGGTTTCCGCGCCCCCTTCCGCAACGCCGACGGCGAGATCGCGATACAGCCCGACCGACATACCGTGCTGCTGGCAAACCTGCCAGCATTCGTCGAACTGGCGGTTCGCCAGCCACTGTAGCCAGAGCCAGAAACGCACTTCATCCGCGTTTTTGCGGCAGAACTGCTGCACCGCTTTGCTCTGCGCGTGACGATATTTCTCCGGCCACGCCGGCCAGCCCCAGCGCTGTCCATCCTCTTGCAGCATTGCCGCGTGCAGCGCGTCGTACGCCGCCTGGCTGTAAAGGCTTTCGCCGCCCGCCTCGATATAGGTTTCGAAATGACGGCGTGTGGCATCCTGCCCGTCGCGGGTGCTGAACTGCGCCCACGCCAGCCGCAGGCCGTCGATTTTAAGCTGGTTCACCGTGCTGTAGTCGACCCATTCCGCCTCGCGCGCCGCTTTAACGCGACGCTGCGTCTCAGCGTCCTGCCACCAGCGCTGCGCCGCCTCGCTCTGCTGAAAATCGGGCACGCGCTCCACGTCGATATAGATAACGTTCATCCAGCGACGCGACGAAGGGCTGTAGGGGCTGGCGCTCTCCGGGCTGGCGGGATAGAGCGAATGGATGGGGTTGAGGCCGATAAAATCGCCGCCGCGATCGGCAATCTGCGCCAGCATCTCGCTCAGATCGCCGAAATCGCCGATGCCCCAGTTGCGTGCGGATCGCAGCGTATAGAGCTGTACGCAGGCGCCCCACAGCTTGCGCCCTTCCAGCAGCGCCTGCGGCTCATAGCAGCGGCGCGGCGCCAGAATAATGCGGCACGGCCATGCGTTTTCCCCCTGGGCCAGGGTCAGCTGATGATAGCCCTGCGGCAGACGCGGCGGCAGCGCGAACGCCTCACCGCCCTGCGCCTCGCCCTGATACGTTTTGCCCTGTTCGGTTTGCAGCGTCCACCGGAACCGGCCGCGGCCGCCGATGGCCACTTCCCGCTTGCGCCGCCCGCTGAAGACCTTCACCGCAGGAATGGGCGTATCGCTGGCGGGACGGGGGAATCCCATCGCCTCCAGCAGCTTTTGCCGGGTTTCGACGCTGATGGCCTCTGGCTCTCCCTTCGCATTGATATAGCTGGCAGCAATCCCGGCTGCGCTGGTGTCTTTCTCGAGTTGGGTTAAATCCATAACGCTTCCTGAAACAGTCTGTGACGATGAGCGGCATGCGCCGCTCTCCCTCAGCGTTTGCTCTGCCAGATACGCTGCTGATAGTCGCGTATAGAGCGATCGGAACTGAACATGCCGGTACGTGCGGTATTGAGTATAGTCGCGCGTGTCCAGGCTTCCTTATCGCGCCACAGCGCCTCAACGCGCTCCTGCGCGGCGATATAGTCGGCGAAATCAGCCAGCACCAGCCAGGGATCGCCGTTCTTCGTCAGGCTGTGCAGCAGCAGATCGAAGGCGTGCTTATCGCCCTGGCTGAAGTGACCTTTCTCCAGTTCCTTTAACAGACCGTCGAGATGTTTATCTTTTTTACGCAGTTTTTTCGGATCGTAGCCGCCCGCCTTCAGCGCCTTCACCTCATCGACAGTATTGCCGAAGATGAAGATATTCTCTGCGCCCACCTGCTCGGCGATTTCGACGTTGGCGCCATCCAGCGTGCCGATGGTCAGCGCGCCGTTCAGGGCAAGCTTCATATTGCCGGTGCCGGAAGCCTCATAGCCGGCGGTGGAGATCTGCTCCGACAGATCCGCCGCCGGGATCATCAGCTCTGCGGCAGTGATGCGGTAGTCGGGAATAAACACCACCTTCAACCGATCGCCAATCAGCCGATCGTTGTTGATCACCTCAGCCACTTTGTTGATCGCATAGATGATGTTTTTCGCCAGGTAATAGCCGGGCGCCGCCTTGGCGCCGAACAGAAAGACGCGCGGCGCTTTATCCAGCTGCGGGTTGTCGCGCAGCTGACGGTAGCAGTGCAGGATATGCAGCAGGCCAAGATGCTGACGCTTATATTCATGCAGGCGCTTGATTTGCACGTCGAACAGCGCGTCGGGATTGATCTCAATGCCGGTCACCCGCTGCACATACTCCGCCAGCCGCAGCTTGTTGTTGTGTTTGATGTCGCGATAGCGCTGGCGAAACGCCTTGTCGTCCGCGTACGGCTCCAGGCCTTTCAGCGCGTCCAGATTGGTCACCCAGTCGCGGTGGCCTAACGTTTCGTCAATCAGGCCGGAGAGCGCCGGATTGCACTGCTTCAGCCAGCGACGCGGCGTAATGCCGTTGGTGACGTTGAAAAATTTGTGCGGCCACAGCTGGTGATATTCCGGGAAGAGATCCTTCACCACCAGATCGGAATGCAGCGCCGCCACGCCGTTCACCGCAAAACCGCTGACCACGCACAGATTCGCCATACGCACCTGTTTGTCGTGCAGCACCGCCAGCTTCGCCCAGACCGCCTCGTCGCCCGGCCAGTGTTTCTCCACCAGCTTCTTAAAGCGTCGGTTGATCTCTTTAATGATGGCGAAATGGCGCGGCAGCAAAGTGCGCACCAGGCGCTCGTCCCAGCGCTCCAGCGCTTCCGGCATCAGGGTGTGGTTGGTATAGGCGAAAACGTTGCTGGTGATGCGCCACGCCTCCTCCCACGTCAGCTGATGTTCGTCCAGCAGCAGGCGCAGCATTTCAGGAATGGCGATAGTGGGATGAGTATCGTTGAGCTGGATCACCTCATAGTCGGGCAGATCCGCCAGCGCGCGGCCCGCCAGATGATGACGGCGCAGAATATCCGCCACCGAGCAAGCGCACTGGAAATATTGCTGCATCAGGCGCAGGCGCTTGCCTTCCTGATGGTTATCGTTGGGATAAAGCACTTTGGTGAGCTTCGCCGCGTCGATGCCGCGCTGCTCCGCCTGCAGGAATTTGCCGTCGTTGAACAGCGTCAGGTCGAACGGGTGCGCGTGGGTCGCCTGCCACAGGCGCAGCGGCTGCGTAACCCCGTTGCGGTAGCCGATCACCGGCAGATCCCAGGCTTCGCCGCGCATCACGAATGCCGGCTCCCAGCGCAGCGATCCATCCTCGTTTTTCACCACTTTGCCACCGATGCCCACTTCAACATCCAGCGCGCTGTTGTGGCGGAACCACGGATAGCGATCGCGGCGCCAGTCGTCCGGCGCTTCGCGCTGATAGCCTTCGTCAAAAGATTGACGGAACAGGCCATATTGGTAGTTTAAGCCGTAGCCGGTCGCCGACTGGCCGACCGTCGCCATCGAATCGAGATAACAGGCCGCCAGGCGCCCCAGGCCGCCGTTGCCCAGCGCCGGATCCACCTCCTCTTCCAGCAGCTCGCTGAGAGGGATGCCCTGCTCCGCCAGCAGCGCATCGACCTCGTCATACCAGCCGAGGTTGATCAGGTTATTGCCGGTCAGCCGGCCAATCAGAAACTCCATCGACAGGTAATTGACATGACGCTGATTATTTTCGGGCGTCGCGGCCGGTTGCGCCGCCAGCAGCTCGGCCAGCGCGCCGCCGATCGCTTCCCACCGCTGATGCGGCGTCATATCGCTGGCGCTCGCCAGACCCAGGTGCTGCCACTGGCGCGTTAACGCCGCCTCAAAACGAGCCTTATTGAATTTTTGCTGCGACATACAACTCTCTTCCGTTAAGTAATGGATTCGCAAAAAATTGATGCGCACATGCTGACGTTAACCCGACGAAGCAACATCCTCCTGCCGCCAGATTAGCCGGGGAGGAGCGACAGGGCGTAGGCGAAAATGTGATCGCCAGCGCGTTAAGTTAAGACCGCATTGATGGAAAAAGCGGCGGCACAGCGAGAAAAAAGCGTATTTAGCCGCTTTTTCTATTTATTAATGGCTCTGCCGCGCTTTTTTCCCTCGCCAGAGGCGCGCCGTCACTGTCGCCGCCTTTGTTTGTAACGACGCAGGAAAAGGGCAAAAAACAATAAGGAAATGTGATGAGGTGCAACTTAATGAATACTGGTCGGATCGCATCCTTGCATTACTGCCTGACACATCAGAAAGTACTTAATTACACACCGTGAAATAATTCTTTTTGTTTCCTTCTATGTCATCACAGTGAAGTGTCGCCATGCTGATACCATCGAAACTCAGCCGTCCTCTGCGGCTTCAGAACACCATTGTTCGGGAGCGTTTGATAGCCAGGCTTGCGAACATTGCGCACTACCGCTTAGCATTGATAAGCAGCCCCGCCGGCTACGGCAAGACGACGCTGGTGGCACAGTGGGCTGCGGATAAAAGCGATCTCGGCTGGTATTCGCTGGATGACAGCGATAATTATCCGGAGCGCTTCGCCAACTACTTTATGGCCGCCGTGCAGCAGGCGACCGGCGGGCACTGCACGCGCAGCGAGGCGCTGGCGCAAAAGCGTCAGTACGCCAGCCTCAGCGCGCTCTTTTCCCAGCTGTTCGTCGAACTGGCGGAGTGGCAGCGTCCGCTCTACCTGGTGATTGACGATTACCATTTGATCGCTAACGACGCCATTCATCAGGCGATGCGCTTTTTTATCCGCCATCAGCCCGAAAACCTGACGTTAATCATCCTGTCGCGCAACCTGCCCTCGCTGGGCATCGCGAACCTGCGGGTGCGCGAACAGCTGCTGGAGATCAACAGCCAGTCGCTGGCCTTCACGCCGCAGGAGGCGAAGCAGTTCTTCGACTGCCGCCTGCAGCAGCCGATCGGCGCGGATGATTCGCAACGTCTTTGCGCCGAAGTGGCCGGCTGGGCTACCGCCCTGCAGCTGATCGCCCTGACGGAACGCCAGTCGAATACCCCGACCCATCACTCCGCCCAGCGTCTCGCCGGCATCAACGCCAGCCACCTTTCCGACTATCTGGTGGATGAGGTGCTGGACTGCGTCGACAGCGCGACGCGCAACTTCCTGCTGCGCAGTTCGGTGCTGCGCTCGATGAACGATTCGCTGATCGCGCGCCTGACCGGCGAAGAAAACGCACAGCTGCGTCTGGAAGAGACCGAGCGTCAGGGGCTGTTTTTGCAACGCATGGACGACAGCGGCAAATGGTTTAACTTTCATCCGCTGTTCGCCAGCTTCCTGCGCCAGCGCTGCCAGTGGGAGCTGAGCAGCGAGCTGCATCAGCTACATCGCGCGGCGGCGGAGGGCTGGATGGCGCTTGGCTACGCCGGCGAGGCGATTCACCATGCGCTGGCGGCCGGTGATACCGCGCTGCTGCGCGATATTCTGCTGCATCACGCCTGGTCGCTGTTTAACCACAGCGAGCTGGCGCTGCTGGAAGAAGGCCTGAAGGCCCTGCCGTGGCAGCAGCTGGTGGATCATCCGCGTCTGATCCTGCTGCAGGCATGGCTGGCGCAGAGTCAGCATCGCTACGGCGAAGTCAACCTGCTGCTGGCGCGCGCCGAAGAGGAGATGACGCTGCAGCAGATCGCCATCGACCCGGTGCTGAGCGCCGAGTTTGACGCGCTGCGCGCGCAGGTCGCCATCAACGCCGGCAAGCCCGACGAGGCGGAGCGGCTGGCGAACCAGGCGCTGGCGAATCTGCCGCTGGCGAACTACTACAGCCGCATCGTTGCCACCTCGGTAAAAGGCGAGGTGCTGCACTGTCAGGGCGAGCTGGAGGCGGCGCTCGCCGCCATGCAGCAGACCGACGAGATGGCGCGCCACTACAACTGCTGCCACTACGCGCTCTGGGCGCTGCTGCAGCAGAGCGAAATCCTGCTGGCGCAGGGCTTCTTGCAAACCGCCTACGATATTCAGGAAAAAGCGTTCGCACTGATCGATGAGGAAGGGCTGGAACAGCTGCCGATGCATGAGTTTTTGCTGCGCATCCGCGCGCAGCTGCTCTGGTCATGGGCGCGCCTTGACGAAGCGGAAGCGACCGCGCGTAAAGGGCTGGAGGTATTAGCGAACTTCCAGCCGCAGCAGCAGCTGCAATGCCTGGCGATGCTGGCAAAATGCGCGCTGGCGCGCGGCGATATCGATAACGCGCGCCGCCATCTGATCCGCTGTGAAAACCTGCTTGGCAATGGCCAGTATCACAGCGACTGGGTCACCAACGCGGATAAGCCGCGCGTGATCTACTGGCAGATGACTAACGATAAAACCGCCGCCGCCAACTGGCTGCGGCTGACGCCGAAACCGGCCACCGCCGACAACCACTTCCTGCAGGGGCAGTGGCGTAATATCGCCCGCGTGCAGATCCTGCTTGGCCAATATGACGAAGCGGAAGTGGTCCTGGACGAGCTAAATGAAAGCGCGCGGCGGCTGCGCCTGACCAGCGATTTAAACCGCAACCTGTTGCTGCTTAACGCGCTTTACTGGCAGACCGGCCGCAAAAGCGAGGCGCAGCAGGCACTGATTGAGTCACTGACGCTGGCGAACCGCACCGGCTTTATCAGCCACTTCGTTATCGAAGGGGAAACCATGGCGCAGCAGCTGCGCCAGCTGCTGCAGCTGCACACGTTGCCGGAGCTGGAACAGCATCGTGCGCAGCGCATTCTGCGCGATATTAACCAGCATCATCGTCACAAGTTCGCCCACTTCGACGAAAGCTTCGTCAGCCGCCTGCTGACCCACCCGCAGGTGCCGGAGCTGATCCGCACCAGCCCGCTCACCCAGCGCGAGTGGCAGGTACTGGGGCTGATCTACTCTGGCTACAGTAACGATCAGATCGCCGGCGAGCTGGAAGTGGCGCAAACCACCATCAAAACGCATATTCGCAATCTTTATCAGAAGCTCGGCGTAATGCATCGGCAGGAAGCGGTGCAGCAGGCGCAACATCTGCTGCACCTGATGGGGATGAGCGTGGCCTGATCCTTAGCAGAGTTCCAGATGGACCTCATGCTGCTCGATCACTTTCATCACGCTGGCGGGCGGCATTTCATTGGTAAACAGGTAGTCCACCAGGCTCATATTGCCGAGATTGACCATCGCGTTGCGGCCGAACTTGGAGTGGTCGGTCACCAGCATCACGCAGCGTGAGTTATCGATAATCGCGCGCTTGGTGCGCACTTCGTGATAATCGAACTCCAGCAGCGAGCCATCCATATCGATGCCGCTGATGCCGAGAATGCCGTAGTCGAGACGGAACTGCGAAATAAAATCGAGCGTCGCCTCGCCCATAATGCCGCCGTCGCGCGTGCGCACCTCGCCGCCGGCGATAATCAGACGAAAATCGGGTTTGGTCATCAACAGCGTGGCGACGTTAAGGTTATTAGTGACGATGCGCAGGTCGTTATGGTGCATCAGCGCATGGGCTACCGCTTCCGGCGTGGTGCCGATATCGATAAACAGGGTGGCACCGTCGGGGATCTGGCTGGCGACCCGCTGCGCGATGCGCGCCTTTTCCGCCGACCACATCATTTTGCGATCCTGCCAGGCGGTATTTTCCGAGCTGGAAGGCAGCGCCGCGCCGCCGTGATGACGCTGAATTTTATTCTGCTCGGCCAGATCGTTCAGATCGCGGCGAATGGTTTGCGGACTGACGTCAAAATGTTCCACCAGCTCTTCAGTACTGACATACCCCTGACGCCGGACCAGATCGATAATGGCGTCATGACGTTGCGTCTGCTTCACATAAATCTCCTGTTATAAGTACGGCATCAGGCTGCCGGTGATACAGAGGCAGCCTGCAGGCGTCGCTGATGCTCAGCGTTTACGCACGTGGCGCGTATCGACGAAGGCCATCGCCAGCCCCACCAACAGACCAGAGAGATGAGCGGCATTGCCCACCGCCTGGCCCAACACGCCAAAAAATCCAATAACCAGCCACAGGATAGCGAAAGCCATCAAACCGCGCTCCAGGAAAATACCACTTTCGGGATCGCGCTCGCCCCGCAGCCAGGCGTAGCCCATCAATGCGTAAACCACGCCGGAAAGGCCGCCGAACCAGACGCCGCTGAACTTCGCCTGCATCCAGCCGCTCAGCAGCGCGGAGATCAGTGCGATAACAAAAAGCTTGCCGCTGCCGAGCCGCTTTTCAATCGCGCCGCCGATATACCACCACCACAGCAGGTTGAACACCAGGTGCAGCAGAGAAAAATGAAGCAGCGCATGGCTGAACCAGCGCCACAGCTGGAAAGATTGCGCGCTGTCCATCGGCCACGCCAGCCAGCCCAGCACCTCATCCTCGCCGATAATCTGCATCAGGATAAAGATGGCGATGCAGGCAAAGCCGAGCGTCAGGGTCAGCGGCCCGGCGCGGCGGCGCAGATGGGTCATCAGGCTGTCGCGCTGATAATGCAGCCCGCTGTCGGTATTGCCGCTTTGCCAGCTGGCGGCCTGATAGCGCGGATGAAAAGGGTCGCGAACAAACTGCGCAAGTTCGTTTTCGACCATTTCCAGTTTCGACTCATCTTCCAGCAGTAGCACCACCTGCTCGTCGCGTTCGATATGTAATGTCACGCCACGCGTCGCCATGTAGTCGACAAACGCCTGCGCCATGCGCGGATGGGTGAAGCGGGTAAGCTGTATCATATTCCGTTTCCTGAGTTCTGCCCTACGCCGCGGCGCTTACTCCGACGACGTATCGACCAGCTGCGGGAACGCCGCGCGCCAGGCGTCGAAACCGCCGTCAATGCTGTACACCTGCTCGAATCCCTGATTGATCAGATACTGCGCCGCCCCTTTGCTGCTGTTGCCGTGGTAGCACATCACCAGCACCGGCGTATCGAAATCGGCCTGCTGCATAAAGCCGTTTAGCGTACCGTTGGTCAGGTGGAACGCGCCTTTGGCGTGTCCCGCTTCATAGCTCTGCGGATCGCGAATATCGACCAGCAGCGCCTCGCCTTCGGCCAGACGTTGTTGCGCCAGTTCGACGCTGATGCATTCAAAATGTTCCATGATGGATCCCGGATAAAAGAGTGGTGCGGCAGGCCGAACGGCGCGCCCGGCATTCTTTGTGCGGCGCCCTCCGACCCTGTCTCGCGCTATTGTAGCGCGAAGCGGTTTAACTATAACCCATCAGACCAAAGGGTTACTGCCGTCGGCGGCGACGAATAATGTTAACTGAATCACGCTAAGATGTTTTTATTGGGTTAAAGCTGGCATCAATGTTGGTTTACGATTATTATTATGCTCGAAAACGAACATAGACGAACTATTCCGAACATCGGAGGAGATGACGTGGAAACCAAAGATCTGATCGTTATCGGCGGCGGCATCAACGGTGCCGGCATTGCGGCCGATGCCGCAGGACGCGGACTGTCAGTGCTGATGCTGGAGGCGCAGGATCTGGCGTGCGCGACCTCCTCCGCCAGCTCGAAACTTATCCACGGTGGCCTGCGCTATCTGGAGCATTATGAATTCCGCCTGGTGAGCGAAGCGCTGGCCGAGCGTGAAGTGTTACTGAAAATGGCGCCGCATATCGCTTTCCCCATGCGTTTCCGCCTGCCCCACCGCCCCCACTTACGTCCGGCCTGGATGATCCGCGCCGGTCTGTTTATGTATGACCATCTCGGCAAACGCACCAGCCTGCCGGGCAGTAAAGGGTTGCGTTTTGGCGCGGAATCGGTGCTGAAGCCAGAAATTTCGCGCGGTTTCGAATATTCCGACTGCTGGGTGGACGATGCGCGCCTGGTGGTGCTGAATGCGCAAGAAGTGGTGAAACGCGGCGGCGACGTGCGTACCCGCACCCGCGCAACCCGCGCCTGGCGTGAAAATGGCCTGTGGATGGTGGAAGCGCAGGATGTCGACACCGGCAAAACCTACACCTGGCGCGCCAAAGGCCTGGTGAACGCCGCCGGCCCGTGGGTCAAGCAGCTGTTTGACGACGGCCTGAAGCTGAAATCGCCGTACGGTATCCGCCTGATCAAAGGCAGCCATATCGTGGTGCCGCGCGTGCATACTGAAAAGCAGGCCTACATCCTGCAGAACGAAGATAACCGTATCGTGTTTGTGATCCCGTGGATGGATGAATTCTCCATTATCGGCACCACCGACGTGGAATATAAAGGCGATCCGAAGCAGGTGAAAATCGATGATAACGAAATCGACTATCTGCTGAAGGTGTACAATGCGCACTTTAAAAAGCCGCTGGACCGTGACGATATCGTCTGGACCTATTCCGGCGTGCGTCCGCTGTGTGATGACGAATCGGACTCACCGCAGGCGATTACCCGCGACTATACGCTCGATGTGCGTGACGATGCCGGCAAGGCGCCGCTGCTGTCGGTGTTCGGCGGCAAGCTGACCACCTATCGTAAGCTGGCTGAACATGCGATGGAAAAACTGGCGAAGTATTATCCCAACGCCGGTCCGGCCTGGACGAAGAGCGCTGTGCTGCCGGGCGGCGATATCGCCGGTACGCGTGAAGATTACGCCGCCAGCCTGCGTCGCCGCTATCCGTTTATCAGCGAAGGTCTGGCACGTCACTACGCCCGCACCTACGGCAGCAACAGCGAGCAGATCCTGCAGAACGCCAGCTCGATAGCGGATCTTGGCGAAGATTTCGGTCACAGCTTCCACGAAGCGGAACTGCGCTATCTGGTGGAAAATGAGTGGGTGCGTGAACTGGACGATGCTATCTGGCGGCGCACCAAACTCGGCATGTGGCTGACCGAAGCGCAGCAGGCGCGTGTGGCGCAGTGGCTGGAGACCCACAGCAAGAAACCGGCCCTCTCTCTCGCTTCCTGAACCGGATGAGCGATCCAAAGAAAAACCGCCTCCCGGGCGGTTTTTTTATGCCTGAAGCTAAAGCGCTGCTTTAGAGCCGGATAGGCGAAATATGCCAGATTTCGTCGGCGTACTCCTGGATAGTGCGGTCAGAAGAGAAATAGCCCATGTTGGCGATATTCAGCGCCGCGCGCCGCTGCCACTCTTCCGGCTGGCGATACAGCTCATCCACTTTATCCTGCGTATCCACATAGCTGCGATAGTCGGCCAGCAGCTGATAGTGATCGCCCAGCCCCACCAGCGAATCGTAGATATTGCGATAACGTCCCGGCTCCTGCGGGCTGAAAACGCCGGTCGCGATCTGCGTCAGTGCCTGGTTCAGCTCGGCATCCGCCTCGAAGTAGTCGCGTGAGTTGTAGCCGTTGCGACGCAGCGCCTCCACCTGCGGCGTGGTGTTGCCGAAGATAAAGATGTTCTCTTTGCCAACGTGTTCGCGCATCTCTACGTTGGCGCCGTCCAGCGTGCCGATCGTCAGCGCGCCGTTAAGGGCGAACTTCATGTTGCTGGTACCGGAAGCTTCGGTGCCCGCCAGCGAAATCTGCTCGGACAGATCGGCCGCCGGGATAATGATCTGCGCCAGGCTTACGCTGTAGTTCGGAATAAACACCACTTTCAGCTTGTTCTTCACCTGCGGATCGCTGTTGATCACATCCGCCACATCATTGATCAAATGAATAATGTGCTTCGCCATATAGTAGGCGGAGGCCGCCTTGCCGGCGAAGATGTTCACGCGCGGCACCCAGTTGGCGGTCGGATCGGCCTTGATGCGGTTATAGCGCGTGATCACATGCAGTACGTTAAGCAGCTGACGCTTATATTCATGGATACGTTTGATCTGTACGTCGAACAGCGCGTTGGGATCCAGCACCAGATCCATGTTTTTCGCCACCCAGCTTGCCAGCCGCTGTTTGTTCTCCAGCTTGGCATCGGCAATTTTTTCGATAAAGGCCGGGAAGTCGATCTGCGGTTTGATCTCTTCCAGCTGGCTGAGATCGGTGCGCCAGCGACGGCCGATCGTCTCGTCCAGTACTTCCGACAGCGGCGGGTTGGCCAGCGCCAGCCAGCGGCGCGGCGTAATACCGTTGGTTTTATTGCAGAAGCGGCCGGGGAACAGGCGGGCGAAATCCGCGAACAGCGACTGCACCATCAGGTTGGAGTGCAGCTCCGATACGCCGTTCACCTTGTGGCTTACCACTACCGCCAGCCATGCCATGCGCACCTGACGGCCGTTGTTCTCATCGATAATGGAAATGCGCGACAGCAGCTCCCACTCTTCCGGGTAGTGATCCTGAATGGTCTTCAGGAAGTAGTCGTTGATTTCGAAAATGATTTGCAGATGTCGCGGCAGGATTTTGCCGATCATATCCACCGACCAGGTTTCCAGCGCCTCGCTCATCAGCGTGTGGTTGGTGTAGGAGAAGACCTGACACACCACTTCAAACGCGTCATCCCAGCTAAACTTATGCTCATCGATCAGCAGACGCATCAGCTCCGGGATCGCCAGCACCGGATGGGTATCGTTCAGGTGGATGGCGACCTTATCCGCAAGGTTATCGAAGGTCTGATGCATCTCCCAGTGACGGTTAAGGATATCCTGCACCGTGGCCGACACGAGGAAATACTCCTGACGCAGACGCAGCTCGCGGCCGGAATAGGTGGAGTCATCGGGATAAAGCACGCGCGACACGTTTTCCGAGTGGTTTTTATCTTCCACCGCCGCGAAGTAGTCGCCCTGATTGAATTTGCCGAGATTGATCTCATTACTCGCCTGCGCGCTCCACAGCCGTAGCGTGTTGGTGGCATCAGTGTCATAACCGGGAACGATCTGGTCATAGGCCATCGCCAGCACCTCTTCCGTCTCCAGCCAGCGCACTTTCGCGCCCTCATGCTGCAAACGGCCGCCGAAACGCACCTTATAACGGGTATTAAACCGCTGAAACTCCCACGGGTTGCCATATTCCAGCCAGTAGTCGGGCGATTCCGCCTGCCGGCCATCGACAATATTCTGCTTAAACATGCCGTAGTCGTAGCGGATGCCGTAACCGTGTCCCGGCAGCCCCAGCGTCGCCAGCGAATCCAGGAAGCAGGCTGCCAGACGGCCAAGACCGCCGTTGCCCAGACCGGGATCGTTCTCCTCCTCGATCAGCTCGCCCAGATCCAGCCCCATCTCTTCCAGCGCGCTGTGCAGATCTTCATAGATCCCCATGGCCAGCAGCGCGTTAGAGAGGGTTCTCCCCATCAAAAATTCCATCGAGAGATAGTAAACCTGGCGCACGTCCTGCGAGAGCTGCGCGCGGCTGGAGCGCAGCCAGCGCTCCACCATGCGATCGCGTACCGCCAGCAGCGAGGCGTTCAGCCACTCATGCTTATTGGCGGAAGAGGGATCTTTACCCAACGTAAACATCAGTTTATAGGCGATCGAATGCTTTAGCGCATCGACCGTCAGCGTCGGCGAGGCATAGGTAAAAGGTGCGTTCATAGCAAGTATCCCAAATCAGGTTACAACAACCGTTGATAAAGATCCCGGTAGGCCTGTGCAGCCACCTGCCAGCTAAAGTCCATCGCCATCGCCTGACGCTGAACGTAGCGCCACAGCGAAGGGCGAGACCACAACACAAAGGAGCGACGAATCGCGCGCAGCAGCGACCAGGCGTTGCTGTCTTCAAAGCTGAAGCCGCTGGCGATGCCGTCCGCCAGGTTCTCCAGCGAACTATCATTCACCGTATCCGCCAGTCCGCCGGTGCGGCGCACCAGCGGCAGCGTGCCATATTTCAGGCCATAGAGCTGCGTCAGGCCACACGGTTCGAAACGGCTTGGCACCATGATCACATCCGCGCCGCCCATAATGCGGTGCGAGAACGCCTCGTGATAGCCGATCTGCACGCCGACGCTGCCGGGGTTTTCCGCCGCAGCGGCAAGGAAGCCCTGCTGCAGCACCGCGTCGCCGGCGCCCAGCAGTACCAGCTGGCCGCCCTGCTCCAGCAGGCTCGGCAGCGCCTCCAGCACCAGGTCCAGGCCCTTCTGTTTGGTCAAACGGCTGACCACGGCGAACACCGGTACGCTGTCATCCACCTTCAATCCCATCGCTATCTGCAGCTGGCGTTTGTTCTCCGCCTTGGCGTCCAGCGTGTCGCGGTTGTAGCGCGCGTTGAGCAGCAGATCGTGTGCCGGATCCCAAATCAGCGGATCGACGCCGTTCAGAATGCCGCTCAGCCGCCCTTCGCGCATACGCTCCGCCAGCAGCGCCTCCATGCCGTAGCCATATTCCGGCTGGGTGATCTCGCGCGCGTAGGTGGGGCTGACCGCCGTGATGTGATCGGCATAGAACAGCCCCGCCTTGAGGTAGGAGATCTGGCCGAAAAATTCCAGCCCGTGCATATCGAAGTAGGATGGCGGCAGCTGGATCTCATCCATATGGTGCGCGTAGAACAGCCCCTGATACGCCAGGTTATGCACGGTAAATACCGATTTCGCCGGACGTCCGCGCGCCGCCAGGTAGGCGCAGGTCAGACCGGCGTGCCAGTCATGGGCGTGAACGATATCCGGGCGCCAGGCGGGATCCGCCCCGCACGCCATTTCACATCCCATCCAGCCGAGCAGCGCGAAGCGCAGATAGTTGTCTGGATAAGCGAACTGGTTCTCATCGTGATAGGGGCTGCCGGGCCGATCGTACAGGCCCTCAGCTTCAATCAGATAAATGCCAACCCCATTAAAATGTCCAAAGTGCAGCCTGACCGGGCCTGCGAAAGTTTGCAGCTCAGCGACAACCTCCGTGTCGGTGATACCCTTGCGTAGATCGGGAAACGCCGGGAGTAAAACGCGCGTATCCACTCCATCTGCAATCTGTGCTGCCGGTAATGCCCCCACCACATCAGCTAGCCCGCCGGTTTTCAGCAGCGGGAAAAGTTCTGAACAGACATGTAAAACCTGCATTCTCGGCTCCTTTAACGGAAATCTGGCGCGATCCTCGCGCAGATTGCGTATTACTGTTTCGTCGGTCAAACGGCGTCGTCGGCCAGTTTGGCCAGCATTTCGCGCGTTACCAGCACGATGCCCTCTTCTGAACGGTAAAAACGGCGGCTGTCTTCGTCAGGGTTCTCACCAATCACCATTCCTTCCGGAATGACGCAGGCGCGATCGATGACGCAGCGGCGCAGACGACAGGAGCGTCCGACAACCACATCAGGCAGCAGCACGGCAGACTCAATATTGCAAAACGAATTCACGCGCACGCGTGAGAACAGAACGGAATGCACCACCACCGATCCGGAAATAATGCAGCCGCCGGAGACCAGCGAGTTCATCGTCATTCCGTGGCTGCCGGAGCGGTCCTGCACGAACTTGGCCGGCGGCAGCGGTTCCATGTAGGTGTGGATAGGCCATTCATGGTCATACATATCCAGCTCCGGCGTGACCGAGGCGAGATCGAGATTGGCGCGCCAGTAGGCTTCCAGTGTCCCGACATCGCGCCAGTAGGGCGCTGCGTTTTCATCGCCCTGTACGCAAGAGAGGTTAAAGGAGTGCGCCAGCGCTTCGCCGCTGGCAACGATTTTCGGCAGCAGATCTTTACCGAAATCGTGGCTGGAGCCGGGGATCTCTAAATCCTCTTCCAGCAGCTGATAGAGATAATCGGCGTTAAAGACGTAGATGCCCATGCTGGCCAACGCCTGGCTCTCGTCGCCGGGCATGGCGGGCGGCTGCGCCGGTTTTTCGACGAAGTCCACCACCCGGTTATGCTCATTCACCGCCATGACGCCGAACGCCGTCGCCTCCTGGATCGGCACCGGCAGACAGGCGATGGTGCAGCGCGCGTTATTCTCCACGTGATCGAGCAGCATGCGCGAGTAGTCCATCTTGTAGATATGATCGCCGGCGAGAATGACGATATATTGCGCGTCATAGCGGCGGATAATATCCAGGTTCTGCGTTACCGCGTCGGCAGTGCCGCGATACCAGTGTTCGGTGGAGAAGCGCTGCTGCGCCGGCAGCAGATCGACGAACTCGTTCATCTCTTCGTTAAAGAACGACCAGCCGCGCTGAATGTGCTGCACCAGCGAGTGGGACTGGTACTGCGTAATCACGCCGATGCGCCGAATGCCGGAGTTGAGGCAGTTCGACAGCGCAAAGTCGATGATGCGGAACTTGCCGCCGAAATGCACCGCCGGTTTGGCGCGTCCGGCGGTCAGGTCTCTCAGACGCGTGCCGCGTCCGCCTGCAAGGATCAGGGCGACGGTTTGTGTAGGGAGCTGCCTTGCCAGCATCAGGTGTTCGGTATGTTCTAACTTGACCATGTCTGACTCCTTATACTTGCTTTTGGAACACACACACGCCGTGCGCGGGCCCATGCCAGACAGTTGACAGGATCGGATTATCTTCCCCGGCAAAAGGAGGAACGGCGCGCCATTCTCCGTCTGGTAGAGAGAGTTCGCTCACGTCTTGCGTGGCATTTATCGTTATTAACCAACGTTCGGAAAGCAGGATCTGGAGCTTATGTTCCCCCTGTTCCCACTCACTGCCGTTCAGCGGCTGCCCCTGGCTGTTGAGCCACTGCACGTTTTCGTCACCCTCTTCCCACCAGCTATCCTGCGTCAGCGCGGGGATCTGCTGACGCAGATGCAGCAGCGCGGCGGTAAAGGCATACAGCCCCTCGTCCTGATTTTTCCAGTCAAACCAGGTGAGTTCATTATCCTGACAGTAAGCATTATTGTTGCCGTGCTGGCTGTGGCCATGCTCATCGCCCGCCAGCAACATCGGCGTACCCTGCGCCAGCAGCAGCGAGGTCAGCAGCGCATGGGCGCTGCGGCGGCGGCGCTCCAGCACGTTCAGCGATACCGTTAAGCCTTCGCTGCCGTGGTTATGGCTGAAATTATTGTTATGCCCGTCGCGGTTATCTTCGCCGTTGGCCTCGTTATGCTTGCGCGAAAAGCTCAGCAGATCGCGCAGGGTAAAGCCGTCATGCGCGGCGATCAGGTTCACCGAGGCTGACGGCGGTCGGCCGTCATGACGGAAAATGTCGCTGGAAGCGGCGAAGCGGCGAGCGAAATCGCCGTTGGTCAATTCGCCGTGCAGCCAGTAACGGCGCATATCGTCGCGAAAGCGGTCGTTCCAGTCGGCAAAAGGGGACGGGAAACGGCCCATCTGGTACCCCTGCGGCCCGATATCCCAGGGCTCGGCGATAAGCTTCGTCTGCGACAGGATCGGGCAGGCTTTTATCGCCGCAAGGAAAGGCGCGTCGGGACGGAAATCGGGCGTTCTGCCCAGCACCGGCGCCAGATCGAAACGGAAGCCGTCGACATGGCAGGTGGTGACCCAGTAGCGCAGGCAGTCAAGTGCCCAGGCCATCACTTTCGGGTGGCTGAGATTGAGCGTGTTGCCGCAGCCGGTCCAGTTATGGTAGCGGCCGCCCTCGCCCAGCCAGTAGTAGCTGGCGTTGTCCACGCCGCGCATCGACAGCGTCGGGCCGATCTCCTCCAGCTCGGCGGTATGGTTCAGCACCATATCCAGCACGACCTCGATGCCGGCGGCATGCAGCGTTTTCACTGCCTGCTGAAACTCCTCCAGTGCGCTGCGGCCCCCTTCGCCCGACGCGTAGCGCGGCTCCAGCGACCAGAGCGCAAAAGGGTTGTAACCCCAGTAGTTGCGCAGACCGAGCTGCTGCAGGCGCGGCTCGTCGGCGAACTGCGCTACCGGCTGCAGTTCCAGCGTGGTGATGCCCAGCTGCTGCAGATAGCTGACAATAGCAGGATGCCCCAGCGCCGCGTAAGTGCCGCGCTGCGTTTCCGGAATTTCCGGATGCCGCTGCGTTAGCCCGCGTACGTGCGCCTCGTAGATGACGGTCTTGCCCCAGGGCACACGCGGCGCGGCGTCGTCGCCCCAGTGGAAATCATCCTTCACCACCAGGCTTTTCGGCGCTACCGCCGCGCTGTCCTGGTCGTCGCGCTGCCATTCGCCGCCGTTGAGGCGCGCATCGT
The DNA here is from genome assembly GCF_002953195.1 of Mixta gaviniae. GTDB lineage: Bacteria > Pseudomonadota > Gammaproteobacteria > Enterobacterales > Enterobacteriaceae > Mixta > Mixta gaviniae. The sequence goes on along the minus strand of NZ_CP026377.1, from coordinate 380,388 downwards.
CCGGCACCGCGCCTTCCACCGCACGCGCGCAGGGGTCGACCAACACTTTCGCAGGATTGAAACGGTGCCCCTGCTCCGGCGCCCATGGGCCGTGTACGCGGTAGCCGTAGCGCTGGCCCGGCGCGAGATCGGGAAAGTACCCATGCCAGATGTCATCCGTACGCGCCGGCAGGTCATAGCGGCTCTCCTGCCCTTTTTCATCAAAAAGGCAGAGTTCCACGCGCTGAGCATGCTGTGAAAAAAGCGTAAAGTTGACGCCCTTTCCATCCCAGGTCGCGCCCGGGGGAAGGGGTTTTCCGGCATTCAGGTAGCTCATTCAGCCTCCCTCATCAGCCAAATGGTCGCCAGCGGCGGCAGCGTCAGGGAGAGCGAATGTTCGCGGTTGTGGCTGGGAACCGGCTCGCTCCAGACGGTGCTACCGTTGCCGGTATTGCTGCCGTGATAGTGCGTAGAGTCGGTATTGATCACTTCGCGCCAGCCGCCCGGCTGCGTAATGCCGAAGCGGTAGTTGTAACGCGGCACTGGCGTAAAGTTGCTGGCGACGATCATCTCGTTGCCGTCGCGATCGCGGCGCACAAAGATAAATACCGAGTTTTCGTAGTCGTCCACCACCAGCCATTCGAAGCCCTGGGCCTCGAAGTCGCACTGGTGCATCGGCGCATGATGGCGGTAGGTCAGGTTAAGATCGCGCACCAGGCGCTGTACGCCGTTGTGCCAGTTATCCTCGCCCTCCAGCAGATGCCAGTCGAGGCTGGTATCGTGGTTCCACTCGCGACCCTGGGCGAACTCGCCGCCCATAAACATTAGCTTCTTGCCGGGGAAAGCCCACATCCAGCCGTAATAGGCGCGCAGGTTAGCGAACTTCTGCCAGGCGTCACCCGGCATGCGATCGAGCAGCGAACGTTTGCCATGCACCACCTCATCGTGCGAGAGCGGCAGCACAAAGTTTTCGGTGTGGTTATAGACCATGCCGAAGGTCATCAGGTTGTGATGGTGGCTGCGGTAAACCGGATCGAGCTTCATATAATCCAGCGTGTCGTGCATCCAGCCGAGGTTCCATTTGAACCAGAAGCCCAGCCCGCCCGCTTCCGGCGGACGCGACACCCCAGGGAAATCGGTCGACTCTTCGGCGATGGTCACCGTACCCGGCGCGTTGTGCCCCAGCATACGGTTGGTGTAGCGAATGAAATCAATCGCTTCGAGGTTTTCGCGCCCGCCAAAATGGTTCGGCACCCACTCGCCTTCGGGGCGGCTGTAATCGCGGTAGATCATCGAGGCGACCGCATCGACGCGCAGGCCGTCAATGCCGAAGCGCTCCAGCCAGTAGAGCGCGTTGCCGGCGAGATAGTTACTCACCTCGCGACGGCCATAGTTGTAGATCAGCGTATTCCAGTCCTGATGAAAACCCTCGCGCGGATCTTCATGCTCGTAAAGCGCAGTGCCGTCAAACTGTGCCAGGCCGAAATCATCAGACGGGAAATGGCCGGGCACCCAGTCGAGCAGCACATTCAGGCCAGCCGCGTGCGCGGCGGCGACAAAATGACGGAACTCATCACGCGTGCCGAAACGGCGGGTCGGCGCGTACATGCCTACCGGCTGATAGCCCCAGCTGCCGTCGAACGGATGTTCATTAATCGGCATCAGTTCGATATGGGTGAAGCCCATCTCTTTCACATACGGAATAAGCTGCTCTTCCAGCTCTTTGTAGCTCAGCCAGAAGTTATTGTCGGTATGGCGGCGCCAGGAGCCGAGGTGGACTTCATAGATGGAGATCGGCGCGTCAAAAGCGTTCGCCGCTTTGCGCTCCGGGCGCATCGCCACCTTCTCCGGCAGCCCGCAGATCATCGAGGCGCTGTCGGGGCGCATCTGCGATTCAAAGGCAAGCGGATCGGATTTCAGACGCAGATGCCCTTTGTTATCGATGATCTCATATTTGTAGAGCTGACCGGTGCGCGCGGCCGGCACGAACAGCTCCCAGACGCCGATTTCGCGGCGGAAGCGCATCGGATGGCGGCGGCCATCCCAGTAGTTGAAATCGCCGACCACCGACACGCGGCGCGCGTTCGGCGCCCAGACCATAAAGCGCGTGCCGCTGATGCCGTCGATCACCTCAGCGTGTGCGCCCAGCGTTTCATACGGGCGCAAGTGGGTGCCCTCCGCCAACAGCCAGCTATCCAGCTCCTGCAGCAGCGGGCCGAAACGGTAGGCGTCGTCTATCAGGTTCTGTTCGCCGTGCCAGGTAACGGCAAGCTGATAGCGGAACGGATTCTTACGACGCGGTATCACGCCGTGAAAAAAGCCGCGGGAATCGAGACATTTCAGCTGCGCGCATTTGCGCCCGGTGCTGGTTTCAATTACCCACACTTCAGACGCATCAGGCAGCAGGGCGCGAACTTCCAGCCCATTAGCGGTCTGATGCATTCCCAACAGTGAAAACGGGTCAGCATAGTGACCTTCAATAATCGCATTGATCGCCTGGCGATCCGGGAGCTCTGACATGACTTTCTTCCTGTGATTTATGGCAGCCGAAGCCATAACGTTAACTGATACGTTAGCCTGACTACTCTTCAATGAGCCATGCACGCGCCGGCGAAGCCGCAACCCTTCCCTGGAAAAAAGCGTTGCCGCGCGTATCAACTTTTAATATTCGAAACGGAAAAACCAAACAGTCATGCTAAGCATAGACAAGGCGTACAATAAGCCTGCGAACTTTGCACAAAATAATTTTTGCAGTGCCAAAAAGAGGAGATGGATCACCTGATGGTTAATCTTGCGCCAGGCTTTTGAAAAGGCAGGAAATAGGTGATCTCAGAGAAATGCGCCCCGTTTGATACGCCAAACGGGGCAAATAAAGATTAATCCACCAGCAGGCGCAGCATGCGGCGCAGCGGTTCGGCGGCGCCCCACAGCAGCTGATCGCCGACGGTAAAGGCGGAAAGGTACTCCGGCCCCATATTCAGCTTGCGCAGACGCCCGACCGGGGTAGTCAGCGTGCCGGTAACCGCCGCAGGGGTTAGCTCGCGCATCGTCAGCTCGCGATCGTTGGGCACCACTTTCACCCACTCATTATGCGCGGCCAGCAGCTGTTCGATCTCCGCCAGCGGCACATCCTTTTTCAGCTTCAGCGTAAAGGCCTGGCTGTGGCAGCGCAGCGCGCCGACGCGCACGCACAGCCCGTCCACCGGGATGGTCTGCCGGGTGCTGAGGATTTTGTTGGTTTCCGCCTGGCCTTTCCACTCTTCGCGGCTCTGGCCGTTCTCCAGCTGCTTGTCGATCCAGGGGATCAGGCTGCCCGCCAGCGGTACGCCGAAGTTATCGGTCGGCAGCGTGCCTGAGCGTGTCAGCGTCGTTACTTTGCGTTCGATATCCAGAATCGCCGCCGCCGGGTTTTGCAGCTCGGTCGCCACATGGTTGTGCAGCATGCCCATCTGCGTCAGCAGTTCGCGCATATGGCGCGCACCGCCGCCGGAGGCCGCCTGATAGGTGGCAACCGAGGCCCACTCCACCAGATCGTGCGCGAACAGCCCGCCCAGTGACATCAGCATCAGGCTGACGGTGCAGTTGCCGCCGACAAAGGTTTTAACGCCTTTTTCCAGCCCGTCGCGAATCACATGGTGGTTCACCGGATCGAGAATGATGATGGCGTCATCTTTCATGCGCAGCGTAGAAGCCGCGTCGATCCAGTAACCCTGCCAGCCGCTGGCGCGCAGCTTCGGGTAGATCTCACTGGTGTAGTCGCCGCCCTGGCAGGTAATAATAATATCCAGCGCCTTCAGCGCGTCGATATCGTACGCATCCTGCAGCGTGCCATTCTGGCCGCCGACCGTCGGCGCCGCCTGGCCATGCTGAGAAGTGGAGAAAAAGACCGGACGAATGGCGTCGAAATCACGCTCTTCGCTCATGCGCTGCATCAGCACCGAGCCGACCATACCGCGCCAACCAATAAGACCTACATTTTTCATTGAACACCTGCTACAGGCTACCCGTCACGTTTGTGCGCCGCGCGCGGCGTGATGAAAAGGTAGCGACAGTCCGAAGAGTGGGAATATCGCATCGTCACGACGCGAAGCCCGCCAGAGAAAATTTGGTTTACCTGTAACCCTCAACTCTACAAAATGCAGCTCTGCTGGCAAGTGAATTAATTCGATTGAATTACGCTTTTCAACAGCATTGCTAATAACGGCGCCGCGTACGTAAGGATGAAGAGCAAAATAAATGACTGAAATGATCTCTGCGACCATATTATTGTTGTTGATAATGGATCCGCTCGGCAATTTGCCGATTTTTATGTCGGTTTTAAAGCATCTGGAGCCGAAGCGACGCCGTATGGTGCTGATCCGCGAAATGCTGATCGCGCTCGGCATTATGCTGCTGTTTCTGTTTGCCGGTGAAAAAATTCTCGCCTTCCTCAACCTGCGTACCGAAACGGTTTCCATCTCCGGCGGCGTGATCCTGTTTCTGATCGCCATCAAGATGATCTTCCCCTCGGCGGAGAGCAATAGCACCGGCCTGCCGGTAGGCGAAGAGCCTTTTCTGGTGCCGCTCGCCATTCCGCTGGTCGCCGGGCCGTCGCTGCTAGCCACCCTGATGCTGCTTTCCCATCAGTATCCGAATCAGATGGGCTATCTGGTGGGGGCGCTGCTGTTCGCCTGGGGCATCACGGTCGTGATCCTGCTGCTCTCCGGCCTGTTTCTGCGCCTGCTGGGCGATAAGGGCGTCAATGCGCTGGAGCGCCTGATGGGGTTGATTTTGATTATGCTGGCGACGCAGATGTTCCTCGACGGCATTCGCGCCTATCTGAAGATTTAACGCCGGGCGTTACGGGAAACAGCGGGCGGATGCGCAAAGTATCCGCCCGCGAAGGTCAGGAGAGCAGCTGGAAGGCAATCATGCCGACAATGGCGCCGACGGTGCCGAGAAGGGTTTCCATCAGCGTCCAGGTTTTCAGCGTCTGTGCCTCGGTAGCGCCGGTAAAGCGGCCGAACAGCCAGAAACCGGCGTCGTTAACGTGGCTGACGACGATAGATCCGCCGGCGATGCAGAGCGACAGCGCCGCCATCTGCGCGCCGTTATAGTGCAGCGGCTCAATCACCGGCATCACCAGCCCGACGGCGGTTAAACAGGCGACCGTCGCCGATCCCTGAATAATGCGCACCGCGGCGGCCAGAATAAAGCAGGCCAGCGCGATCGGCAGGCCGGCGCCGGTCAGCGCATTGCCGAGCGCCGGGCCAACGCCGGAATCGACCAGCACCTGCTTAAACACGCCACCCGCGCCGATCACCAGCAGAATGATACCCGCCGGCTGCAGCGCGCTGCCGCACACCTGCATCACTTTCTCTTTATCCATGCCCTGACGGTACGCCAGGCCATAAATCGCCAGCAGCAGCGCCAGCAGGATCGCGGTAAACGGATGGCCGATAAACTCCAGCCATTCATAGAGGCGCGAGCCTTCAGAGGTAAAGCGCGCGCCGATGGTTTTCAGGCCGACCAGCACCAGCGGAAACAGGATCAGCGACAGGCTAAAGAGGAAAGAGGGCATCTTGTGCTGCTCCACCTCCGGCTGCGAGGTATCCTCTGGCACGTTAAAGCTGACGTGACGGCTGATAAAGTTGCCGAACAGCGGGCCGGCGATCAGCATGCCGGGCAGTGCCGCGCACAGACCGAGCAAAATCATCCAGCCGAAATCGACGTGCATTTGCGACGCCAGCAGCATCGGCGCCGGGCCGGGCAGCAGAAACGCCGCCGCCGCCGCCACGCCCGCAAACAGCGGGATCACCAGCTTCACCAGGTTATCACCGGTACGGCGCGCCACGGCGAAGGCGATGCTGATCAGCAGCACCACCGCCACTTCAAAGAACAGCGGCAGCGCGCAGATCAGCCCGGCAATGCCCATCGCATAATGCGCGCGGCGCTCGCCGAAACTTTTCAACATGCGAATGGCGATCTGATCGACCGCGCCGGTTTCATGCAGGATTTTGCCGAACATCGCGCCCAGCGCCACCACCACGGCGAGAAAGCCGAGGGTGCCGCCCATGCCTTTCTGCATGGTTTCAGCGATTTTATCCAGCGGCATCCCGGAGAACAGGCCGGCGCCAAACGAGACCAATATCAGAGCGACGAACGCGTGCATACGCGCCTTCATCACCAGGAACAGCAGCAGGACAACCGAGCCTGCCGCGGTTAAAACCAGGGTTGCGGTACTCATCAGAAACAACTAATCCTTTTTGATCGCACCCTCAATGGTGGCGATAGTGGCGGCAACGACCTCCGGCAGGGAATGATTGATATCCACCACCAGCACATCGTTTTCATCGGCGCCCGGCTCTTCCAGCGTATCAAACTGTGAGACCAGCATTTGCGGTTTAAAGAAGTGGCCTTTACGCGCTTTCAGCCGGCTTTCGATGGTGGCAAACTCGCCCTTCAGATAGATGAAAGAGAGGTTGCTGTTGCCTTTGCGCAGGATGTCGCGATAGCTTTTTTTCAGTGCGGAACAGACGATGATCGATACGGCCTGAGTGCGCTGCATAGCGAACGCCGCATCGTTAACCGCCTGCAGCCAGGGCTGACGGTCGCTGTCATTAAGCGGGTGGCCTTCGGCCATCTTTTCGATATTGGCACGCGGGTGAAGAAAATCGCCATCGAGAAACGCGGTTTTCAGCTGGTGCGAGACTTCATAAGCCACGGCGGATTTGCCGCTGCCTGATACGCCCATCAAAATAAACACATGATGTGACGGCGACTGAATTTGCATTATTGTTAGCTCCGGCAGATGAAAATGCGAATGTTACCGATAACATTGCCGTACCCATTCTCAGTACGTGCGCACATCAGCGCAACCAGTCTGCAAAGAAAAGCCTGGAATTGTGAGCGGGTTCAAAAAAACATCAGATTCAGATGCTCTCCCCTTCCTCTATTTCAAAGCCTACGTCGACCGGCTGATGTACGCTGTTATCGCCGCCAATACGCGCCAGCAGCAGCGTCGCCGCCTCGCGCCCCATACGTTCGCGCGGAGTTAACACTGTCGCCAGTTTCGGCGTCACCACGTGCGCGATATCGTGTCCATGAAAGCCGGCGATCGCCATCTGCTCCGGCACGCGCAGGCCCTGGCGCTGACATTCAAACATAGCACCTATCGCCAAATCGTCATTGGTACAGAACAGGCTGTCGGTTTGCGGATAGCGCTGCCGCGCCTCCTGCAGCAGCATCGCGCCGGCACTGAATGACGATGCCTCCTCCATCATGACGCTGCGCGGCGCCAGCCCCGCTTCGCGCATCGCCTGCTCATAACCCTGCTGTTTCTGCAGCGTGCGCTCATCCAGCCGCGCGCCAAGATAGACAGTATGGCGATGGCCTTTCGCCAGAATGGCGCGCGTCATCTGGCGCGCTGCTTCCACGTTATCAAAGCCCACCGCCATATCCAGGCAGGGCGAGACGCTATCCATCATCTCAATCACCGGAATGCCGGCGGTTTCGATCATGCGCAGGCTGGCTGGCGTATGGGTGCGTTCGGTCAGGATCAGGCCGTCGATATTCCAGCCCAGCAGAGAGCGCAGCTGCAACTCTTCCTTCTCCGCGTTGTAGCCAAAGTGGCCCACCAGCGTCTGATAGCCGGCGGCATCGGTAACGGCTTCGATACCGCGCAGTACGTCGGCGAACACCTGGTTGGTCAGCGACGGCAGCAGCACGCCGATGGCGCGGCTGGTGGCGTTTGACAGCATATCGGGCGCACGGTTGGGTATGTAGCCCAGTTCATCCAGCACGACGGCGATTTTCGCCCCCAGCGCGGCGGATACCTGCTGCGGATTGCGCAGGTAGCGGCTGACGGTCATTTTCGTCACGCCGACGCGATCGGCAACATCCTGCAGCACGGGTCTTTTTTTCTTCATGATGGTTCGCTGGGCAGAGAAAGATGACGCTGAGTTTACAAAAAAAAGGCAGACGCCACGAGCAGGGAAAACGTGGCCGGGTTAGCGGGGCGCAAAGCAGATGCCGTTTATCGAAGACGGAAGAGGAAAGAATGACGTTGCCGGCGTGATACAGGGGAAAAAAACGAGAAATAATGATGGCCGCACCACGCCGCGAAAAAAGCAGGATGCCGGCGCGATGGCAACGAAATCACGATACTGGCGCGGCTCAACGACCGCACTTTTCAACGGGTAAACGCGCCGGAGTGAAAGGATCGCAGCCGGTAAAAAAAGCCGCCGGTGCAACCCCGGCGGCCTGAGGCCTGGCCGTCATCTGATGACAACGGCGCGGTGTGCGACTTAAACCGGCGGCAGATCAAACAACAGGATTTCCGCATCGCTGCTGGCTTTCAGCGTCAGGGCGCTCTCTTCCCAGATGGCCAGTGCGTCGCTGGTGGTAACCGGCTGATCGTTGACCTGTACGTCACCCTTCACCACCTGGATCCAGATGCGGCGCGCGGCGTCCAGCGTCACGCTATCGCTCTCGCCCGCCTTCAGTACCCAGCGCGACAGGGTCATATCCTGATACACCTTCAGCGAACCGTCGCGCGCATCCGGCGACAGGATCAGCTGACGGCCCTGCACGTCGGCGAAACGGCGCTGATCGTAGCGCGGTTCGATACCGGTAGACTCCGGAATGATCCAGATCTGGTACAGATGCAGCGGTTCGCTGCTGCTGGCGTTGTACTCAGAGTGACGCACGCCGGTACCGGCGCTCATAATCTGGAACTCACCCGCCGGGATCTGCTCTTTATTGCCCATGCTGTCCTGATGCTCTACGGTGCCGGAAAGCACGTAGGTCAGGATCTCCATATCTTTATGGGGATGGGTGCCGAAACCCTGGCCGGCGTCGATAACATCTTCGTTAATCACCCGCAGCGCCGAGAAGCCCATAAAGTTAGCATCGTAATAGTTGGCGAAAGAGAAAGTGTGCCAGCTGTCCAGCCAGCCGTGGTTGGCATGTCCGCGTTCTTCAGCTTTACGTACGTAAATCATGTTCAAGGCTCCTCAATGTTTTTTTATAGTCTGGGCCCGGAGCGATGCGAATGATAGCTGAAAAAGTTCACCTCTCTGTTCAAAAAAAGTGAACGGTCTGGCGCGGCAGACGGCCGAATTTTGCGCATGCCAGGATGGCGTTCCGCAGGCAAAAAAAAAGCCAGCACGCGGGCTGGCTAAGAAATACTGGAAGCAATGTGAGCAATGTCGTGCCTTCGCAGTGAGTCCGTACCGGCCTCGCTGGAGTGCCTGACAATAATAATCATTATCATTCGCATCTGTAAACCCTTTTATTAACGTTTTACGTTTTTTTTAGTCAGCGAGGCGAAAAAGTAAGGAAGGCCTTAATTTTGAAAGGGATATAGCCAGCTGCGTGGCATCTATCCCTGCCACAGTCCGGGTGTTGTGCCGCACGCTTATCGCTTTTCGTTTAACGTCATCACCGGGAGAGGTTACCCGGATCAACGTTCTCCGGCCGGCGGGCAACTTGCCATCGGTTCATCAAGCCAGCGGCGGGCTTGCGCCGCTCGGTCACATAAAGCGGGCCGCGTTCAGATAACGTTTGTCTTTAGAATTTCCGGATTAAACGTGCGGCCGAACAGGAGTGAAACAAGCACAGGCAGCTCACCAATGTTGTCACGTTGCGGCAAAATGACGCCAGCGCAGAAAAAGTTACCTGCTTAGGCCGACTGCGTAACGGTAGATTTATTAAAACAGGCACTCTACTCTCGACAGAGCGACCGTAGCCGGCACGGACACCCGTGAACGATAAACGCCTTATAACTGAGAATCAGCATGAGCAACATCGTGGTACGTTACGTTGAGCCGCAGGATGCGCACGCCCTGCAGCATATCTACGCGCAGGAGAGTACCTACAGCGACACCCTGCAAATCCCCTATCCCTCGTTAACCCAGTGGCAGCAGCGCATCGCGCAGCAGCATCCTGGCCACTATTCGCTGGTCGCCTGCCTTGACGATCGCGTCGTCGGACAGCTGACGCTGGAGGTCAATCAGTCGCCACGCCACCGCCATAGCGCCACTTTCGGCCTTGGCGTGGATGCTGACCAGCGCGGCCAGGGCGTCGCCGGGGCATTAATGCGCGCCATGATTGACCTGTGCGATAACTGGCTGAACGTCGAACGCATCGAGCTAACGGTTTATACCGATAACGCAGCGGCGCTGGCGCTCTATAACAAATTTGGTTTTGTGACTGAAGGGACGGCTTCCCGTTATGCGCTGCGCGCAGGGGAAATGGTGGATGTGCAGTATATGGCGCGGCTGCGTCCGCCGCGCCCGTCACGTTAATAATGTAGCCGGGCCGGTCAGCTGCCTCGCCGGCCCGGTGCCAGGCTCAATACCCCGCCGTTAAATCGTCGACGGTGCGCGGATCGGAAGCGCCATATAACGTGCCGTCAGGCCCGATCATAATGCTCTGGGTACTGCCCATCGCCGGCAGCACTTTCACATTCTGCCCTTTGGCGCTCAGCAGCTTCAGCGTATCAGGGCTAAACCCTTTCTCCACCCGTAGCTGATCCGGCAGCCACTGATGATGGAAGCGCGGCGCGTTGGTCGCTTCCGCTACGTTCATACCGAAATCGATGCTGTTTACCACCATTTGCAGTACGGTGGTGATAATGCGGCTGCCGCCCGGGCTGCCGGTAACCAGCCAGGTTTTGCCCTCCTTCGCCACGATGGTTGGCGACATTGACGAAAGCGGACGTTTGCCGGGCTGAATGGCGTTCGCTTCGCCGCCCACCAGACCGTAGACGTTCGGCGTGCCGGGACGCGCGGAGAAATCATCCATCTCATTATTCAGCAGAATGCCGCTTTTGCCCGCCACGATGCCGCTGCCGAAGTTAGTGTTCAGCGTGTAGGTCACCGCCACGGCGTTACCCTGTTTATCCACCACGGAAAAATGGGTGGTCTGATTGCTTTCATAAGGTTCCAGCTTGCCGGGTTTGATCTGATCGGACGGGCGCGCTTTGGCGACGTCAATCTGCTGCGCCAGCGATTTGGCATATGCCTTGCTGGTCAGCGCCTGCCAGGGCACCTTCACGAACTCGGGATCGCCCAGATATTCGGAGCGGTCGGCATAGGCATATTTCTCCGCCTCGGCCATCACCTGCAGCGCATCGGCGCTGCCGAAGCCCATTTTCGCCAGGTCGAAGTTCTCCAGAATATTCAGGATCTGTACGATATGAATGCCGCCAGAGGAGGGCGGCGGCATTGAGAAGACCTGATAGCCGCGATAGCTGCCGCTGATCGGCTGGCGCTCGACGGCGCGATAATTCGCCAGGTCCGCTTTGCCGATCAGCCCGCCATGCTCAGCCATTTCCGCCGCAATCTCATCGGCAATGGCGCCCTTATAGAAAGCGTCCGGGCCTTGTTGCGCAATCAGCGACAGGCTGTGCGCCAGGTTCTTCTGCACCAGCCGTTCGCCCTTTTGGTAAGGCGTGCCGTCCGGCTTGAAGAAAATAGCCCGGCTGTTGTCGTGGCTCAGCAGCACCTCTTTGCCGTAGGTATTGAGATCGTCGGCCAGCGCGTCATTGACGATAATACCCTGCTGCGCCAGCGTGATCGCCGGCTGCAGCAGACGGCTCAGCGGCAGCGTGCCATACTTTTGCGCCGCCAGCGCGAAGCCCGCCACCGTGCCCGGCGTGCCGGAAGCGAGCGGCGAAGTTAAAGAGAGTTTGCTGTCGGCGTTGCCCTGCTTATCCAGGAACATATCGCGGCTGGCGCGCGACGGCGCGATTTCGCGAAAGTCGATGGCGGTAGCGCGCCCGGAAGCGGTGCGCAGCAGCATAAAGCCGCCGCCGCCCAGGTTGCCCGCCTGCGGATGGGTTACCGCCAGCGCGAAGCCGACCGCGACAGCGGCATCAACGGCGTTGCCGCCCTGGCGCAGAATATCCACGCCCACCTGGGTGGCCAGTGCGTCTACCGAGGCGACCATGCCCTGCTGCGCCTTCACCGGATGGAACGTATCCGCTTCAATGCCGTAGGAGACCGGCGGCGCGTTTTGCACCAGCGCCAGCGCTGGCGCCCCCACAGCGATGCCAGCAGCGACGCGGCCAGCCCCCATCCCTTCACGTTTTTTTGCATCTCATCCACCCTCTTATTGTTTTTACATTGTGTTTACTTTTGCTAAACATGCACAAAATAAGCCAAAAAAGCGAGAGTTAACGCAAATTCGCCTTTATCGCCATGCCGATAGTCCAGGGTGAGTTAAACTTAGAGAAGGCCATGGACAGCGGTATCGCTGTCCCGAAAGGAGAATGAAAGTGAAAAAATTACTGATGGTTTTTATCGCGCTGCTGCCGCCCAGCGGCATGGCAAATATGCTTAACAATAATAACAATAACCCGAACCAGCCTGGCTATAACCCCAGCCAGCAGCGGCTGCAGAACCAGATGCAGTCGAACCAGATGCAACAGCAGAACAAGCTGCGCCAGGATCAGCTGCAGCAGACCCAGCAGACGCAGCGTCGTCTGCAGGAGCAGCGCAACAGCACGCAGCAGCGCGTGATCCAGTCGCAGCCCGGCAGCGCCACGCACTACCCGCCGATCAACCAGAGCAACTGATGCTCAAAAATCGGGGCCGATAATATCGATGCGATCGGTACAGATCGCATCGACGCCCCATGCCAGCAACAGGCGCGCGCGTTCGGGCTGGTTCACGGTATAGACCAGTATTTTTAAGCCCGCGCGCTTGATCTCTGCGGTGCGCGCCGCATTCAGTAAACGATGATTCAGGTGCAGGGAGACGCAATCCAGCGCCTGCGCCATTGCCTGCCAGTTCTCATTCCACTCATCCAGTAGCAGGCCGCGCGGCAACGCCGGTGCTGCCTGCATCGCCGCCTCTAGCGCCTCGAAAGAGAAGGAGGAGAGCAGCGGCGGAGTGGCACCGTGCCAAAGTTCACTCGCCGCCAGCGCCACCGCCCGTCCGGTGGCGCGCTCGCTGCCGGTGGTCGGTTTGATTTCAATGTTGGCCATTAAACGGTGCTGGCGGCAGCGCGCCGCCACTTCTGTCAGCAGCGGCAGCCGCTCCGCCTCGAACGCTTTGCCGAACCAGCCGCCCACATCCAGCTGCGCCAGCTTCTCCCACGGCAGCTCGCCCGCCACGCCCCAGCCGTTGCTGGTGCGATCGAGCGTATCGTCGTGCAGCAGGAAGATCTGCTCATCGCGCGACAGTTTGGCATCGAATTCAATCATGGTGTGGCCATAGCGGGCGCCGGTATCGATGGCGGCTAAGGTGTTCTCCGGCGCCAGCTTGCCGCCGCCGCGGTGCGCGACGATACGGGGATAAGGCCAGGGTTTCGTCATTCCAGTCGGGCTCCATGTTCGGCAGAGAAAAAGTGCAGCGCCTCTGTGGGCAGATGCAGCCACAGCAGGCTGCCCGGCGCAGGACGCTCAACGTGCGGCAAGCGTACCACAACCTGCCGGTCGCCCCAGCGGCCATGCGCCAGATTATCCGCGCCGAGGATCTCCAGCGTGTCGACAGTGAGCGGAATGCCGCCCGCCTCCCGGCTGCTGAGCCGAATATGTTCCGGGCGAATGCCCAGCGTCGCCGTCTGGTTCGCCCGACGGGTCTGTGCGTTGACCAGCGGCAGCGCGAAGCCGTCCGCCAGCTGAAACGCGCCGCCGTCGTGGCTGAATACGCCATCGAACAGGTTCATCGCGGGCGAGCCGATAAAGCTGGCGACGAAGCGCGTAGCGGGACGCTCATAGACTTCGACCGGCGTGCCGACCTGCTCGACAATCCCTTTATTCATCACCATCACCCGCTGCGCCAGCGTCATCGCCTCAACCTGATCGTGCGTGACGTAGAGGCTGGTGGTCTGTAGCCGACGATGCAGCTGCTGCAGCTCCAGACGCATCTGCACGCGCAGGCGCGCATCAAGGTTAGAGAGCGGCTCATCGAACAGAAACAGCGCCGGTTCGCGTACGATGGCGCGGCCCATCGCCACGCGCTGACGCTGGCCGCCGGAAAGCTCGCGCGGCCGCCGCTTCAGCAGCGCCTCCAGCTCCAGGCTACGCGCCGTCTCCAGCACGCGCTGGCGGATCAGCTCGCGCCCCATGCCGCGAATTTTCAGGCCCCAGGCCATGTTCTCCTCTACCGTCATATGCGGATAGAGCGCGTAGTTCTGAAACACCATCGCGATGCCGCGATCTTTCGGCTCCCGCTCCGTCACGCGTTCAGCGTCGATGTAGATATCGCCGCTGGTGACGCGCTCCAGGCCCGCCACCATGCGCAACAGCGTCGATTTGCCGCAGCCGGACGGGCCGACCATCACCATAAACTCGCCGTCGCGGATCGCTACGTCCAGCGGCTGAATAATTTGCTGCTTGCCGTCATACGATTTGGTGACGGCCTGAAGGGTTACTGCTGCCATAGTTTATTTCTCGCTTTCGACCAGACCACGAACAAACGCCCGCTGCATCACCATGACCACCACCACCGGCGGGATCAGCGTCAGCAGCATCGCCGCCATCACCAGGTTCCACTGGGTGGTGCCTTCGCCAGACGAGATCATGCTGCGGATACCCGCCACGGCGGTGCCCATTCGCGTTTCGCTGGTGATCAGGATCGGCCAGAGATACTGATTCCAGCCGTAGATAAAGGTGATCACGAACAGCGCCGCCAGATTGGTGCGCGACAGCGGCAGCACGATATCGCGGAAGAAGCGCATCGGGCTGGCGCCGTCGATGCGCGCCGCCTCGATCAGCTCATCCGGCAGCGACATAAAAAACTGCCGAAACAGAAAGGTGGCGGTCGCCGATGCCATCAGCGGCAGCGTCAACCCGCTATAGCTGTCGAGCAGCCTCAGGTTCGCCACCACCTCCACCGTCGGGAAAATACGCACCTCTACCGGCAGCATCAGGGTGATAAAGATCATCCAGAACACCAGATTGCGCAGCGGAAAGCGGAACCAGACCAGCGCAAAGGCAGAGAGGATCGAGACGGTGATTTTGCCCAGCGTGATGCCCAGCGCCATCAGTGTGCTATTGACCAGCAGCACGCTCATCGGCGCGCTCTGGCTGCTGACACCGTGCAGCCAGATTTCGCGTACGTTATGCCACAGCTGGCTGCCGGGGATCAGGGTCATCGGCACCTGAAACACCTGCTGGTTATCCAGCGTCGCGGCAACAAAGGCGACCCAAAGCGGAAAGAGAATGGTCAGGATGCCGGCAATCAGCATCAGGTGGCTGAAAATATCCAGCCCGCGTCGGTTTTCAATCATTGGTAACGCACCTTACGCTCAACGTAGCGGAACTGGATCACCGTCAACAGGATCACCAGGAACATCAGCACCACCGACTGCGCGGCAGACGATGAAAGATCCAGCCCGGCAAAGCCTTCGCGGTAGATCTTATAAATCAGCGTAGTGGTCGCCTGCACCGGCCCGCCCTGGGTCGCCGCGTCGATCACCGGGAAGGTATCGAAGAAGGCGTAGACCAGGTTCACCACCAGCAGGAAGAAGCTCACCGGCGCGATCAGCGGCAGCGATAAACAGAAAAAGCGCCGCACCGGCCCGGCGCCGTCAATCGCCGCCGCCTCCACCAGCGAGCGGGGAATGGACTGCAGCGCCGCGAAGAAGAACAGAAAGTTGTAGCTGATCTGCTGCCAGACCGACGCCAGCACGACCAGAAACATCGCCTGACCGCTGCTCTGCGCATGGTTCCAGTTGTAGCCGAAGTGGTGCAGAAAATGGGTGATCAGGCCAATACCGGGATTGAACAGGAACATCCACAGCACCGCTGCGATGGCGGGCGCCACCGCATAGGGCAGCAGCAGCAGCGTCTGATACAAACGGCGCAGCCGCAGCACGTAATCCACCAGCGCGGCGAACAGCAGCGAAATCACCAGCCCGCAGCCGGTTACCAGCGCGCTAAACAGCAGCGTGGTCCAGAAGGAGGCCAGATAGTAGTCATCATCCAGCAGGCGGCGGAAATTCTCCAGCCCGACAAAGGTGCTGGAAAAGCCGAAAGGATCGACGTTTTGTACCGAGTACCAGAGCGCCTCTCCGGCGGGCCAGATAAAAAAGATCAGCGTAATTACCAGCTGGGGCAGAACCAGCACCCAGGGTAACCAGCGCGAACGAAAAACGGGACGAGAGCTGGACATGCGGTGATTCCATAACAGATCGGCGGGATAAAACCTGGCGTGGCGTTAGCGCATAGCCGGGCGGCGCCTGCCGCCCGGCCCGGCCTTATTTCACCTGCTGTTCGAAGCGGCGCAGCAGTAAATTGCCGCGCTGTACCGCAGCGTCGAGCGCCGCCTGCGGCGTTTTGCTGCCGTTCCAGACGCTTTCCAGCTCTTCGTCAACGATGGTGCGGATCTGCGGCATATTGCCGAGGCGCAGCCCTTTGGTGAACGGCAACGGCGGCTTGTTCAGCATCTGACGGGTGGCGATATCCGCACCGGGATTCTTATCGTAGAAACCCTGCTGCCGTGTCAGGTCGAACGCGGCTTGGGTGATCGGCAGGTAGCCGGTTTTTTGATGCCATTCGGCGGCGATTTCCGGCTGGGTAAGGAACTGCAGGAACTCGGCGACCCCTTTATAGGTGGCGCTCTCTTTGCCCTGCATCACCCACAGGCTGGCGCCGCCGATAATGGCGTTCTGCGGCGCGGCGGGCACGGTTTCGTCATACGGCATCATGCCGACGCCGTAGTTAAATTTGGCGTGCTGACGAATATCCGCCAGCGACCCGGAAGAGGCGGTAGTGATGGCGCAGTCGCCGTTATAGAACTTCTCGGTCGATTCATCCTTGCGGCCAAAGTAGGTGAAGTCCCCTTTCTTGTTCATCTCCGCCAGCATGGCGATATGACGCACCTGCTCCGGCTTGTTGAAAATCAGCTGCGCGTGGGTGCCGCCGAAGCCGTTGTTTTCTGTCGCTACCGGCAGGCCATGCCAGGCGCTGAAGTTTTCAATCTGGATCCAGCCCTGCCAGCCGCTGGCGTAGCCGCATTTCATGCCTGCTTTACGCAGCGCGGCGGTATCTTTCACCAGCTGCTGCCAGGTTTTCGGCGGCTGTTCGGGATCCAGCCCCGCTTTTTTAAAGGCGTCTTTGTTGTAGTACAGCACCGGCGTAGAGCTGTTGAACGGCTGCGACAGTAAGTGACCGCTTTTCGCATCGGTGTAGTAGCCGGCGACGGTCGGCACAAACTGCGACTCATCAAACTTGATGCCCGCCGCGTTAAACACTTCATAGACAGGCTTGATGGCGCGCGATGCCATCATGGTGGCGGTGCCCACTTCATACACCTGCAATATCGCCGGCGCCTTGCCGGTACGCACGGCCGCGATACCCGCCGCCAGGCTCTGTTCATAGTTGCCTTTGTAAACCGGCACCACGTTGTAATCCGGGTGCGCCTGGTTAAAACGCTGTGCCAGTGAGTCAACTTCTTTGCCCAGTTCGCCTTCCATTGAATGCCAGAACGGAATGTCCGTCGCGGCCAGGGCGTTGCTGCTCAGTGCCAGCCCCAGCAGCATGCTGAGAGCGGTATGACGAAACGTAAAGGAGGACATAGCATTTTCCTGTGACATTGTAGGTGTATACGAAATCACGCTTTTTTCTCATTCGCGAAGTAACATGACACGCGAAAATGACGGAAAGATAACCGTTAAATGACCGGAAAATGACAGTGAGATGGCAGCGGGATGGCGCGCGCAGGAAAAGAAGCCGCCCGCTTTCAGCACCGGGAAAGCAACGCAGGACAGGATCGGGCAAAAAAAACGGCCCGCATCAGAGCGGGCCGCCGTTGGGTTACGCGCCGAGGTAGGCGCTGCGCACCGCCTCGTTCGCCAGCAGCGCGTCGCCGCTGTCCTCCAACACCACGTGGCCGTTTTCCAGCACGTAGCCGCGATCGGCCAGCTTCAGCGCCTGGTTGGCGTTCTGCTCCACGAGGAAAATGGTCATCCCCTCCTGACGCAGCTGCTCGATGGTATCGAAGATCTGCTGAATGATGATTGGCGCAAGGCCGAGCGACGGTTCATCCAGCAGCAGCAGGCGTGGCTGGCTCATCAGCGCACGGCCAATCGCCAGCATCTGCTGTTCGCCGCCGGACATGGTACCGGCGCGCTGCACCCGACGCTCCAGCAGGCGCGGAAAGAGATGGTAGACTCGCTCAATACGCTGCTGATACTGCTGGCGACTGGCGAAGAAGCCGCCCATCGCCAGGTTTTCCTCAACCGTCATGCGCGAAAAGACGCGGCGCCCTTCAGGCACGATGGCAATCGCTTCGCGCATAATGCGCGCCGTCTGCCAGTCAGTGATCGCTTTGCCGTCAAAGGTAATCGCCCCTTCCGACGCGCGCGGTTCGCCGCACAATGTGCCGAGCAGCGTGGTTTTCCCGGCGCCGTTAGCGCCGATCAGCGTGACGATTTCGCCCTGGTTGATATGCAGGCTGACCTGATGCAGCGCCTGAATCTTGCCGTAATGCGCGCTCACCCTGCTGAGCGTTAAGATCGGATTCGCCATGTTATGCCTCACCTAAATATGCGCGGATCACATCCGGGTTGTTACGCACCTCTTCCGGCGTGCCATTCGCCAGCGGCGTCCCCTGATTCACCACGTAAATCCGATCGGAAATGCCCATGACCAGTTTCATATCATGCTCAATCAGCAGCACCGACACCTTATGTTCGCCGCGCAGTTCGGCGATCAGTGCGTCCAGCTCGTGCGTCTCTTTCGGGTTCAGCCCCGCCGCCGGTTCATCCAGCATCAGGATTTCCGGTCGCGTCACCATGCAGCGCGCAATCTCCAGACGCCGCTGCTGACCATAAGCCAGGTTGCCCGCCTGACGGTTCGCCATCTCCAGCAGGCCGACGCGCCGCAGCCAGCCGGCGGCGTAATCCAGCGCCTCGCTTTCGCTGCGGCGAAAGGCGGGCGTTTTTAGCAGGCCGGAAAACAGGCCGCTTTTCAGATGCTGATGCTGCGCTACCAACAGGTTTTCAATCACCGTCATTTCACGGAACAGGCGTACGTGCTGAAAAGTGCGCACAATACCCATACGGGCGATCTGCTGGCCCGGCATGCCGGCCAGCTGATGGTCGCGCAGCCTGATCGATCCGCCGGTCGGCTTATAAAAGCCGGTCAGACAGTTGAATACCGTGGTTTTCCCGGCGCCGTTCGGCCCGATAAGAGAGACAATCTCCTGCGGCCGCAGCTCAAGCGCCACGTTGTTCACCGCCAGCAGGCCGCCGAAGCGCATCATCAGGCCCTCTACGGCCAGTAAAGGCTGACTCATGCCTGCTCTCCTTGTTCATCCCGCTTTAGCTTCAGCTGCGGACGCTGCATCGGCAGCAGCCCCTGCGGACGCCATATCATCATCAGCACCATCAGCGCGCCTAACACCAGCATGCTGTATTCGTTTAAATCACGCATCAGCTCGCGCGATACCACCAGCAGGATCGCCGCCAGTATCACCGCCAGCTGCGATCCCATGCCGCCCAGTACCACGATCGCCAGCACAAAGGCCGATTCGGCGAAGGTAAAGGATTCCGGGCTGATAAAACCCTGGCGCGCGGCGAACAGGCTGCCGGCAAAACCGGCGAAGGCGGCGCTGATGGTGAAGGCGGTTAGCTTGATGCGCGTCGGGCTGAGGCCCAGCGAACGGCAGGCGATCTCATCTTCGCGCAGCGCTTCCCAGGCCCGGCCCAGCGGCATACGCAGCAGCCGGTTGATAACAAACAGCGTCAGCACCACCAGCAGCAGCGCCACCAGATAGAGAAAGATAATGCGGTCGCTGGGATCGTACTTCAGCCCAAAGAAGTGGTGGAACGTATCCCACCCCCCTTCGCGCGCGCTGCGGTTAAACTCCAGCCCGAAAAAGGTCGGTTTCGGGATCTGGCTGATGCCGTTCGGCCCGCCGGTAAAGGCGGTGTTGTTCAGCAGCAAAATACGTACGATTTCGCCGAAACCGAGCGTCACGATCGCCAGATAGTCGCCGCGCAGGCGCAGCACCGGAAAGCCGAGCAGCAGGCCGAACAGCGCCGCCACCATGCCCGCCAGCGGCAGACATTGCCAGAAGCCCAGGCCGTAATAGTGGTTAAGCAGCGCGAAGGTATAGGCGCCGATAGCGTAGAAGCCGCCGTAACCCAATACCAGCAGGCCGGAAAGCCCGACCACGACGTTCAGACCGAGACCGAGCATCACATAGATCAGCGTCAGGGTGGCAATATCCACCGTACCGCGCGATACCAGAAATGGCCAGATAACCGCAGCGGCGATAAACAGCAGCGCCAGCAGCTTCTGTTTCGGCGTGCTGCCGTCGAAGCTCGGCAGCACAAAGCCGCCGTGACCGCCGCGCTTCAGGCTGCGACCCAGCAGCGGGCGTAACAGCTGGAAGATAAACACGACGGCGCAGCCGACGGCGATCCAGTTCCAGCGCACGCTGCCGGCGTTTTCCACCACCAGCCGCGTGCCGTCGAGATCCAGCCGCAGCCCCATAAAGAAAGCCGCCAGCACCAGCAGCGTCAGCGCCGAAATAAGGGCGTTTGCGAATTGAGCGGGCTTCATACTTTCTCTACCTCCGGACGACCCAGAATGCCCGTCGGCATTACCAGCAGCACCACAATCAGCAGCGCGAAAGAGACCACATCTTTATATTCCGTGCTGAGGTAGGCGGAGGTCAGCGCCTCGGCGATGCCCAGCACCAGGCCGCCCAGCATCGCGCCGGGAATGCTGCCGATGCCGCCCAGCACCGCGGCGGTAAAGGCTTTCATCCCGGCCATAAAGCCGATATAGGGGTTGATAACGCCGTAGAACTGCCCCAGCAGCACGCCCGCTACCGCCGCCATCGCCGCGCCGATCACGAAGGTCAGCGAGATCACGCGGTCGGTATTGATGCCCAGCAGGCTGGCCATTTTCAGGTCTTCGGCGCAGGCGCGGCAGGCGCGGCCCATGCGCGAATAGCGGATAAACAGCGTCAGCGCCAGCATCGCCACAAAGGTCACCAGCCAGATCACTACCTGCATGGTACTGATGGTGGCAGAGAAGCCGTTGCTTTCGCCCAGCGTCAGCTGGCCACTTACCAGGCTCGGCAGCGCCAGATCGCGCGAGCCTTGCGTCAGGCTGACGTAGTTCTGCAGAAAGATAGACATGCCGATGGCGGAAATCAGCGCGATCAGGCGTTTGGAGGCACGCACTGGTTTATAAGCGACGCGTTCAATGCTCCAGCCGTAAGCGCTGGCGATCACGATCGCCGCAAGGAAGCCGGCGCCAATCAATACCCAACTGACATCGATGCCGACCATCATCAGCGCGGCGATAACGATAAAAGAGACATAGCTGCCGATCATATAGACTTCGCCATGGGCGAAGTTGATCATGCCGATAATGCCGTAGACCATGGTATAGCCGATGGCGATCAGCGCGTAGGTGCTGCCTAAGGTGACCCCGTTAAGCAACTGCTGTAGAAAATAGAGAGACTGCTCGGACATAATATCAACCCCAACAAAGCTGCGCGGCGCGGCCTACAGCAAAAAAACGTCCGTCTTCACGAAGTGCAGGATAGAACGGGGGCCAGGCGCGCCTGACCCCGGACTGCCACATCACATACGGCCTGCGGTCGTGGCGGATAAGGGAACATCCGCCCTGACCCGGCCTGAATACCGATTTATTTCACTGCGGTTGAGGTGCCGTCGGCATGCCACTTGAACACGCCGAACTCAAAGCCTTTCAGGTCGCCTTTTTTATCCCAGCTCAGGTCGCCCATCACGGTAGGAACCGGCTGGCCTTCTTTCAGGTTTTTAGCGATGTCGGCAGGCTCTGCGCTCTTGCTGCGCTCCATCCCGGCGGCCAGCGACTGCAGCGCGGCATAGGTGGTCCAGACGAAAGGCCCGGTCGCGTCCAGTTTTTTCGCTTTGATCGCCTCGACGATCGGCTGGTTCGCCGGTACCTGGTCATAGCGTTTCGGCAGGGTAACAAACATGCCTTCGGATGCAGCGCCGGCGATGTTGGAGAGCGAGGCGTTACCGACTCCTTCCGGGCCCATAAACTGGGTTTTCAGGCCGGCGGCGCGCGCCTGGCGCACAATCTGGCCCATTTCCGGGTAGTAGCCGCCGAAGTAGACGAAGTCGATATTTTCTTTCTTCAGGCGCGCCACCAGAGTGGAGAAATCTTTATCGCCTGCGGTAATGCCTTCGAACATCGCAATCTGCGCGTTCGCTTTCTTCAGGCTGTCCTGCACCGAGCGCGCCAGCCCTTCGCCATACTGCTGCTTGTCATGCACAATCGCGATGCGCTGCGGTTTAATGGTATCGAGAATATATTTCGCCGCGGTCGGCCCCTGATCGGAATCAAGACCGGTAGTGCGCATAATCAGCTGGTAGCCACGCGACGTCAGATCGGGCGCGGTCGCGGCTGGGGTGATCATCAGGATGCCCTCATCCTCATAGATATCGGAAGCGGGCTGCGTGGAGGAGGAACAGAGATGGCCGATCACATAGCGGATGCCTTCATTGACCACTTTGTTCGCCACTGCCACCGCCTGCTTGGGATCGCAGGCGTCGTCATATTTTACTGCCACCAGCTTATTGCCGTTCACGCCACCTTTGGCGTTGATATCGGCAATCGCCTGGGTGGCGCCGGTAAACTGCATATCACCGTACTGCGCCACCGGCCCGGACATCGCGCCGACAATCGCCACTTTAATATCTTCCGCCAGCGCAGCATGACTCATCGCCAGCGCCACACACCCAGCCAGTATTACGCGACCTTTACTGATATTCATCCGGACTTCCCCATCTGTTGTGTCTGTTGTGTTTGCTTTGTGATTATGTTCGGCGGGTTATTGAACAAAACTTGTTTAATGTGAACGAGTTAGGAATATTTCCGCGCCAATTTTATAAATAACGCTTTATTTTTCAGTCCATTAAACAGGAATTTTATTCTGTAAATCAACTGAGATAATCAAAATCTAACGGTTATAACAGGACAATCATCTGGCAGTTACGGTGGCTATTTCGCCACTTAACCAGCGCGTTATGCTGGCCGCGAGTGCTGTAATAAGTGTTTACTCGGAATACGCGGGCGGCAAAAAACAGATTGCTTTGTTTTCGTACAGAAAAGGTTACACGTTCCTTTCCGTACATTTTCGCTACAATATGCCTTTTATCAGGGTGCAGATTATTCATGAAACTGACTATCATCAGGCTGCAACAACTCAGCGATCAGGATCGCATCGATATCGGCAAAATCTGGCCGGGCACCGACTGCGATGCGCTGGAAAACAGGCTAAACGAGAATCAGCGGCTCTACGCCGCGCGTTTTAATGATCGCCTGCTGGCGGCGGTGATGCTGGCGATCCGCGGCACACAAGGCACGCTGTCGCAGCTGGAAGTCAGAGAGGTGACGCGTCGTCGCGGCGTGGGACACTATCTGGTAGAAGAGGTGATTGCGCAGAACCCATCGGTGTCGCACTGGTGGATCGCGGATGACGGCAAAGGCGATCAGCCAGCTATCGCCGCCTTTATGCAGGCCTGCGGCTTTCGCACCCAGGCGGACGGCTGGGTGTTAAACAAGGAATAGCGGTTTCCGGCAGGATGCCGGGCGGCCGAACGAATCGCTTGCGGGCAAAGCGCACGACGGGCGAGTCGCCCGCTGAATCGCTGGGCAAAGCGCTATGCAAGCGAGATGTGCAGGTAAATCGCTATAGGGCAAAGGCGGGTCGTTTGCAGGTGCCTCGCTGGGCAAAAACGCTCTGCGGCAAAGTGCTATACGAGCGAATCAGTCTGCGGAGAAAGCGGCGCGGCCCAAAACAAAAAGGGCGGCTTTTCAGCCGCCCCGTTTCGCGATAGCGCGTTACGCTTCAATCGCCATACGCAATTTTTTCATCGCGTTTTTCTCTAGCTGGCGCACACGCTCAGCGGAAACGCCATATTTATCGGCCAACTCCTGCAACGTGGTTTTGTTGTCGTCATCCAGCCAGCGAGCGCGAATAATATGTTGGCTGCGCTCATCCAGGCCCTGCAGCGCGTCGCTCAGCTTATCGGCCGCATGGTTTTCCCAGTTATCCTCTTCAATGCCGTCGGCGAAATCTGAGGTTTTATCCTGCAGATAAAGCACCGGCGCCATGCTTTTCCCTTCGCCCGATTCATCATCCGAGGTCAGGTCAAAGGTCATGTCTTGCGCGGCCATGCGCGATTCCATTTCCCGGACGTCTTTGCTGCTCACGCCCAGCTCGCGCGCCACCATTTCCACTTCATCCTGATTGAACCAGCCCAGACGCTGCTTGGTTTTGCGCAGGTTGAAGAACAGTTTGCGCTGCGCTTTGGTGGTGGCAACCTTCACGATGCGCCAGTTACGCAGCACATATTCGTGAATTTCCGCCTTGATCCAGTGAACGGCAAAGGAGACCAGGCGAACCCCCACTTCCGGGTTAAAGCGGCGTACCGCTTTCATCAGGCCGATGTTGCCTTCCTGAATCAAATCCGCCTGCGGCAGGCCGTAGCCCGCATAGTTACGAGCGATATGAACAACAAAGCGGAGGTGAGACAGGATCAGCGTTTTAGCCGCATCCAGATCGCCCTGGTAATGCAGCCGTTCAGCCAGCGCTTTTTCCTCTTCTGCCGTTAGCATCGGCCAGGTATTGGCGGCCCGAATATAAGATTCCAGGTTGCCAAGAGGAGCAATAGCTAAAGTGTGCATTTCTTTGGTCATTCAAACCCTCACATATTTAATCGATATTGCCGCACGATTTCCTTTTGCGCGATTCACCAGGGTACAGGAATCGGCAACGAAACCCCAAAGCAATCTGTGCTACTTCTTAGAGAGCGAAGTTATCCACAAGTTCAATTTACAGCGTGAATATTTTATACACAAGATAAGGACGTCAGATTCTGGCAGGCAGGAGGAAAATCAGACATTTCCTCTGCCGCACAGGCGTCATGCAGCAGAGGAAGATTATACCAAAAAAACGTTATTGTGGCGTAAAACGACGTAAATGTTGCACTGTCGCCAGCCAGGCGGCAATCCAGCCGATCATCGCCGACAGTAGCAGCAGCAGCAGGCTTTCATCCCAGGAGAGGCCGCTGATACGGAAGGTGGTACCAAAGACGCTGGCGACCTGCGCCACCACCGCTTCCAGACGGAACACCAGCACTTCCGACAGGATCAACGACAGCACCGCGCCGCTTAACCCCAGCAGTGCGCCGCCGTAGAGGAAAGGCCGCAGGATAAAGCCATCGGTAGCGCCGATCAGTTTCTGCACGTTAATGGTGTCGCGGCGGGCAAAGATGCTAAGACGCACGCTGTTGCCGATCACCAGGAACACCGCAATCACCATCAGGATGCCGATCAGGCTGGCGACCTGCCCCACCAGCCCGGTCAACGCCGCCAGACGCGCGAACCAGCTGTCGTCCATACGTACGTCGTCGACGCCATCCACGTGCTGCACGCGGTCGCGCAGCGTTTCCAGCGTCTTCTCATTCTGGAAGTTGAGATCCGGCGTAATGATCACTACCGCCGGCAGCGGGTTCTGCTCCAGCATATCCAGCGCCCCGCCGAAGCCGGACCAGTTGCGAAACTCACCCAGTGCTTCATCGCGCGACAGATAGTTTACCTTCGCCACACCCGGCTCTTTTTTCAGCGTCGCCACCACGTTTTCTGCCGCGCTATCGTCCAGCGTTTTCGACAGATAGAGCGTCAGCTGCGGCGCCGGATACCACTGCTCCGCCGCCTGGCTGACGTTTTTCCAGACCATATAGCAGACGCTCGGCAGCGTCAGCGAAATAGCGATAACCATAACCGTCAGCAGCGTCGCCAGCGGCTGACGCCACATATCCGACAGCGTGCCGCGCCAGGCGTAGCGCCACTGTTCCTGCCAGCCGCCTTTCAGCGCCTTGCTTTTCGGCTGCTGCGGCCTGGCCTTCGGCGCCGGCGCGCGTTTGATGCGTTTATTAGCCATATTAGCCTCCGTGCAGTCTGCCGTTGCTGAGCGACATTACCCGATAATCGCGGCGGGCGATCAGACCCATATCGTGCGTCGCCATCAGAACGGTGACGCCAACGCGGTTGAACTCTTCAAACAGACGCAGGATATCTTCCGACAGCGCCTCATCCAGGTTGCCGGTCGGCTCATCCGCCAGCAACACCGCTGGCTTGTTCACCACCGCGCGAGCGATGCCGACGCGCTGCTGCTCGCCGCCCGACAGCTGAATCGGAAAACTTTTCGCTTTGTCGAGGAGGCCGACCTTATCCAGCGCGGCGGAAACGCGGCGACGAATATCTTCGCCGCTGGCACCAGCGATAATCAGCGGGATCGCCACATTGTCGTAGACCGAACGATCCATCAGCAAATGGTGATCCTGGAAGATCATGCCGATCTGTCGACGCAGAAACGGCACTTCGCTATTTTTCAGCCGGCTGATATCGTGCCCGCTGAACCAGATATGGCCCGCACTGGGACGCTCAATGCCGCAAATCAGCTTCAACAGGGTGCTTTTCCCTGCGCCGGAATGACCGGTCAGAAACGCCATCTCGCCGGGTTGCAGATGAAAATCCACCCCCTGCAGCGCTTGCCGACCGCCGAGATAAGCCTTACTGACCTCTTCAAAGCGAATCATCCTGGTTAATCCTCTCGGGCAAACAGTGCCTCAATAAAATCTTCGGCCTTAAACGGCCGTAAATCATCGATGCCTTCTCCGACACCGATAAAACGAATCGGAATGCTGAACTGGTCCGCCACCGAGAAGATCACCCCGCCTTTCGCCGTGCCGTCCAGCTTGGTCAGGGTGATACCGGTCAGGCCGACCGCCTCATGGAACAGCTTAGTCTGGCTAACCGCATTCTGGCCGGTGCTGGCGTCGATAGTCAGCATCACCTCGTGCGGCGCGTTCTCATCGAGCTTTTTCATCACGCGGACGATTTTCTTCAGCTCTTCCATCAGGTGCGATTTATTCTGCAGGCGGCCTGCAGTATCAGCGATCAGCACATCCACGCCGCGCGCTTTAGCCGCCTGAATCGCATCGAAAATCACCGAGGCGGAATCAGCGCCGGTATGCTGCGCCACCACAGGAATATGGTTGCGTTCGCCCCACACCTGCAGCTGCTCGACCGCCGCAGCGCGGAAGGTATCGCCCGCCGCCAGCATTACCGATTTACCCTGTGCCTGATATTGACGCGCCAGCTTACCGATGGTGGTGGTTTTACCGACGCCGTTAACGCCGACCATCAGGATAACGAACGGCGTTTTGCCGGAAACATCCAGCGGCGCCTCGACCTGATGCAGAATGCCCGCCATTTCCGTTTTCAGCAGACCGTACAGCGCTTCCGCATCGCGCAGCTGCTTGCGGTTGGCCTGCTGCGTCAGGCTGCTGATGATGCGCTGGGTGGTGTCGACACCGACATCAGCGATCAGCAGCTGCTCTTCCAGCTCTTCAAACAGCTCATCATCGATTTTCTTGCCACGGAACAGGCTGATAAAGCCAGAGCCGAGGTTCTGACGCGTTTTCACCAGGCTGCGCTTCAGGCGCGCGAAAAAGCCCTCTTTCGTCGGACGTTCCTGCTCAACCGGCGCAGCGACCGCTTCTTCCTCTGGTGCCGCTTCGGCCAGCGCCAGCGCGGCCAGCTCGTCTTCGGTCAGCGGCAGCTCGTCCTCTGGCAGGGTTTCCTCTTCCGGCGCGCTGGAAAGCGTGACGGCCGCCGCGACTTCGGTCGCGATCGCCGCATCTTTTTCGTCGGTGACCGCCGGCGTTTCATCCGCCGGGCCCGCTTCCTGCAACAGCGCCGCGCTTGATGGCGGCGCTTCCGACGAAGGCGCTTCCCCGACCGTCGTCTCTTTCGGCAGGATCTCTTCGTGCGTCGGCGCAGCGTCTGGCGGCGTTATCTCTTCCGGCAGGATCTCTTCGTGCGTCGGCGCAGCGTCTGGCGGCGTTATCTCTTCCGGCAGGATCTCTTCATGAGGCCGCGCAGCGTCTGGCGGCGTTATCTCTTCCGGCAGCATCTCTTCGTGAGGCCGCGCAG
Organism: Mixta gaviniae; assembly: GCF_002953195.1. GTDB lineage: Bacteria > Pseudomonadota > Gammaproteobacteria > Enterobacterales > Enterobacteriaceae > Mixta > Mixta gaviniae. The sequence goes on along the minus strand of NZ_CP026377.1, from coordinate 352,463 downwards.
CGTCTGGCGGCGTTATCTCTTCCGACAGGCTCTCTTCGTGAAGCGGCGCACTCTCTTTTAGCTGCGTGTCCTGGCGCGGCGTATCTTCTGCCTGCGGCGCAGGACGCGCCTCTTCCTGACGCGCCACCTCTTCGGTGGTCGCCACGATATTTTCGGCGATCTGATCGGCGCTGGGCTGTTCAGTTGCGGGCGCGTCACGCTCGGTGCTTTCCGTCTGCTGCGTTAACGTCTCTTTTTGTTCTTCTGACTGCGCAGGCGTTTCTTCACGACCAAACCCAGCCAGGAAAAAAAGCCGCGCTTTTTTTCTTTTGCCATTGTGTAACTACACTCCTCGATGGCTTTCACCCGGTCGTTTATCGCGCCGGACTGAAAAAATAACCTGATAAAGAATTCATTAGTCTAACACTTTCCAGCCAGCGCAACACCAGCACCCTTTTTAACGTTTCCTCCGCTGCTTTCGCCCGTTAAACTACGCAACAAATTATGACGAGTTGTGAGCAACATGAATAAGAAACCCCACAGCGCCGCCGGACAAATCCGCATTATCGGCGGCCAGTGGCGCGGACGAAAACTGCCGGTGCCGGACAGCGCCGGTCTGCGCCCCACCACCGACCGCGTGCGTGAAACCCTGTTTAACTGGCTGGCGCCGGATATTCAGCAGGCGCGCTGCCTCGACTGCTTCGCCGGCAGCGGCGCGCTTGGCCTGGAGGCGCTGTCGCGCTATGCGGGCTCGGCGACGCTGCTGGAGCTGGAAAAACCGGTCGCCCGGCAGCTGGCGCAAAACCTGCAGACCCTGAAAGCCGATAACGCGCAGGTGATCCAGACCAATACCCTGAGCTGGCTGGCGCAGCAGGGTGAACCTTACCAGGTGGTGTTTATCGATCCGCCGTTTCGCAAAGGCCTGCTGGCGCAGACGCTACAGCTGCTGGAAAGCAACGGCTGGCTGGCGGACGAAGCGCTGGTCTACGTTGAAAGCGAAGTGGAAAACGGCACGCCGCCGGTGCCGGCCAACTGGTTTTTACATCGGGAAAAGATAGCGGGACAGGTCGCTTACCGCTTATACCGCCGCGAAGGCGTAAAACAGGAGCAGGATAATGTGGCTTAATCTGGGGCGTTTGTTGATGGTCTGCGTCTGGGCCTTTTTGCTGCTGAATATCGTGCAGCCTTTTCCTAAGCCGCTGAAATATTTTGTCGATGTTGCGCTGATCTTTATGGTGATCATGCACGGTCTGCAGTTGGTGCTGCTGCGCGCCACCCAGCCAAAGGATGGCGCGAAGCTGAGCCGCCTGACGCAGGTTAAGATCTTCTTTTTCGGTGTGTTCGAGCTGCTCGCCTGGCAGAAGAAGCACTATCCGAAGCAGTAGCCGCCCTACGGCCGTTCCGGCGTAAAAGAGATAAAACGGGTGCCCTGCACCTTCAGTTCGCCTTTTACGCCGTTCTCCATGCGCTGATAATCCTTAGCCGTTACCCTCAGCCTGATATCCGCCGCGCCGTTCAGCGGATGAAACCAGGCCTCGTAGCGCATCTCTTCGCCCGCAATCACCTCGCGCTGACGCGAGCGTCGGTCAGGCGCCGGAAATTCACGTTTGTCTCTGACCTCTGCCTGCAGCGATCGCACCGCCGCCGCATCGTTCGCCGCGTTTTCACGCCGCTGTTTAATAAACTGACGCGAGGCCAGCACGGCGATTATCGCCAGCACGATAATAAAAATCAGCGGGGGCTTGCTCATCTTCAGCTCCAGGCGTTTAACTCGGGCGGCGGCAGGCGGATCCCAACCGGCCCGCTCTCATTGTCACATTGCATCCCTCTAACCTAAACTGATCGCAGGATGTCGTTAATAAAACGGCAGCCAGGCGTCAGCGCTGCATTTCGCGGCGGACGCTACGGCCGCCCCTTTCAGAAAAGGACAACGTAATGATTTGGTCATTTCTTGCCGTACTTTTTTCCGGCTGGCTTTATGTCGATGCTTCCTACCGCGGCCCGCAGTGGCAGCGCTGGCTGTTTAAACCCGTTACCCTGCTGCTGCTGCTCGCCTGGGCCTGGCAGGCGCCCACGCGTAACCCCGGCGACTATTTAATTCTGCTGGGCCTGCTGGCCACCATGGCGGGCGACGCGCTGACGCTGCTGCCGCGCCAACGCCTGATGTATGCCGTTGGCGCCTTTTTCCTGGCGCACCTGCTCTACACCATTAACTTCGCCAGCCATATGACCATGAGTTTCTTCTGGCCGATCCCGCTGGCAATGCTGATTATCGGCGTTGTCTGGGTGGCGGTTATCTGGTCGCGGCTGGAAGATTTGCGCTGGCCGATCTGCACCTTTATCGGCATGACGCTGGTGATGAACTGGCTGGCCGCCGAACTCTACTATTTCCGTCCTAACGACTACAGCTTCTCGCTGGTGGCGGGCGCCACGCTGCTGACGCTGGCGAACCTGGTCTGGTTTATCAGCCACTACCGCAAGCGCTTTACGGCAGATAACGCCATTGTCGCCGCCTGCTACTTCGCCGGGCATTTTATGATCGCCCGTTCGCTCTGGCTCTACTAACCCCTCAGGAGAGGCCCTTGCGCACCAGATAGCGATAGGGCTTCTCATCGATCGATTGTGCCACCAGCGTATGTTCCATAAAGCGGCAGAAGCCGGGAATATCGCGCGTGGTGGCGGGATCGTCGGCGATAATCAACAGCGTCTCGCCCTCCTGCATATGGCGCACCGCTTTGCGCACCATCATTACCGGTTCCGGGCAGCGCAGGCCCAGCGCGTCCAGGGTTTGATCGGGGTTTGCGAATAGATCACTCATTATTGTCTCGTCACTTAAGTCTGTTGCGCCCTATTCTACCCCCGGCGACCGGTTGCGCAAGCGGCTGACGGCAGGTGAACGTTTGCGTGAAAACTAACCGTTGCAATGCCGAAACAACGCGGTAAGATGCGGCCGCGGCAGGCGCTGTTGCCTGCCGCCGACAATCAGTATCGGCTTGCCACTCAGCCTGCGCCTCGCGCCGGGCCGATCGCTAACCAACGGCTGATGGTTGAATCAACACTGGGTTCCCTCACCCCAACGTAAAAAAGGTAGATTATGATCCCCTTTACGCCGCGCCAGCGGAAGCATGCGCTTATCTGGCTCTCTCTGTTTCACGTGCTGGTGATTACCTCCAGCAACTATCTGGTTCAGCTGCCGATCTCCCTGTTTGGCTTTCATACCACCTGGGGTGCCTTCAGCTTTCCGTTTATCTTCCTGGCCACCGATCTGACCGTGCGGATTTTTGGCGCGCCGCTGGCCCGCCGGATTATCCTGGCGGTTATGGTGCCCGCGCTGTTTATCTCCTATGTGGTCTCTTCGCTGTTCTATAACGGCGCGTGGCAGGGGCTGGAAGCGCTGCAGCAGGTTAACCTGTTTGTCGCCCGCATCGCCTGCGCCAGCTTCATGGCCTATGCGCTGGGGCAGATTCTGGACGTACATGTCTTTAACCGGCTGCGCCAGCTGCCGCAGTGGTGGGCGGCGCCCGCGTCGGCGATGTTCTTAGGCAACATCAGCGATACCCTCGCCTTTTTCTTTATCGCCTTTTATAAAAGCCCAGACGCCTTTATGGCGCAGCACTGGGTAGAGATCGCGCTGGTGGACTACAGCTTCAAGGTGCTGATCTGCATGGTCTTCTTCCTGCCTGCCTACGGCGTGCTGCTTAATGCGACGTTAAAGCGTCTGGCGGCGATGTCGGGACAAACCCGCTACAATTTCGGCTAAGCGGCAATAGCGGCAAACTGTCAGCGCGTCTAAGATCCTGTGACACTCGATAGGTTGCTTTTACGCGCTGATTCAGTTTGTATTGAGTACTGTATTGCCAGGCTAATCAATAAAAGGGAACCTGATGCGTCAACTTACAAAATATCTTGGAATAGGTTTACTGGTAGTAGGTCTGGCCGCCTGCGATCAGCAGTCGGATAAAGCCGCAGCGGACGATAACGGCGCCAGCGCCAGCACATCGACGCAGACGGTGTCATTAATGGATGGCAAACTCAGCTTCAACTTGCCGGCGGGCATGTCCGACAAGAGCGGCAAACTGGGCACCCAGGCGAATAATATGCACGTCTACGCCGATGAGAGCGGCCAGCGCGCTATTATCGTGATTGACGGCGACGCCACCAACGAAGGGCTGGACGTACTGGCGAAACGTCTGGAGCAGCAGCAGCGCAACCGCGATCCGCAGCTGCAGGTAGTGTCCAATAAAGCGATTACGCTGAAAGGCGAAGCGGCGCAGCAGCTGGATACGGTGATCTCCGCCAACCAGCAGTCAGCCTGGTCTTCCGTGGTGCTGGCGAAAGCGGACGGTAAATTACTGACGCTGCAAATTACGCTGCCTGCCGATAACCAGCAGAAGGCGCAGGCGGCGGCGGAAAACGTGATTAATACCATCACGCTGAAATAAACGCCCGCTTATGCATAAGAACGCCGCCGGACACGGCGGCGTTTGTCGTTTACGGCTTTACCCGGGCGCGCTTTTCGGCGCCGCACCTCATTAAATGCCTGCGGTCTCGCGGATATAGCGGCGCGCCTTTACCGCATATTCAAACGGGTTAGCCAGCGCCGGATCTTGCTCCGCCTCTACAACCATCCAGCCGCGGTAGCCTGCCTTATCGAGAATGTTAAATACTGGCCTGAAATCGATCACGCCGTCGCCCGGTACAGTGAAGGTGCCGCGCTTTACCCCCTCCAGGAAAGAGAGCTTCTGATTGCGCACCATGCTGACCACCTCGTCGCGCACATCCTTCAGATGGACATGGTTGATGCGCGACAGATGTTTCTCCAGCACCGCCAGCATCGCCTGTTCGCTGTTTTCGGAGTAGTAGATATGGCCGGTATCGTAGAGCAGATAGACATCGTCGTTGGTCAGCGCCATAAAGCGGTCGATTTCGGCGGGCGTCTGAATGCCGGTGCCCATATGATGATGCAAACAGACCTGCATTCCTTTTTCCGCTGCGATTGTCGCCAGCTCATTATAGCCTTCAGCGGTTAACCGCCACTCCTCTTCGGTAAACACCGGTTTCTGATCGAATACCGCCAGCGACGTGCCCTGAATGCTTTTGCTCTGCTCAGAGCAGCCAATCACCCGCGCGCCCATCGCATGTAAGAAGTTCATGTGGTTAACGAACTCATCGATGGTTTTTGCCTTTTCGCCGTTGGCGAAAAAGGTGCTGAACCAGGCGTTGCAGATCTCTATACCGCGCATCGCCAGCATCGGCTTCAGCACCGCCGGATCGCGGGGATATTTGCTGCCGACTTCGCTGCCGCTGAAGCCCGCCAGCGCCATTTCACTCACGGTCTGCTGAAAGGTGTTCTCTTTCCCCAGCTCCGGCATATCGTCGTTGGTCCAGCCAATCGGCGCGATCGCCAGCTTCACATTCTCTTTATTCATGGTGAATTCTCTGTTCAGTACGGCGGCCGCTCGCCGCCACGCGCGCAGGCCCGCAGGCCCGTCGTCTTATTTGCTCAGCAGCTCGCGCTCGATCAGCTCGCGCGTTTCCACCGCCTGATACTTCATCTTTTCCGGATAGCCGAACAGCGCCGAGGCAATAATCGATTCGCCGCCCACCTTATAGCTGCGGTTGGCAAAATCCATCTCACGCAGGGTGTTGAACAGGGTGGTGAAATCAACTTCGCCTTCGCCGACGCCGACATGCTGATGCACCGCGGCGTCCACGCCTGGCGGGTTGACGATATAGCGACAGTGTTTGGTGTGATTCATGGTATCGGCGACCAGCACGTGCGACAGATCGTCGCCCACATACTCAAGCATGCTTTTTACGTCGCCTTTACCTTTGTCATAGAAGAAGGTGTGCGGCACGCTGTAAACGTACTTCACGTTTTCGCTGCGGAACGACTTTACGATATCGGCGGTTTCGTTGTTCTGCTCGCAGAAATCCCAGGGGTGCGACTGAATTTCGATGCGGATGCCTTCGCGCTCCACGATCGGCAGCAGCTCCTCCATGGAGCGGTAGAACATCTCTTCGCAAATCTCCGGTTCGTTGGGGTTGCCGGAGAGTTCGGTATTGATCACCTGTACGCCCATCTCGACGGCAATCTCAATCATGCGTTTCCAGTTTTTCACTGCTGCCTGGCGGCGCAGCTCGTCCGGGCCAGACCAGCGATACACCACGATAAACGAGGAGATCTCGACGCCGGTCGCTTTCAGCGCGTTCTTATACTCCGTCATGATCTCCCGGCTGGCTTTCGGGTGCTTATAGAAGGGGTTAATCTGCGGATGCGGCGACTGTTCAATGTATTTGTAGCCCCAGTCAGCTACCTGATGAACCATCTTTGTGATGCCTAAGTCTCGGATGACATCCACATCGAAAGCGATCTTCATAACGTTCTCCCTGATTGCTCAGTGCATGGTGCGTACTCTTCCCGACATAGCGGGAAGAGCGCAAAAATTAAGCTTTATCGTAAAAAGCCGGACGCGGCGGCAGCTCGACCTGTTCAATAGCGCCGCTGTTTTGTGCCTTGAGGCAGGCATCGGCGGCGACCGAGGCGGCATAGCCATCCCAGGCAGACGGGCCGGTCAGCGTGCCGCTGCTGACATCGTTGATAAAGGCCTGCAGTTCAACGTCATAGGCGTCGATAAAACGGTCTTTCCAGTCGGTGAGGATGGCGGTGGAAAGCTGCGCGCCTCTGCGCATCTGCACTGCGGACGGCTCCGGCAGACGGGCGATGCCCTCTTCGCCGACCACTTCGCACTGAATGTCATAGCCGTAGGCGCAGTTAACGAAGATCTCCACGTCGATACGGATGCCTTTCTGCGTCTCAAACAGCACGATCTGCGGATCTTTCAGGCGGGCGTGGCTTTTGGAGGTGACGCGCGGGAAGACCACCTGCACGGTTTTATAGTCGTCATCGGTCAGCCAGCGCAGCACGTCCAGCTCATGGATCAGGGTGCTGGTGATCGCCATATCGGTGGTGTAACTCTCCGGCACGGCGGGATTGCGGTGCGCGCAGTGCAGCATCAGCGGCTCGCCGATCTGCCCTTCGGTAATCACCTTTTTCAACGCGCGGTAGCCCACATCGTAAGGACGCATAAAGCCGACCTGCACCAGGCGCTTGCCGAACTTCATCTCGGCGTCCACCACGCGGCGGCAGCCTTCGGCAGTCATCGCCAGCGGCTTCTCGCAGAACACCGGCTTGCCGGCGGCGATGGCGGCCAGGGCGAACTCTTCGTGCGTCGGATCCCAGGACGTAACCAGCAGCGCCTCGACGTCGGGCGAGTTCACTACGTCGTGACCGTTGGCATAAACTTCCGCCTGCAGACCCAGCCGCGTCAGTGCCGCTCTGGCACCTTCAAGGTTAATGTCGGATACCGCCGTCACGGTGGCGCCCTGCAATACTTTTGTGCAGCGACGGATATGTTCCTGGCCAATTGCGCCGGTGCCGATAACGCCAAGTTTCAGAGTCATAATGTCTCCAGAATTCAGGGTAAGCGCGAACCCGCCAGCCAGGCTGGCGACATCCGCTGTCAGGGTAGATGTTCAGAGAAAGTGTTTAGGTATCAGTATTTTCTTGCCTGATCGACATGCTCTTTTAGCATTTTGGCGACGGCGTCGATGCGCTCAGAACGTGAGACCTGCGCACCGCCGACGTGCCACCAGCTGAAATATTTATGCACCATGGTTTTGGGCAAGACTTTTACATCAATCAGGGTAGAGACAGTCTCTTTGCGCGCCGCTTCCAGCGCCTGGCTCAGCTCTTCGAGCGTGGTGACGCGCCAGGTTTTGCAGCCGTAGCCCGCGGCGATGGCGGCGAAGTCGACCGGAATAAAGCCACCATCCAGCTTGCCGCTTTCCGCGTCGCGGAAACGGAACTCAGTGGTGAAGCTGTCCATGCCGTGTTCTAGCTGCAGGTTGTTGATGCAGCCATTGGTCATGTTATCGAACAGCACCACGTTGATTTTCGTCTTCTCCTGGATCGAGGTGACCAGCTCGGAGTGCAGCATCATAAAAGAGCCGTCGCCCACCAGCGCATAGACTTCGCGCTGCGGCTCAGCCAGCTTGACGCCGAGCGCGGCGTTGATCTCATATCCCATGCAGGAGTAGCCATACTCCACGTGATAGCCGTTGTGCGCTTTGGTGCGCCAGACACGCTGCAGGTCGCCCGGCAGGCTGCCGGCGGCGGCGACAATCACTGCATCTTCCGGCAGCTGCTCGTTAAGCGCGCCCAGCACGCTGCTTTGTGTCAGAAAAGAGCCGGTCAAACGGTTGAACTCGGCGAACAGCGCCTCGCGATCGATGCTGTCGTCGATTTCCGGCACAAAGTTCTCTTCGCTGTAGGCCGCCTGATAGACGCGCTGCGTCTCCTTGAGCAACCGGCTCTGCGCCTGCGCAATCTGCGTGCCCCACTCACTGCGGAACCCCTGCGCCGCCAGACGCGTATCCAGCGCGGTCAGTGCCTCGCGCGCGTCCGCCACCAGCTGCACGCCGTCCAGCTTATAAGCATCGAAGTTGCTGATATTGATATTCAGGAAGCTCACCTCCGGATGCTGGAATATCCATTTCGACGCAGTGGTGAAATCGGTGTAGCGCGTGCCGACACCAATGACTAAATCGGCCTCTTTCGCCAGCAGGTTGGCCGCCAGACAGCCGGTTTCGCCGACGCCGCCGACATTAAGTGGATGGTCGGAGATCAGCGTGCCTTTGCCCGCCTGAGTTTCCGCAAACGGGATCTGATGACGCTCGGCGAACTGGCGCAGCGCCTCGCCTGCCCCGGAATATTTTACGCCGCCACCGCAGACGATCAGCGGCTTGCGCTTGCCCGCCAGCAGCGTCAGGGCATCCTGCAGCTGCGCCTCGGTGGGCGGACGACGGTCCAGGCGATGAACGCGTTTCTGGAAAAAGTAATCGGGGAAATCCCAGGCCTCACCCTGCACATCCTGCGGCAGCGCCAGCGTCACCGCGCCGGTCTCCGCCGGATCGGTCAGTACGCGCATCGCATTGATGCAGGCGGTCATCAGCTGCTCCGGGCGGCTGACGCGATCCCAGTATTTGCTGACGGCGCGAAACGCGTCGTTGGTGCTGAGGCTTAAGTCGTGGCTCTGTTCAATCTGCTGCAGCACCGGATCGGGCTGGCGCGTGGCGAAGACATCGCCCGGCAGCAGCAGCAGCGGAATGCGGTTCGCCGTGGCGGTGGCGGCGGCAGTGATCATATTGGCGGCGCCCGGCCCGACCGACGAGGTGCAGGCGATGATTTCACGACGCAGCTTCTGTTTGGCGTAGCCGGTGGCGGCGTGCGCCATACCCTGCTCGTTGCGGCCCTGATGCACCACCAGATCGCCATTATCCTGCTCCAGCGCCTGACCCAGCCCCAGCACGTTGCCGTGGCCGAAAATGGCGAAGATGCCTTTGACGAATTTGGTTTCGGCCCCGTCGACGGAGAGGTACTGATTGTCGAGGAATTTCACCAGCGCCTGCGCGGTGGTTAATCTGATCGTGCCCATTTGCTCATCCTTTACCCGTGGCGGTAGCGTTACGACAGAGCGCGCCGCCGTTCGCAGAAGTCGACGGCTTGAAACGGCGGCCGCCCGACGGCTAATTAGTGAAACGTGTGGCGATTATAAACAAATAATTTTTTCATAAAATACGATTACAGAAGAAACATTTCATTTTGCGAGAGAGATCAAATTATCTCTTTTAGCGGCGCGGCAGGCGGCTTTTTAGCGGGCGGAAGTGGAACGGCGCCCGGCGGTGACGATAAAAACAAATATTCCATTTCATTTTCAGCAAAAGAGCAACATCTTAAAAATAAACGGAAAAAGCTGACGCAGCGCCCAAACCGCTGGGAAATCGCCGCCGCCGGGCGGCGGTTAAAAAGCGAAAGAGAGTTTTACCCGCCTCACAGTTTTGGGTTAATAATTTCATTCTATATTGTTTTTGGAATATTTATTCCCCATACTGCCAGCACAGTTGATCCGGTGCGATCGGATTCTCGGGAGCCTTCCCGAAAGATCTCTGGAGACGCTCGACAGTGTCTGCTTATCACAGAAGGAAACAACAGGTATGAGTACACAACAGAAGCGGCTTGATGTGATTTGTATCGGCCGCATTGCCGTTGATCTCTATGGTCAGCAAATTGGCGCGCGGCTGGAAGATACCAGCACCTTTGCCCGCTATCTTGGCGGCTCATCGGGCAACGTCGCCTACGGCGCCGCCATTCAGGGGCTGAAATCCGCTATGCTGGCGCGCGTCGGCGATGAACACAATGGCCGTTTCCTGCGTGAAGAGCTGCAGCGCGTGGGCGTCGATACGGCGTATCTGATTACCGATAAAACCCGTCTCACCGGCCTGGTGATGCTGGGCATTAAAGATGAAGATACTTTCCCGCTGATTTTCTACCGCGATAACTGCGCCGACATGGGCCTGACGCCGCAGGATATCGACGAAGCATATATCGCCTCTGCCCGTGCAGTGGCGGTGACCGGCACCCACCTTTCCCACCCGGACACGCGCGCGGCGGTGCTGAAGGCGCTGGAGATCGCACGCCGTCACGGCCTGCGCACCGCGCTGGATATCGACTATCGCCCGGTGCTGTGGGGGCTGACCTCGCTGGGCGACGGCGAAACGCGCTTTATCGAATCGGCGCGCGTCACCCGCGAGCTGCAGGAAGTGCTGCACTATTTTGATCTGATTGTCGGAACGGAAGAGGAGTTCCATATCGCCGGCGGCAGCACCGATACGCTGAGCGCGCTGAAAGCGGTGCGCCAGTCAAGCAAGGCGACGCTGGTTTGTAAACGCGGGCCGCTGGGCTGCGTGGTGTTTGAAGGCGATATTCCTGACAGCTGGGAGCAGACGACGCTACAAAGCGGCGTGCGCGTGGAGGTGCTGAACGTACTGGGTGCGGGCGATGCCTTTATGTCCGGTCTGCTGCGCGGCTGGCTAAATGACGAAGGCTGGCAGCAGGCATGTCGCTACGCCAACGCCTGCGGCGCGCTGGTGGTATCGCGCCACGGCTGCGCCCCGGCGATGCCAACCAAAGCGGAGCTGGATGATTACCTCAGCCGCGACCGCGAAGTGAAACGTCCCGACCGCGACGCGCGGCTGAACCATCTGCACCGGGTCACGACCCGCCGGCAGAGCTGGCGCGAGCTGTGCGTGTTCGCTTTCGATCACCGCAAACAGCTGGCGGATATGGCGCAGGAAGCGGGCGCCGATCCCGAACGCATCCCGCAGCTGAAAACATTGCTGCTGCAGGCGGCGGAAGCGGCGGCGGCCGAAGCCGGGTTAGAGAACAGCAGCGGTATTCTGGCAGACACCACCTACGGCCAACGCGCGCTAAACGCCATCACCGGCAAAGGCTGGTGGATCGGCCGCCCGATTGAAATGCCCGGCTCGCGTCCGCTGCGCCTTGAGCATGGCAATATCGGCTCGCAGCTGATCGACTGGCCGCTGGAGCATGTGGTGAAATGTCTGGTCTTTTATCATCCTCATGACGACGCCGCGCTGCGCGCTGAGCAGGACGCGCTGATCCTCGACGTCTGGCGCGGCTGCAATAAATCGGGCCATGAGCTGCTGCTTGAGGTGATCCTGCCGGAAGAGAACCCGGATCGTCAGGAGTCGTATTATCTGGAGATCATCTCTCACTTCTACCGTCTTGGCGTGCAGCCCGACTGGTGGAAGCTGCCGCCGCTATCGCTGCACAGCTGGCAGGCGATCGGCGCGGTGATCGAGCAAGAGGACCCCTGGTGTCGCGGCATCCTGCTGCTGGGACTGGATGCGCCGGAAGAGAAGCTAAAAGCGGGCTTCCGCGATGCGGCACAGGCACCGTGGGTCAAAGGGTTTGCCGTTGGCCGCACCATCTTCGGCCAGCCGTCACGCCAGTGGCTGCAGGGCGAATTGAGCGACGAGGCGCTGATCCGCCAGGTGAAAAGCAACTACCTGACGCTGATCGGCTACTGGCGCGAAGCACGCCCGGTGCGCCAGGCCAGCTAATCCGCCGTTAACCGGCTACGCCGCTGGCGCATCTCGCGTTAGCGGCGTGCTTATTTCCCCGCACGAATGACCCCGGCTTCTCGCCCGGCGGCAGCTCTCTTTGCCCTGCAGGCCAGAACGCATTTAGCACCACCAAATGTGAGGTAATTCATGTTGCGATGAAATAAAGCCTGCTAACAGGGGATTCAAATGAAATTTTCCATTCGTCTGGTAGAATATCGCTCAGCAAAACGCCAATCATTTTTAGCAGGTCGAAGTAATGACAACTAATCCTACACAGCTTTCCTTGTTACAGGACGACATTCGTCGCCGCTATGATACGCTCAGCAAACGTCTGAAACAGGTTGCACGCTATATCCTTGATAACAGCAACAGCATCGCTTTCGATACCGTCGCCTCTATCGCTCAGCAGGCGGATGTACCGCCCTCCACCCTGATCCGCTTTTCCAACGCTTTCGGCTTTAGCGGCTTCAATGAAATGAAGCAGGTGTTTCGCCAGCACTTAATGGAAGAGACGGTGAACTACACTGAACGCGCGCGCCTGTTCCGGCAGACCGCCACCGATGAAGCTGCCGCCTCGCCTGAAAACCCGGCGGAGATCCTGAACGTATTCACTATGGTGAACTCGCAGGCGCTGCAGCAGTTGGCGATGCAGACCAATCCGGAACAGCTGAATAAAGCGGTCGAAATGCTCAGCAAGGCGGAGAATATCTATGTTATCGGCCTGCGCCGTTCGTTCAGCGTCGCCACCTATCTGACCTACGCGCTGCGCCATCTGGAACGCCGCGCCTTTCTGATCGACGGCCTGGGCGGCATGTTTACCGAGCAACTCAGCATGGTGAACCCGAAGGATGTGGTGATCGCCATCAGCTACTCGCCTTATGCGCGCGAAGGGGTAGAGTTGGTCGAGATGGGGGCCAGCCGCGGCGCGCAGCAGATCGCCATTACCGATAGCCAGGTCAGCCCGCTGGCCGCCTTTAGCGACGTCTGCTTTGTCGTGCGCGAAGCGCAGGTGGATGGTTTCCGTTCGCAGGTCGCCTCGCTCTGCCTGGCGCAGACGCTGGCGGTATCGCTGGCGTTGAACAATGCCAAAGCGTAACGAAAAGGGCGGCCCGGGCCGCCCTTTTTATCTGTTGCTTACGCCACTTTTAGCGTTTCACTTCATCACCGTTCATTCTGCGGCTTCTCCGCAGGATAGCTGTCGCTATTGACCCAGGCGTGATCCTTCTCCCAGGTGAATTTCCATTTACGCACCGGCCCCGCCATCACGTTCAGATAGTAGTTGTCGTAGCCGGCAATGGTCGCTACCGGATGGTAGCCGCGCGGTACCGTTACGACATCCTGATTGTAAGGCGCCATGCATTCATCCAGCGAACGGTCGTCGGTATAGACGCGCTGCATCGCGAACCCCTGCTCCGGCTGGAAACGATGATAGTAGGTCTCCTCCAGATAGGTTTCATCGGGAGAATGTTCCTGGTCATGCTTATGACTGGGATAAGAACTGGTATCGCCTTCGTTGGTATAGACCTCTACCACCAGCAGGCTATCGGCTGGCTGGTCGTCCGGCAGAATATTATGCACCAGGCGCTGGTTGCGCCCTTTACCACGATGCTCGACGCCAACATCCTGCGGCGCAATCAGCCGCGCCGGCAGATGCCCGTGGCCAGGCGCGCTGCATACCGCCAGCTCCAGGTCGGAATCCGCCGCCACCTCGACGCGGTCGTGGTGCGGCACATAAACCGACCAGGGCGGCGTACGCTCGAAAGGCGACTGCCGGCGGCCGATGGCGGGAAAATCGGCATGGCGCGTTTTCACCGACGCCAGACCGCTTACCAGCACCAGACACAGCTCCTTATCCTCACTCTCCAGCGTCAGGGTCTGCCCTTTTTTCAGCAGATAGACATCGAAGCCGACAAAGCGCCAGCCGGCGCTTTCCGGTGTGATGTGCTGGATACGTCCGTTAGCGTCAGGCTGCTGACGTTTTGCAAGCAAAGACATGCGATCCTCCTTGTAAGGTAATTAGCCCAGCGTCGGCATGCTGAATTCCGATACCGTCTGCTGGCCGCCCGGCCAGCGCGCCGTGGCGGTTTTCATGCGCGTATAGAAGCGTACGCCATCCGGCCCGTGAACATTCAGCGCGCCGAAGACTGAACGTTTCCAGCCGCCGAAGCTGTGAAACGCCATCGGCACCGGTACCGGCACGTTGACGCCCACCATGCCGGCCTCTACGTTCTGCACGAAATCGCGTGCGGTGTGGCCATTGCTGGTGAAGATGGCGCTGCCGTTGCCGAACTCATGGCTGTTAACCAGCGCCAGCGCGCTTTGATAATCGGGCGCGCGCATAATGCCCAGCACCGGCCCGAAAATCTCTTCGCGCCAGATAACCATATCGCTGGTGACCTTATCAAACAGCGTGCCGCCGACATAGTAGCCTTCGCTATGGCCCGGCACCTGGAAGCCGCGTCCGTCCACCACCAGCTCCGCGCCTTCCGCCACGCCTTTATCGATGTAGCCCAGCACCTTCTTCTGATGGACGGCGGATACTACCGGCCCCATCTCATTCTCTTCGCTGCCTTTCTGCATGCCCGGCCCGACGCGCAGCGCTTTGACCAGTGGCGTAAGGCGCGCGATCAGCTTGTCGGCCGTGTCGTCGCCCACGGCCACCACCACCGGCAGCGCCATACAACGCTCGCCCGCCGAACCGAACGCGCCGCCCATAATGGCGTTGACGGTGGCGTCCAGATCGGCGTCCGGCATCACGATGGCGTGATTTTTCGCCGCGCCGAATGCCTGCACGCGCTTGCCGTGCGCGCTGGCGGTTTTATAGATATGTTCCGCCACGCCGGAGGAGCCGACGAAGCTCACCGCCTGTACGCGGCTATCGGTATAGAGCTGCTCCGCCGTTTCATTGGCGCAGTGGATCACGTTGAGCACGCCGTCCGGCAGACCCGCTTCGCTCAGCAGCTCCGCCATGCGTACCGCGGCGGAAGGATCGAGCGCCGGCGGCTTCAACACGAAGGTGTTACCGCAGGCGAGCGCGATCGGGAACATCCACATCGGCACCATCGCCGGGAAGTTGAACGGGGTGATGCCCGCCACCACGCCCAGCGGCTGCATTAGCGAATAGCTGTCTACGCCGGTACCGACGTTCGGCGAATATTCGCCTTTGATCAGGTGCGGAATGCCGCAGGCAAACTCTACCACTTCCATGCCACGCGTCAGCTCGCCCAGCGCGTCAGACCAAACCTTGCCGTGTTCGCTGACGATCAATGCCGCCAGCTCGTCACGATGTTTTTCCAGCAGCATTTTAAAATTGAACATGATACGCGCGCGGCGCAGCGGAGAGGTTTGCGACCATGCGGGAAACGCCTTATGCGCGACGTCAATCGCCTGCGCGACCTCCTCTGCGGTACTCTGCGTCAGTTCGCGCACCACTTTGCCGCTCGCCGGATCGTAAACCGGGATAGTTTCACTGCTGGCGCTATGGGTGACTTTACCGCCAATAAAGTTTCCAACGATATTCATGTTCGTGCCTCATTGATGTGTAGGTTCCCTGCCGGAAGGCGCATCAGGCTTCGCCGCGGCTGCGGGGGAGATAAGCCGTTTTCATGCCTTGACCCTATTATATTGAAATAAATTTTTCAAATAGATCAGTTTGAAAAATTCGTTTTTAGCGGGGCAGATCGCATTTTTCTCGTAACGGGCGGCGTGTATTTCAACGCTGCCAAACGCCTGCCGGTTAGTCTTCCTGCCCATTTGCCCGCTCTTTTCAGTACTCTTCCTCTTCCTCTTCAGACGCAACGGTGACAGCAAAAATGAAATTTTTGCGAAGCAGATCCAAAAACTTAAATTTCATTATTTATTATTTATGAAATAAATGTTCTCTTTATGCCATTCCTCCGGCACGCCGCGCTGCCGGTTCAATCGTTCTTCTTGCAGGAGCAAGTCATGGCTATCGATCCCACCCGTTTTTGTATCAACCGCAAAATCGCGCCCGGTCTCAGCATTGAAGCGTTCTTTAAGCTGGTTCAGCGGCTGGGGCTGAACAAGGTGGAGCTGCGCAACGACATGCCAAGCGGCAAAGTGACTGACGATTTAACGCATGCGCAGGTTAAGGCGCTGGCGAAGCAGTACGGCATGGAAATCGTCACGATCAACGCACTCTATCCCTTTAACCGCGTGGATGACGATCTGCTGGCGCGCGCCGCATCGCTGCTGCAAGAGGCGCAGGCGATTGGCGCGCGCGCGCTGGTACTCTGTCCGCTTAACGACGGCCAGCCGATCTCTGGCGAGAAAACCGTCGCGGCGCTGCGGCAGCTGGCGCCGCTGTTTGAAAAATATGGCGTGCAGGGGCTGGTTGAGCCGCTCGGCTTTCCCCAAAGCTCGCTGCGCTCCGCTGTGCAGGCGCAGGCACTGATCCGCGATGCGCAGGTGCCGTTCAGCGTATTGATCGATACCTTCCATCACCATCTCTATGAGCAGGCGGAGCAGGAGTTCGCCGCGGGCATCGATATCGAACGTATCGGCCTGGTGCATCTCTCCGGTGTCGAAGACGCGCGCCCGACCGCGCAGCTGACCGACGAAGAGCGCATTATGCTGAGCGACGGTGACGTGCTGAACAGCGTGGCGCAGGTTAAGCGGCTGGAGCAGATGGGTTATCGCGGCGTTTACGCTTTCGAGCCTTTCTCTTCCGACCTGGCGAACTGGGATGAGGCAGATATCGAATGTGAAATCCGCCGCAGTATCGAACTGCTGCAGGCGTAATGGCACCACGGCAGGCTGATGGCATAGCAGTGGAAGGCATTGCACGGCGGCAGGCTGATGGCATAGCAGTAAAAGGCATTGCACGGCGGCAGGCTGATGGCATAGCAGTGGAAGGCATTGCACGGCGGCAGGCTGATGGCATAGCAGTGGAAGGCCTTACACGGCGGCAACTGAACGGCTGCACACGGATCGAACCGCTGCGGACATAGCGTCGGCAGTGGCTCTCAGGAGTTATCTGTTATTTGTGTCTTTGCTTTTTTGGCCTCTCACCGAGAGGCCTTTTTTATGCGCGGCGGTATGCCGCCTTATTGCGCCGCATGGCCCTGCTGCATGCGCCACGTCAGCAGCAGCGCCAGACAGACCAGCAGCCCGCTCAACAGATAGATCACCGGCACGCCCGCATAGCTCATGATAAAACCGGCAACCGGCCCGGTAATGCCTAACGAGAGATCCATAAAGGCAGTAAAGGTCGCCAGCGCGCTGCCCTGATTTTGCTGCGGTACCGCTTTCACCGCTACCACGCCCAGCGCCGGGAAAACCAGCGAGAAGCCTGCGCCGGTCAGCAGCGCGCCCAGGTTCGCCAGCCAGGGCGTAAAGGAAAGCCAGACGATAAACAGTCCCAGCGCCTCTACCGCAAAACAGACCAGCGCCACCCGCAGCCCACCGTGACGGTTGATGCTGTTGGGAAACAGCAGGCGCGCGCCGACGAATGCCAGGCTGAACAGCGTCAGCGAAAAGGCGGCGCCCGACCAGCCCTTCGCCTGGTAAAACAGCGTAATAAAGGTGGCGATGACGCCGAAGCCCGCCGAGCCCATCGCCAGTAGCAGGCCGAACAGCCAGATTTTGCCCAGCACGGCGCGGAACGGCAGCGGTTTGCCTTTACTGCCTTTTACCGCCGGACGCGGCAGCGCCAGTACGATCGCCAGCAAAGTGATCACGATGATCACCGCAGCCAGCAGCAGTATGCCACCCAGATGATAGATCAGCGCCCCCAGCGGCGCGCCCAGCGCCATCGCGCCGTAGGTACAGATACCGTTCCACGAAATCACCCGGCCGATATGCACCGAGCCGACCACCCCCACGCCCCACAGCGTTGAGCCGGTGCCGGCGAAGCTCTGTCCGATACCCAGCGCCAGCCGCCCGATACAGAGCAGCGCCAGGCTCGCCAGCGGCCAGCCTGCGCTGATGGCGGCCAGCGCATAACAGACGCCGCTCAGCAGACAGCCGCCAAGACCGAACACCACCACCCTTTTTGGCCCCCACAGATCGGCGTAGCGTCCGGCATGCGGTCGGCTCAGCAGCGTAGAGAGATACTGCAGGCTGATCACCAGCCCCGCCCAAAAGGCGCTGTAGCCCATCACGTCATGCACGTAGCCCGGCAGTACCGCAAGCGGCAGGCCGATGGTGAGATAGCTGGCGAAATTGAAAACAACAACGGAGAGAATACGCTGATTCAGTCGAAAGGCGCTTTGCGGCGTTTCCGCAGCGGGCTGTTCAGGCATAGGTTTTGGCTCGTCACAGATAATTAACAGGCTAAGGAATGACTATACGCCGATTTATTCCACAGCGTTCAAACAAAGCGCGTTCTGTCACGCCTGGCGCCTGCCGTTAGCCGCTGCCGTTAGCCGCTGCCGTTCCGTCCGGGTTTACTGGCCACGGCTCTCTTTCGCCATACCGGCAGAGGTTTTATTTCAGCTGTCGGAATGGGCCGCCGCCGGATGCAGTCCGCCGCCGCCATCCGGACATGGTCATAATTCCGATTGTGCAACGTTACGTGCAGGTTAACGAAAAATATCAGCGCGTTAGCGACCGTTAGCAGCTACACTCTTTGAGCCGGAATTGTTGACAGAGGAAACTATGATTGCACCGCAGCAGGAAAAAATGGGACAGAATATGTTGCTTAAAATGGCAACGCTGGTGGTTATTCTGGCAGGCATCCGCGCCGCTTCGGATATCATCGTTCCCTTTCTTCTGGCGATCTTTCTGGCGATAGTCCTGAACCCGCTGGTGAATATCTTAATGCGTCGCGGGCTGCGGCGCACCTGGGCCATTACGCTGGTGATGGTCGTAGTACTGCTGGTGATTTTGATGCTGGTGGCGATGCTCGCCAGCTCGGTCAACGAATTCTCGCTGGTCTATCCGCAGATACGCACCATCCTTGAACAGAAGCTGACCGTTATCCAGCACTACGCCGGACGGCTGAATATTCCCGTCTCCACGCGCGCGCTGGCGGAGCAGCTCGACCCAAACGCGATTATGAATGTCGCCACCATGGTGCTGACACAGTTCTCCGGGGCGATGAGCAACTTTATCCTGCTGATCATGACAGTGATTTTTATGCTGTTCGAGGTGCGTCACCTGCCTTATAAGCTGCGTAACGCGCTGGTGAACCCGCAGATCCGCATTGCCGGGCTGCATAAGGCGCTGAAAGGCGTCACCCACTACCTGGCGCTGAAAACGCTGATTAGCCTGATCACCGGCGTCGCCGTCTGGCTGACGCTGCTGCTGCTGGACGTAAAGTTCGCGCTGTTCTGGGGGTGGTCGCTTTTGTGTTGAACTTTATTCCCAATATCGGGCCGATTATCGCCGGTGTCCCGCCATTTATTCAGGCGCTGGTATTGAATGATTTTTACGACGCGCTGCTGGTAGCGGCGCTGTTTGGCGCGATACATATGGTGTTCGGCAATATGCTGGAGCCGCGCGTGATGGGGCGTGGCCTGGGTCTCTCTACGCTGGTAGTGTTTCTGTCGTTGATCTTCTGGGGCTGGCTGCTTGGCCCGGTGGGGATGCTGTTGTCAGTGCCGCTGACCAGCGTTTGTAAAATTCTGATGGAGACCACGCCCGGCGGCAGCAAGCTGGCTATCCTGCTGGGCAACGGCCGTCCGCCGGTGAAGCGCTGAGTCACGTCTCCGGGAACAGGTGGTCATACACGCGCTGCAGATGCAGCGCCATGCTGTCCCGTGCCAGCGGCGGGTTTTGCTCCGCGATGGCGCGGGCGATGCGCTGATGGTCGTGATTCAGCTCGCGCGGGAAATCGCGATCGGCAAAATGGTTTTCCAGCCGTACAAAGCGTGGGCTTTTACGCATATTCCACAGATGCTCCATCATCTCGCGCAGTACTTCATTGCCGCTCATCTCACTAATCAGCAGATGAAAACGCTTATCCTGCTGTAAAAAAGCGTCATCGTTAACGCTGTGGCGTGCCAGTCGTTCAGCCACCTCCAGCAGTTCTCGCCGCTGCGCCTCGCTACCGTGGCGCGCCGCCAGCTCCGCCGTCATCGCTTCAAAACTCTGACGCGCCTTAATGAAATCGCGCAGGCTGAACGTTTCCGCCTCCTCTTCCGGCTGCAGCGGCAGTGGATCGGCCACCAGCACGCCGTTGCCGCTGCGGATCACTACCCAGCCGGTGACTTCCAGCGCAATCAGCGCCTCTCTTACCGAAGAGCGGCTGACATTCAGCTGCCGCGCCAGCTCCCGCTCCGGCGGCAGCGGCGTGCCGGGCGCGAATTCGCCGCGCACAATCGCCGCGCTAAGTAAGGTAGAAATTTGACGATAAAGCCGTTCGTTTTTTACTGTTCCCAGGGTCATTACGCTCACCGATTTTCCGTTACGCCTGCGCTATTCGGCGCCGGGCTATATTGCCGTAAGCGCCCCGCTTTATCGGCTTTCGCGCGCCATATTGAGATAGTCGTCACCTTTTTTGCGCGAAAACTGCCCTATTCTGGCCCAGCGGCCTGACCAATGGCCGGCTCATTAACCGGACCGGCGGCAGAGAGGACACGCCTGCCGGCCTGCACCTCCCCCTTTACAGGAGCCTTTATGGAACACACCTGGCGCTGGTATGGCCCTAACGATCCCGTCTCACTGGATGACGCCAGACAGGCGGGCGCGACCGGTATTGTGACCGCTTTGCATCATATTCCCAACGGCGAGATCTGGACGAAAGCGGAGATCCAGAAACGTCAGGCGCAGCTGGCGGAGAAAGGATTGTACTGGTCGGTGGTGGAAAGCGTGCCGGTTCACGAAGCGATCAAAACCCAGCGCGGCGACTGGCAGCGCTATATCGCCAACTATCAGCAATCGCTGCGCAATCTCGCCGCCTGCGGCATCGATACCGTCTGCTACAACTTTATGCCGGTGCTGGACTGGACCCGCACCGATCTCGGCTGGCAGTTGCCGAACGGCGCGCGCGCGCTGCGCTTTGATGCCGTGGCGTTCGCCGCCTTCGAGCTGCATATCCTGCAGCGTCCCGGCGCGCGCGACGCCTACAGCGAAGAAGAGCAGCGTCAGGCGGCGGACTATTATGCCGCGATGATGCCGGAAGCGATCGCCACCCTGACGCGCAATATCATCGCCGGCCTGCCGGGCGCGGAAGAGGGTTACACGCTGGAGCAGTTCCAGGCGCAGCTGTCGCAGTATGACGGCATCGATAAGGCGCAGCTGCGCGCGCATATGGCTGCTTTTTTACGCGCCATCGTGCCGGTAGCGGAAGAGGCTGGCATTATGCTGGCGGTGCATCCTGACGATCCGCCGCGCCCGATCCTCGGCCTGCCACGCATTATCTCCACACAGGAAGATATGCAGTGGCTGACGGAAACGGTGGATAGCCTCCATAACGGCTTCACTTTCTGCACCGGCTCCTACGGCGTGCGTGCCGACAACGATTTGGTGCAGATGGCGAAAACCTATGCCGGGCGCATTCACTTTGTTCATTTGCGCGCGACCCGACGTGAAGAGAATCCCGCCAGCTTCCATGAGGCGGAGCATCTGGCGGGCGATGTCGATATGGTCGGGGTCATCAAGGCGATTCTCGACGAAGAGCAGCGCCGCCGCCGCGCCGGTCAGCAGCGCGCCATTCCGATGCGGCCGGACCACGGCCATCAGATGCTGGATGATCTGCATAAGCAGACTAACCCGGGCTACTCCGGCATCGGCCGTCTGAAAGGGCTGGCGGAGCTGCGCGGCGTTGAAATGGCGCTAAAGCAGTGCTTCTTCGCCGATTGACGGCATTCGGCTAAAACAGGGTTTCTTTGCCGACTGACGGCATCCGGCTAAAACAGGATTTCTTCACCAGCAACCTATCTCAGGCTAAAGCGTTTCATTGGAAAGCGGGCGGCGCTCGGCTGGCCTCCCCGCTCACTGGCCATAATTTGCGCAATCTTTCCCTTAACGGGGCCCCTCATTAATAATTGTTAACAAACCCGTCACATTTCTCGCGATTCAGCGCCCTGGGAAGCGGAAAACCGCAGCCTTTACTGCTACGGTTTAACAATGGCTTACAGGGCAATTTTCAGCAGACTATGCTGTTAACGCCCGCTGTCACTGCTTTTTTCCGGTCTTCAACGGAAGGAAATTTTGCGGATATGACATTTTCCCCGTTCTGACGATATACTGTGGAATCAGAAGGTAATCGTTGCGTTATGTTATTATTGCAAAAGGTTACAAACTGAACGATTGATAGCCGAAAATAAAAATTTCCTCAACGCCGCGATCTGACTCGATTCAGCTTTCGGTTCGCGCCGTTGAGGATATTAAGATAAATCAGCAAACACAGGGCGAATGATATGAAACTACGTAGGAAGCGTGTCAAACCTATTGCGCTTGATGACGTAACCATCATTGATGATGCGCGTTTACGCAAGGCAATTACCGCTGCGTCGTTAGGCAATGCGATGGAGTGGTTCGATTTCGGCGTGTATGGCTTTGTTGCCTACGCCTTAGGTAAGGTCTTTTTCCCCGGCGCCGATCCCGGCGTACAGATGATCGCCGCGCTGGCGACCTTCTCCGTTCCCTTTTTAATCCGTCCGCTGGGCGGCCTGTTCTTCGGCATGCTGGGCGATAAGTATGGCCGACAGAAGATCCTCTCTATTACCATTGTGATTATGTCGATCAGTACCTTCTGTATCGGCCTGATACCCTCTTACGCCTCTATCGGCATCTGGGCGCCAGTGCTATTGCTGCTGGCGAAAATGGCGCAGGGCTTTTCGGTCGGCGGCGAATATACCGGCGCCTCGATCTTCGTGGCGGAATACTCCCCCGACCGTAAGCGCGGCTTTATGGGCAGCTGGCTCGATTTCGGCTCTATCGCCGGCTTCGTGCTGGGCGCGGGCGTGGTGGTACTGATCTCCACCGTGGTCGGCGAAGAGAACTTCCTCTCCTGGGGCTGGCGTCTGCCGTTCTTCCTGGCGCTGCCGCTGGGCATCGTCGGTCTCTATCTGCGTCACGCGCTGGAAGAGACCCCGGCGTTTCAGCAGCACGTAGAAAAACTGGAGCAGGGCGACCGTGAAGGGCTGCGCGAAGGGCCGAAAGTCTCTTTCCGCGAAATCGCCACTAAGCACTGGAAAAGCCTGCTGGCGTGCGTGGGTCTGGTGATCGCCACCAATGTCACCTACTACATGCTGCTCACCTATATGCCGAGCTACCTGTCGCATAACCTGCACTACCCTGAAGATCACGGCGTGCTGATTATTATCGCTATCATGATCGGTATGCTGTTTGTGCAGCCGGTAATGGGCCTGCTGAGCGACCGCTTCGGCCGCCGTCCGTTTGTGATTATCGGCAGTATCGCGCTGCTGGTGCTGGCGATCCCCGCCTTTATGCTGATTAACAGTAATGTGCTGGGGCTGATTTTCGCCGGCCTGCTGATGCTGGCGGTGATCCTGAACTCCTTTACCGGCGTGATGGCCTCCTCCCTGCCGGCGATGTTCCCGACCCATATCCGCTACAGCGCGCTGGCCAGCGCCTTCAACATTTCAGTGCTGATTGCCGGCCTGACGCCGACCGTCGCCGCCTGGCTGGTAGAGGCCTCTAACGACCTCTATATGCCGGCTTACTATCTGATGGTGATTGCGGTTATCGGCCTGATTACCGGCATCACGATGAAAGAAACCGCCAACAAGCCGCTGAAAGGCGCGACGCCGGCGGCGTCCGATATCGAAGAAGCGCGTGAGATCCTGCAGGAGCATCACGACAACATCGAACAGAAGATTGAAGACATCACGGAAGAGATCGCCAAACTGGAAGCGAAGCGCAAGAATTTGATTGAGCAGCATCCGCGCATTAATGAGTAACCCACAAGCCCCTCTGCGAGGGGCTTTTTTTTGCCCTGCCCTTAGCTCTGCCGCCCTTTTTTAACCCCTTCTCACTTGCGCGTATCAAACGATGGCCGGCCGCAGACGGGCCACGGCAGAAACGATTCAGGCGCAGCGGCGAGAAAGCGCGCCCCCCGCCGCCCGCTGTTGGCGAACGTTGCCGTCTGGCTTGCTGGCGCATTAGCGCCCACACTTACCTTTTAACGTTGAGGAGGAAGGCTATGCGGGTACACCACCTGAGCTGTGGTTCTATGTGTCCTTTTGGCGGCGCGCTATTTGACGGTTTCAGCAAAGGGCTGCATGCCCATCTGGTTTGTCACTGCCTGCTGATCGAAACCGATCGCGACGGGCTGGTGTTGGTGGATACCGGCTTCGGCGAACAGGATCTGCGCCGCCACGACTCGCGCATCGCCACCTTCTTTCGCCTGTTCAACAACATCCAGCGCCGCCCGGAACTTAGCGCGCTGGCTCAGGTGCAGCGTCTCGGTTTTCAGGCGCAGGATGTACGGCATATCGTCTTAACCCATCTCGATTTCGATCACGCCGGCGGGCTGACCGATTTTCCTCATGCGCAGGTGCATGTGATGCAGCAGGAGCTGGAAACCATTCGCCACCGCGACAGCTGGCTGCAGCAGCGGCGCTATCGCCCTGCGCAGTGGCCGGCGCAGGCGCACTGGCAGGCCTACCAGACGCAGGGCGATAGCTGGCAGGGCTTTTCCGCCGTCAGCGCGCTCAACGGGCTGCCGCCGGAGATCCTGCTGGTGCCGCTGCCGGGCCATACGCCGGGCCACGCGGGCGTGGCGATCCAGCAGCGCGACGGCTGGCTGCTGCACGGCGGCGACGCCTGGTTTTATCGCGGCGAGATGTATCAGGAGGAGCGCCACTGCACGCCAGGGCTGCGCTTCTACCAGTGGATGATGGCGGCCGATAACGCCGCGCGGCGTGAGAATCAGCAGCGGCTGCGCGCGCTGTCGTTGAATCAGCAGGAAAACATCACCCTGTTCTGCAGCCACGACGCCAAAGAGCTGGAGCGGATGCAGACGCTAAGGCGATAAAAAAACCCCGGCGAAGCCGGGGTCGGTGAATGCAACGCTTAAGCATTATGTTCAATTACGCGCTGCTGGCTTTCGATAGCGATTTTGCGTGGTTTCTCACTTTCCGGGATCTCCTGATACAGGGCGATCTCCAGCAGGCCGTTTTCCAGACGCGCGCGCTCGACCTTCACATGCTGCGGCAGCGAGTAGCTGACGCTGAAATTATGGCGACTGATGCCGCGATGCAGCCAGCCGCTTTTCTCATCCTGTTGGCTCTGCTCTTCCGCGCGTTTGCCGCTGACGGTCAGCTGTCCGCCCGTGGCGCTGATCTCCAGCTCGCTCTCTTTCCAGCCCGGTACGCTAAGCGTAATGGCGTAGTGGCTTTCATCCAGGCGTTTAATATCGCAGGCGGGCGTGGTGCTTAACGGCGCATCGCCGGTCAGCTGGCTGAACAGCCGATCGATACGGTTAAAGCGATCGGAAAACAGGCTATCGGTGACATCAGGGAAAAGAGAAAGCGTTTTAAATGCCATGAGTAACCTCCTGAAATCTCCACAACGTTGAGCAGTCAAAAGTTTAAACATGCGGGGGAAGCAGCCTTCCCGTTACCTTATTTAGGTGCGTCCGATGCCTTTTCAAGAGCGCTTAAAAATAATGATTTTTTATATGACAAATAGCGCTTCATAGCCTGGTGGAATATAGAGCGGCAATCCTGTTGCCTGCATGTTAAATAAAACGCCAAAGGCGGCCTGCCGCGGCCTGCGGGCCGAAAGCGGGCAAAGGTCAGCACGGGAAGTTTCACTGCCCCGAATAAAAGCGCGTACACTATGATGACTTTTTCACCTGTACAGCTAATCACTATGTCTGAATTTTCTTTAATTAATCGCCCAAGACGATTACGTAAAAGCGCCGCGCTGCGCGAGATGTTCCAGGAAACCTCATTAAGCCGCAACGATCTGGCGCTGCCGATCTTTGTTGAAGAGGGGGTGGATGATTATAAAGCGATCGAAGCGATGCCGGGCGTCATGCGCATTCCGGAAAAACGTCTCGCCTGGGAGATCGAACGCATCGCCAAAGCGGGCATCCGTTCCGTAATGACCTTCGGCATTTCTCACCACACCGACGCTACCGGCAGCGACGCCTGGCAGGAAAACGGCCTGGTGGCGCGTATGTCGCGCATCTGTAAAGACGCGGTGCCGGAAATGATCGTCATGTCCGATACCTGTTTCTGCGAATATACCTCGCACGGCCACTGCGGCGTCCTGTGCGATCACGGCGTGGATAACGACGCGACGCTGATCAATCTCGGCAAGCAGGCGGTGGTCGCGGCGCAGGCGGGCGCGGACTTTATCGCGCCTTCCGCAGCGATGGACGGGCAGGTCGCCGCCATCCGCCGCGCGCTGGATGAAGCGGGCTTTACCGATACCGCCATCATGTCCTACTCCACCAAATTCGCCTCCTCCTTCTACGGTCCGTTCCGCGAAGCCGCGGGCACCGCGCTGAAAGGCGATCGCAAAACCTATCAGATGAACCCGATGAACCGCCGCGAAGCGATCCGCGAATCGCTGATCGACGCCGCCGAAGGCGCGGATTCGCTGATGGTGAAACCGGCCGGCGCCTATCTGGACGTGCTACGCGATATCCGCGAGCGCACCGAGCTGCCGCTGGCGGCCTATCAGGTCAGCGGTGAATACGCGATGATCAAGTTTGCCGCTCAGGCAGGCGCGATCAATGAAGATGCGGTAATTCTGGAAAGCCTGGGTGCCATTAAACGCGCCGGCGCCGACATTATCTTCAGCTACTTCGCGCTCGATCTGGCAGAACGCAACCTGCTGTAAGGCGCGACCACGCCTTTCGCGTCCGGCCCGCTTATCTCCCCGGCCCGTGTCTTCCCGACGCGGGCTTTTTTATCCGCCCCTCCTGCGCGCTATGATTGCACAACGCTTCGCCCGTCAAATTTTACACCGCCTGCCTCAGCCGCTAAGGTAGCCACTGCGGGTTATCGCCTGGCTGTCGACATCTGTTGCAGTTTGTTCTTAAGTTGCGCCTTTTCTGACCGATACTGTTACGGCAAGACGATAACTATAAAGTTTGAAGGTTTTTTTTATGAAAGCACCAGTCATCCCTGCTAACGAACCTCAGCGTCTCGATCAACTGCATGCGCTGAGTCTGTTAAATACGCCCGCCGAGGAGCGATTCGATCGCCTGACGCGGCTGGCGAAAAGGCTGTTCAATGTCTCGGCGTCGGTAGTGAGCCTGCTGGACGCTGAGCATCAGTGGTTTAAATCGGGCGAAGGCGTCAATGCCACGCAAACGCCGCGCGACATCTCTTTCTGCGGTCACGCTATTCTGCAGGATGACGTGATGATCGTGGAAGATGCGCGCCAGGACGCCCGCTTTTATGACAACCCGCTGGTGACCGGCGAGCCGCAGATCCGCTTTTATGCCGGCTGCCCGCTGCGCGCGCCCAGCGGCGCAAAAGTCGGTACGCTGTGCATTCTTGATGCCCGGACGCGCGACTTTACCGCCGACGATATCAACGCGCTGCGCGATCTGGCCTCCATGGCGGAATCGGAGCTGGTAAGCTTCCAGGCGGCCACCTCCGACGAGCTGACGCAGATCTCCAACCGTCGCGGCTTTATGACGCTCGGCCAGATGCTGCTGAAGGAGTGCGCCCTGCGCCACTGTTTCGCCAGCCTGGCGTTCTTCGATCTCGACCAGTTTAAAGAGATTAACGACAGCTTCGGTCACCGCGAAGGCGATCGCGCATTGATGGATTTCGCCGATGCGCTGAAGCTCAGCTTCAGGCACTCCGCCCTGTTCGCCCGCCTCGGCGGCGACGAATTTGTGGTGCTGTTTATCGATATGCAGCAGCAGCAGGCGGCAGAGCGGCTGGAGGCATTTCGCAGCGAGCTGGAGCAGTATATGCAGCCGCTGCATCGCCATTACCGGCTCGATTTTTCTGTCGGCACGGTGGAGTTCGACCCGGCGCAGCCGCAACCGCTGGCGTCGCTGCTCAGCCACAGCGACGACATCATGTATCAGCATAAAAAGGCGCGTCGCCGGCCGCACTAAGCGCGGTGCGGCGAGCGGGCATCAGCGCGTCGCTCTCAGCCCCGCCTGGCGGCGGCGTAAAAGCCAGCCTGATGCAGATGCCTGACGGATATGTCGGCGCGGCGAGCGGGTTTTAGCCCGCGGCCTCAAGGGTGCAGCGCTGCCAGTGTGTCACGTCGCACAGCACGCGATGCCAGCGCAGCAGCGCGGCGGCGTCCAGCCGCTGCAGCGTCGCCTGCGCCGCCGGCGATAACAGGCTGGAGAACGTTAGCGTCTGGCGCGCGCGCGTCAGCGCGTCACCGTCTGGCTGCAGCTGCTGCCACAGCCGCGCCCGTTTCTCCGCCAGCTCCTCCGGCGTCAGCCGGGCAATATCCTCCGCCACCTCACAGAGAAAGCGCTGAACATGCTGGTACAGCGCGTCGCCGCTAAGCTGCGGCGACTGCAGCGCCAGCAATATACCTTCCCGGTCGGCGGTGTGATGAAAGCTGCAGCTCGCCACATAGCCTACCTGCCGTTCCACGCGCAGCCGCTGGAAAAAGAGCGGCTGGCAGATCAACGCCAGCAGCCGCCACGCCAGCTGCGCTTCGGTATCGGGCTGCGTCAGCGGGCAGAACAGCAGCAGTGCGGTATCGCCCTGCGGCTGGCTCAGTGGATGATGCGCGCCGGCGACAGGCTGATGCAGCAGCCAGCGCGTCGCGGGGACTACCCGCCCCGGCATCTCGCTCAGCAGCCGCGCCAGATCCTCGCACAGCGCGGCGTCGCCGCCCGTCAGCCCCGCCTGCCATTCACAGTGAGGTAACGCCTTTACCACCGCGTCCGCCATGAGCCAGCGCGGCAGTTGATTAAGCAGCCGACGCACCGGGATCTCGCCGCGTGCCTGCTGCAGCTCCCGCTGCCAGGCGTGTTCGCCCTGCGCAGCGGCGGGAAATGCGCGCAGCCGTGCGGCGATCGCCGTCAATGCCGCGCGCATCAACGGCGCTTCGCCACTCAACTGCAGCTGCCAGATCCCCTGTACCCGCTCGACGCGCAGCGTCGCGCCCTGGTGCGCCAGGCGCGCCGCCAGCGCGCGCAGAGAAGCCTGCAGGGCATATCCCAGCGCATCGTGAATCGGTTTTTCCAGGCGCGGGCGCAGGGTTAATACCGCCGGCGCGGCGGCGGGAAGATAACAGAGCGGCGCTGACGCCGCAGGCAGCCTCTCCGGCGCGCAGAGCGGTGCAAAGGGCCAGAAACTAAAGCGCAACGGCGGCGCGTTGTACGGCGCGGGCGTAAAGGGAGCGGCGATAAAATCGAACCCCGCCGAGGTCTGCTTATCGCCTTCAGCCTTCTCATCCAGCCACAGGCGGCTCATTTCAGCAGCCTGCAGCCGCGCCAGAAAGTCGCGCCACGGGGCGGTCTCCGTTTGCGGCGACGGCGTAAAGCCGAACGCCTCGTCGCGCAGCCGGTCGAGCGCGCTTTTACCGGCGAAACGCTGGCATGCCAGCGCGGCGTAGTGCGTCAGCTGCGGGTCCGTCAGTTCTGCGATACGGGCCAGCCACTGCCGCAGCGCCGCCTCCAGCTGCGCCGCCCGTTCAGGCGAGGCATCGGCGGTCTCAACGCAGACGGCGAGCAGGGCCGCGCCGCCGCCGCGCCAGCCCATCTGCAGGCTGATGCCGTCACAGCTCGCCTGCGCGCGCAGCTGCGCCAGCAGGCCGCCCTCTGCCTCATCGCTCAGCAGTTGCTGCAGCAGCGCGCAGGCGTTCGCGTCTGGCTCGCGCCAGTCGTTAAGACCGAAGGTTAATCGCAGCTGCGTCGCGCCAGCGATACGCACCGTTGCGTCGCCCAGCGCGCGCAGGCGGGCCGACTCCAGCGACAGCCGCGCTCGCGCCGCCGGCAGCTGCGCGCCGTAGCGCCGGGCCAGCTGCGCCAGCGCGTCCAGCGGCTGCGGTCCCAGCAGCCAGAGCGTCATCGCCGCGGCATGATAGTGCTGTTGATGGAAGGTACATAGCGCCTGGCGCAGCGCCGGGAGGTCAGTACCAAAGCATGCGCCATCGCCGACGTGAAAACGGTGCATGGCCGGTGGGCCGCTGAACAGGCTGCGTTGCGCGACATCGCCGAGGGTCTGCGCATCCGCGCGCAGCAGGCGATATTCGGCGTCGATCACCGCCGTCTCCTGCCTTAGCGCCTCAGGCGCCAACAGCGGATGTGTCAGCATATCGCTCAGCCGCGCCAGCCCCGGCTCCAGACCGGCGGGCGCCAGGCTGAAGAAAAAAGCGGTGCGATCGGCGTGCGTGGTGGCGTTAAGGCGGCCGCCCTGCGCCGGAACCCAGCTCATCAGCCGCTGCGCGCCGTCAAACGCGCGGCTGCCGGTAAACAGCATATGCTCCAGCAGGTGCGCCAGCCCGGGCCAGCGTGCGGGCTCGTCGTCGCTGCCGCTGGCGACCTGGATCAGCGCGGCGGCCTCTGTCGCCTGCGGATCGTGCCGCAACAGCACCGTCAGGCCATTATCCAGCCGTAACGAGGCCGCCTGCGTCATTATGCGTTCGCCTTGAAGATCAGCTGAGAGTTAACGCGGTTACGGAACTGCAGCTGCCCGATCTGCATCTGCGTGCAGTTCGCCTGTTCGCGCGCCGCGAGAATTTTATCGTGGTGCGGTGATTTAGCGCAGACCGGATCGGCATTGTCAGCGTTGCCGGTCAGCATAAAGGCCTGACAGCGGCAGCCGCCGAAATCTTTCTCTTTCTCATCGCAAGAGCGGCACGGCTCCGGCATCCAGTCAAAGCCGCGATAGCGGTTGAAGCCGAAAGAGTCGTACCAGATATGCTCCAGACTCTGCTCCAGCACCGACGGGAACTGCACCGGTAGCTGGCGCGCGCTGTGGCATGGCAACGCGGTGCCTTCCGGCGTCACGCTGAGGAAAATTGCCCCCCAGCCGCCCATGCAGCCTTTCGGGCGCTCTTCATAGTAATCAGGCGTGACGAACAGCAGGTTGGTCAGGCTACCGTCCGCCTTCATGCGCTCGCGATACTGCTTCACCACTGCTTCCGCGCGCGCGATTTGATCGCGCGTTGGCAGCAGCCCTTCGCGGTTCAGCTGCGCCCAGCCGTAGAACTGGCAGGTCGCCAGCTCGACGTCGTCCGCCTCCAGCTCAATGCAGAGTTCGATAATGCGGTCGATCTGATCGATGTTGTGGCGATGCAGCACGAAATTCAGCACCATCGGATAGCCGTGCGCCTTTACCGCCCGCGCCATCTCCAGCTTCTGCCGGAACGCTTTTTCCGAACCGGCCAGCGCGGCGTTCAGCGTCTCGTCACTCGCCTGGAAGCTGATCTGAATATGATCCAGCCCGGCGTCAGCGAAGGTCTGCAGCTTTTTCTCGGTCAGCCCGATACCGGAGGTGATCAGGTTGGTATAAAAACCGAGGCCGCGCGCGGCGGCGATCAGCTCAGGCAGATCTTTGCGCACCAGCGGCTCGCCGCCGGAAAAGCCGATCTGCACGCTGCCCATGGCGCGCGCCTGACGAAAGACCTCAATCCACTGCTCCGTGGTCAGCTCTTTCTCCTGCTGCGCGAAATCGAGCGGGTTGGAGCAGTAAGGGCACTGCAGCGGACAGCGATAGGTTAACTCCGCCAGCAGCCAGAGCGGCGGATTAACGCCGGGTTTCCGTTCAGTCACGGAAGATGATCCACTTCTGTTCATAGGCTTTGCCAAAAAAATCGGTAACGTCGGCGCCCAGATCGGGCACGCCGGGGAAACGGGCGTTCAGCTCGGCGACGATCTCACCCAGCGTACGCTTGCCGTCCACCAGCAGCAGAATTTCGGCGGCGCTGCCGTTCAGCCGCGCCATGCCCTCAGGATAGAGGATGACGTGGCAGTTTTGCGCCTCTTCCCACTGCAGGCGAAAGCCGCGGCGGAACAGCGGCGTCTGTGAAGCGTTAATGTCCATTACACCAGTCTCGTTTTATGCCAGGCGAGGTCCGCCGTTACCGTATGGTAAGGCGGGCGTTTCAGTTCATACGCCATGGTCATGGCGTCCAGCATGCTCCACAGGATATCCAGCTTGAACTGCAGGATTTCCAGCATACGCTGCTGTTTCTCAACCGTGTCGCAATACGTCAGCGCCAGCTGCAGGCCATGTTCCACGTCGCGGTTCGCCTGGCCCAGGCGGCTGCGGAAATAGTCGTAGCCTTCCGCTTCGATCCAGGGGTAATGCTGCGGCCAGCTGTCGAGGCGTGCCTGATGGATCTGCGGCGCGAACAGTTCGGTCAGCGAGCTGCAGGCCGCTTCCTGCCAGTTGGCGCGGCGGGCGAAGTTGACATAGGCATCAACGGCGAAACGCACGCCGGGCAGCACCAGCGCTTCCGATTCTACCACTTCACGTTTCAGGCCGACCGCCTCGCCCAGCCGCAGCCAGGCTTCGATGCCGCCTTCGCTGCCGCCGTAGCCGTCATGATCGAGCATGCGCTGGATCCATTTGCGGCGCACCTCCGGATGCGGGCAGTTGGCCATGATCGCCGCATCCTTCAGCGGAATATTGGTCTGGTAGTAAAAGCGGTTTGCCACCCAGCCCTGGATCTGCTCGCGCGTCGCCTTGCCGTTGTGCATGGCGATATGGTACGGGTGATGAATATGGTAGTAAGCGCCTTTTGCGCGCAGCGCCTGTTCAAAGGCCTGCGGCGAGAGCGGCTGTGCCTGCGTCATGGTTATACCTCGATCAACATGCCATCCCAGCTCACTTCGATGCCCTGCTGCGTCAGGCTCTGGCGCTCGGCGGACTCTTCATCCAGGATGGGATTGGTGTTGTTAATATGAATCAAAATTTTGCGTTCCGCCGGCAATGACGCCAGCAGCGCGGCCAGTCCGTGCTCTTCCGAGAGCGCAAGGTGGCCCATATCTTTGCCGGTATTGCGCCCGACGCCGGTCGCCGCCAGCTCATTGTCGCGCCACAGCGTGCCGTCAATCAGCAAACAGTCCGCTTTTTGCAGCCACGGCATCAGCGCCGCGTCCGGCTCGCCCAGCCCCGGCGCGTAAAGCAGGCTTTTGCCGCTGCGGCCATCCTCGACGAACAGCGCCACGTTGTGGCCCGGCAGCGGACGGTTGCGGTACTGTGAATAGGGCGGCGCGTTGCTCAGCAGCGGAATGGCGGTAAAGCGCAGGCTCTGGCAGACGCTGACGGTAAAAGGGCTTTCCGGCACGATCGGGTGATGCACCAGCCCGCCATTCCAGTGGGAAAGCATGGTAAACACCGGGAAGCCGGTGGTCAGATCCTGATGCACCTCTTCGGTACACCAGACCTGATGGGGACAGCCTTCACGTAAATTGAGTAAACCCGCGCTGTGATCGATCTGGCTGTCGGTCAGGATAATGGCGCCGATGCCGGTGCCGCGCAGCACGTCGGGGTTATTCAATTCAGGCGATGCCAGTAGCTGATGGCAAATATCGGGGGAGACGTTGCACAGCACCCAATCTTTGCCGTTGTCGCTAATGGCGATAGAGGATTGCGTACGCCGCGAGGTTTTCATCGTGCCGTTACGCACGCCCTGGCAGTTGTGACAGTTGCAGTTCCATTGCGGGAACCCTCCGCCAGCCGCGGAGCCAAGAACTTTGATCTGCATGTGATAACCGGGAAAGGAGAGAAAACAGGCCCGCGACAGGCGCGGGCACAGGGATTAACGGTTGGAAATGTACAGAGTGACTTCCAGACCCAGACGTAAATCTTCAAATGCAGGTTTGATCCATGCAGACATTAGGCTTCTCCTCACGGTGTTAAAATGACGGGGTTGTCACCATTAATTGCGGCAGGCAACCCGCAACTTGTCAAATATGAAAATTTGGCAGCGCAGATGTTGCTCCAATGTGACCTGGATCGCAACTTTTCTATTGACCCCATGTGCGCTTCAGCACCCGCAGCCAGTTGCGCCAGGCCAGCTTTTGCTGGAGTTCCTCTCCGATACCGGCATCGCTTAATGCGTTGAAAAGCTTTGGCATTCCGCTAACGTCGCCGAGGCTTTCCGGCACGCTGATACCGTCAAAATCGGACCCAAAACCGACCCGATCCTCCCCCACTTTATCGATTAGCCAGCACAGATGTTTAACAATTTCACGCAACGGCGTGTCGGCGTTACGCTGCCCATCGGCACGTAAAAAGGCGTTGCCGAAGTTAACGCCAACAAAACCGTCGCTGTCAGCGATCGCCGCCAGCTGCGCGTCGGTCAGGTTGCGCGGCTGCGCGCAGAGCGCGTGCGCGTTGGAATGCGTCGCCACCAGTGGCGCATCGCTGATTGCCGCCGTTTGCCAGAACGCCTTCGCATTCATGTGCGAAACATCCACCAGCAGCCGTTTACGGTTGCAGGCGCGGATCAGCGCTTTACCCGCCTCCGTCATGCCGTCGCCGGTATCGGGCGAGCCGGGAAAGCCGCCGTTGACCCCGACGCCGAAACGGTTCGGCAGGTTCCAGAATGGCCCAATGCTGCGCAGACCCAGCTGATAAAACCTCTCCAGCAGCGCTAATTCCGGGTCGAGCATCTCGGCGCCTTCGAGATGCATCACCAGCGCCAGGACATCCTGTTGCAGACATAGCTCAATCTCCGCCGCCGTGCGGCACAGCCGCGCCCGCCCCTGTGAGGCATCCGCCAGCTGCTGCAAAATCGCTATCTGCGCCTCGGCGATCGCCAGCGCGTCGTGCTGCGCCTGTACGCTGGCCAGATCCTGTTTGCGTTCGCCCGCCAGCCAGGCGGCTGGCGGCACGAAAACGGCGAACAGCCCGCCGGCGAAGCCGCCCTGGCGCATGCGCGGGAAATCGAGATGCCCGCGCTCAAGCCCGGCGAAAAAAGCCTGCGCCGGGTTATCCGCATGGTTTACCCACAGGCGCAGCAGCAGATCGTTGTGACCATCAAAAAAGGTTTGCGCTTTTATCATTCCAGCATCGCTATACCCGTCATATTCCAGGCCGCAGGTTGGTTGGCTGCACCCGCTCACTCGCGTCACTGACGCCGGTAAGCGGCCGGCGATGGGCTCTTTTGCCGCCTGCCTGCAACGTGAATTACTTAGGCTCTAAATCCTCTATCAGCGCCCGGTTAAACATCTCCGGCGCTTCCATTTGTGGCGCGTGTCCCATACCGCCAAATTCCACCAGACGGGCGTGAGGAATGCGTTTCGCCGCCTCTTTCCCCAGCACTGCGTAGTGGCCCAGCTGCGCTTTCACCTCCGGCGGCGCGATATCGCTGCCGATCGCGGTGGTGTCGGCGGTGCCGATAAACAGCGTGGTCGGAACACGCAGATCCGGCAATTCGTAGTAAACCGGCTGACTGTAGATCATGTCGTAGATCAGCGCGGAGTTCCAGGCGACTTTTTTATGTCCCGGCCCGCTGTTCAGCCCGGCCAGCATATCCACCCACTTATCATATTCCGGTTTCCAGTTGCCCGCGTAGTAGGTCTGCTGCTCATATTTTTTGATCCCTTCCGCCGACAGCTTCAGCTCGCGCTGATACCACGCATCCACCGAACGCCAGGGCGCGCCTTTCGCTTTCCAGTCCTCCAGGCCGATCGGGTTAACCATCACCAGCTTTTCCGTCTGCTGCGGGTACATCAGCGCATAGCGCGTCGCCAGCATGCCGCCGGTGGAGTGGCCGATAACGATCGCTTTTTCCACCCCCAGGCTTTGCAGCAGCTGATGAGTATTGCTGGCCAGCTGCTGGAAGCTGTATTGATAACTGTCGGGTTTGGTGGAGGTGCAGAAGCCCACCTGATCGGGCGCGATCACCCGGTATCCCTGCTGACTCAGCGCGCGGATGGTACTTTCCCAGGTGGCACCGCAAAAGTTTTTGCCGTGCATCAGCACCGCCACACGACCGTTGGCCTTTCCGGTCGGCTTTACATCCATATAGCCCATGCTGAGCGACTGCTGCTGAGAGGAAAAGGTGAAATGCTGCAGCGGATAAGGCATGGGAAAGCCCTCCAGCTGCTCGCCGTAAGCGGCGGCCGACGCATTTCCCGCCGCCAGCATCAGCGCCAGCGCGCCGGCCAGCACGGTAAGCTTGTTCATTAATCTGCTCCTGTTTTCAGTGAGCCGCCTGATGCGGCAGGAAACCCTTAATACGCCGTACGGCAAAAATATAAGCGTAATCAGGCGGCTCCGGGAGCAATGTCAGGTAAAAGCAGGTAAAGACGCGCGCTAAAAGGTAAAGCGATAGCCCGCACTGAACTGCCGCTGATCGAACTGGCTTCCGCTGGTGCTGTCCCCTTCCAGATAGAGAACGTGCCGATCGGCAACCTGCGCGCTAACGCCAAGGCCATTATTCCACCCGTTGCCGCGGAAGCTATGACGCTCCGGCGCGCCGTTGAGCCGATAGCCGGTTTTGCCTTTAAATTCGCGTACCACGCCGCTTTTCAGATAGAGATTAAGCTGCAGCGCCTCCTGCCGCAGGCTGTAGCCCAGCAGCGCGCTGGCACGGCCCAGCAGAGAATCGTAGCCGTCGAGATCGACGCGCAGCCCGTTAGAGGCGCGCAGCCTGTTGCCCTGTTGGTGGCTCCAGACGGCCTGCAGCTGCGGCTCCAGATAAATGCCCGGCTCCGTTTGCGTCAGCGCGACGCGCTTGCCGCTTTCCAGCGACAGGCTGTAGCTGTTTGCCGCACCGTCACCGCTGACCGCCTGC
The DNA here is from genome assembly GCF_002953195.1 of Mixta gaviniae. GTDB lineage: Bacteria > Pseudomonadota > Gammaproteobacteria > Enterobacterales > Enterobacteriaceae > Mixta > Mixta gaviniae. The sequence goes on along the minus strand of NZ_CP026377.1, from coordinate 315,926 downwards.
CCCTGCGAATCGCGCACGTTGAAGCCATTCTTCCGGCGCGCATATTTCGCCACGCCGTCCAGCCACAGACCGTTATCCGCCAGCGCGCTAAGGTAAAAGCCGGCATGGCTGGAGCGCTGGTCGCCGCTACCCTGGTCGCTGCCGTAATGGGCATTGCCGTGGGTCACCCCCATAAAGGCGCCCAGTACCGTCGGCCCGACCGCTTTGTCGACGCCAAACTGCATGCCGGAGTAGCGCAGGCTGAAGCCGCTCAGCTTGCCGCTGCCGAAATCATCAATGCGCCCGCCGAGGCCCCGGATCCAGCCATCGCCCAGCGGCCCTTTTTCACGCAGATCGCCAAAGCGCTGGAGCAGCGACTGCATTTCGACATAGTCCATCAGGTAGCTGATATTCAGGAAATTCGCGCCCGCATTGGCCGCGCTGGAAATATCGGGCCTGGCGGGCGGATTCGCCGGCAACGACGGCGGCAAGGGTTTCGCTTCCGGCGCGGGCGTCGGCTCCGCTTCCGGCAGCACAGGCTCGCGCTCCGCTTCCGGTTCCGTTTCTGGCGTCGGGGTTGGGTTCGGCGTCGGAATTGGCGTCGGGGTTGGGGTTGGCGTCGGGGTTGGGGTTGGATTCGGCGTCGGATTCGGCGTCGGCTCGGGGTCAGCGCCCACCGGATCCTCGGCTGCGCCGGCGGCGTACAGCTGCCAGTCACCGCCCGCCTGACGCAGGTCATACAGGTAGCCGCCCAGCTCTACCCGCGCACTCTCCGGCGCTAAGGCGAAATGCGCCTGGCCGTCCGCGGTCTCCACCAGCGTCAGCACCTCCTGGCCGCTGGTGCGCATATCGCCCTGATTGCGCACGCGCAGGTAGTGATCGCCTGCGCTGCTGCCGGTGACCACCAGCCGGTCGCTTTTCAACGCGGCGATATCTGTCTTCAGCGCAAAGGTGCCGCTGCCCGCCAGGTTGCCTACCTTCAGCCGTGCCCCGACGGCCTCGCCGCTAAAATCGACGGTACTCTGGTTGAGCGTCAGCGTATCCACCGTCGAATCGGCGACCATATTCCAGCGGCTCTGGTTGATCGTCATCTGTAGCGCGCCGCCGTTAGCGCCATCGCTGAAGGCGGCGCCGGTCAACTGCGAGCCGGGCGACATCGCCAGGGTGATGATCCCGCCCGCCGCCCGTACGCTGCCGATAATATCCGCCTGTCCGCTGAGCGTAATGCTGCTGGCGTCGAAGCCGGCGTTGTGCTGCGTGCCCAGCGCCATCTCCAGCGGCGATGCCATATGAATTCGCGTCTGCCCGGTCAGGGTAATCTGGCTGCCGGTGGTGGCGTACGCGCCCAGCGTCGCGGGATTGCCGACGATGGCAAGATTATCGCCCGCTATCGTGCCGCCATCCATCGCCCACAGGCCGGCAGTGACGTCGCGATTGCTGGTGACATCGATATCGGTCCAGGCGAGGTTGACGTTGGCGCCCACGGACTGCGCCGATGCGCCAAAGGTGCCGCCGGAAACAATGAGGTTGCGCTGCGTCGGGCTGCCGTTGAAGTACACTGTGGCGCCGTTGCCGCTGGCGACCAGCGCGCCGCTTTTTTCCGTATAGAGGCTGCTGCCAGCGCCGAGAGTCGCCACCCCCTGCTCGTTTACCCGCAGTGCATTAGCGAGGCTGCCGCCGCTGGTGCGGATCTGCAGCGCCTCCGCCGTCAGCGTCCCCAGCGCCCAGACGCCGATCGCCCCTCGCCCCCGGTGCGTATAAGGCTCTGCCGGCCCAGGTCGACCTGCGAATTGGGCTGAATATTGATGCCGTAGGCGATCTCTCCGGCGGTTTCAATGGTCAGCTGGTTCGCTTTCAGGCTGGCGGGCGTGTTCAGCGCGCTATATTGTCGGCCAAAAATATAGATGCCGGTGGCCTGCTTATCGTGGGTCTGAATCTGGCTGCCGTCGCCAATATCCATACGGGTGCCCGCATCGGTAATATATAAGCCGGTCGCTAAGCGATGCGTGGCGATCGATAGCGCATCCGCCTCCAGCGTTGCGCCGTTGCTTAAATAGATCGCGTTGGCCGCCAGCGAATTGCCGGTTAATTCAATCCGGCTGCCATGGCCTAAATCCAGCGCCGCATCGCGGCCTTCCACTTCAATGCCATAGCGTCCATTAACCGTTACCGCCAGCCGGTTCGCCTGCAAACGCGTGCGGCTTCCTTTCAGCGTAATGCCGCCGGCCAGCGGCCCGTCCGCATACACCGAGACGTTATCGCCGAACGTCAGTACGCTGTCGCTGGCGCCGCTGTCGTTACAGATGGCGCACAGGTTCTTCTCTGTGCCCGTCACCGTCACGCTATCGCCGGGCGCCAGCTGCAGCACCGCCCCCTTCTCCACGGTCAGCGCGCCGTAGTCCGCCGCCTCGCTGGCGGCGATAAACACGAGCAGCGGAAAGGATAAGGCGCCGGTTAAGAAGCGCGTGCGCTGGATAGCGTGATTGCGCGGCGTAAAACGGTAGAACAGCGGCCTGCTGGCGTTGCAATTTCCCATCACAAAAACTCCCTGTCGCAGTAAAAAGAGACTGTCGCCGGTTCATCCACGCACAGGGGGCGCATCCTTATTGGCTGGCGTCGATAAGCGGCCGTTAACAGGAAAATAGCAACGGTCTGCACATTAAATCTGAAGATTGGCGATTTATTAACGGATCGAGATGAACGCGCCACGGCGGTGGCCGGAGATTAAGAACTTCAGGCAGGATGCAGGCGCTTCGGTTTTTTTAAACGGCACGGCCTGAGCAAAAGCGGTATCTGACGCGGCGCGGCGCCTCATTTCTGTCGGCCAGCCTGGGGCGGCTCTTCTACACTTAAAGGATTCAACCGAGCAAGGAGAACCATAATGAATGAACAATTACGCCAGGCGGCGTCAGAATTAGGGGAACGGCTTACTGACGCCGGCGTGAAGCTGGCGACGGCGGAATCCTGCACCGGCGGACTGGTGAGCATGGCGATGTGTTCCGCCGGCAGCAGCGCGGACTATTTCAGTAGCGGCTTCGTCACCTATACCAATGATGCCAAGATGCGTTTGCTTAAGGTCGATCAGCGTACGCTGGAGAAATATACCGCCGTCAGCCAGGCGACGGCGCGCGAGATGGCCGCCGGGGCAAAAGCGCAGTCCGGCGAATCGGTCAGCCTGTCGGTTACCGGCTACGCCGGGCCTGACGACGGCCCGGACGGCACCCCTGCGGGCACCATTTGGTTTGGCTGGGGTCTGCCCGATGGCACGATAAAAGCGGAGAGAAAACATTTCAGCGGCGACAGTGAATCGGTCATCAACCAGGCGGCGCTCTTCACCCTGACCCGTCTGAAAGCCCTGCTGGAGGAAAAAGCCTGAGCAATAAAAAACGGGTTTCGGCGCATGCCTGAAACCCGTTGATCGCGTCATGACCGCTTATACGTGGCGCAGCGTTTCGGTCAGCCCTGGCACCAGAATCACCTTGCGACACTCTTCCTCGCGTTTTTCAAAGATCTTATACGCCTCTTCCGCCCGCTCCAGCGGCATGTGGTGCGTCACAATCTCTTCCGGCTTGATCAGCCCCTGCTCAATCAGGTTCAGCAGCTCCGGCAGGTAAGCCTGCACATGCGTCTGGCCCATCTTAAAGGTCAGCCCTTTATCAAAGGCGTCGCCAAACAGAAAGCCGTGGATAAAGCCCGCATAGACGCCCGGCACGCTGACGATACCCGCGCGGCGCACCGCGGCGATGCACTGACGCAGCGCTTTGCCGCTACTGCCTTCCAGCTTCAGGTTAGTCATCACCGTTTCGGTCATGCTGCCTTTCGCCTCAAAGCCGACCGCGTCGATAACGGCATCGACGCCGCGATGGTTCGGAGTATGTTCAATGATAAACGCGGCCGGATCGTCATTTTCATCAAAGTTGATGGGGATCACGCCGTAGCGCTCCTGTGCAAAAGCGAGGCGGTAGGGATGGTGATCAACCATAAAGATCGTTTCCGCACCGAGCATGCGCGCGCAGGCGGCGGAAAGCAGCCCCACCGGCCCGGCGCCGAAAATCGCCAGGCTGCTGCCTTTGGTCACCTGAGCGTTTTTCACCGCCTGCCAGGCGGTAGGCAAAATATCAGACAGGAACAGCACTTTATCGTCAGACAGCACCTGCGGCACCTTAAACGGCCCGGTATTCGCCTTCGGCACGCGCACATATTCCGCCTGTCCGCCCGGCACGCCGCCATACAGCGCGCTGAAACCGAACAGCGCCGCCGGAGAGGTGATCTGTTTCTTATTCAGGATCGCGCCACGACCGGGGTTGGTGGTCTCGCAGGCGGCGAACTCCTGCAGACGGCAGAAAAAGCAGTCACCGCAGGCGATAACAAACGGCACTACTACGCGGTCGCCTTTCTGCACCGCCGTCACCGCCGATCCCGCCTCCACGACTTCGCCCATAAATTCATGGCCGAAGATATCCCCATGGGACGTGCCGGGAATTTTGCCGCGATACAGGTGTAGGTCGGAACCGCAGATAGCGGTAGCGGTAACGCGCAGGATGATATCATCCGGCGCTTCCAGGCCAGGATCGGGGACATTATCAACTTTGACACGATGAGGGCCATGATAAGTCAATGCTTTCATTGCCATTCTCCATGTTGGGGATAAATGAGATGGGCATCTCCTGATAAGGGCGGCTTAAAAAAAACCCGCATCAAGCGGGGTGCGCATCTGCGCCAACACCAGGGAATTTATAGTTTAAAAGTTAGTATCTCTTGAGAATTACGCAAGCGAATCAGTACGAAAGACGCACTTTCACGGCGATAGCAGCAGCAGGAAAAAGCCGAGGAACAGGCGCTGGCACGGCACCAGACAAGGGAAGCGGGAGAACCGGGGCTAAAAAAAGAGGCGGTGCAAAAAGCAGGGGCCGCGCACCGCCTTTGTTAGAAAACTTAACGATATGTTTAATCGATTAAAATCCGGCGGCGGCAAAACTTGCCCTGCGTTCGTCGCCGCGCCAACGGTTAGCCCGCGCGGTAAACACGCCACGCCGGCGGCGTAAAGCAGTTACTTTTTTTTGGTCGGTTATGTTCAGAGATCAGCAGAGACTTGTAGATAAAATCGGCAAGGCAGTTAAACGAACGCGCGTTCATTTTCCTCAGGCCAAAGTTCATCAACACCTTACGTTTGTGAGCGGAGACGGTTTTCACCGAAATATTCATCAGTCGCGCAACCATACCTGGGGTAATGCCCCGAATCAGGTACTGCAGCACTTTGCGCTGTTGAATGGTCAGCAGCACTTCCAGCGGCTGCGCCCCGGCCCGCTCCTGATGCAGCGCCGCCACCAATGCCTGAGCGCTTGATTTACGCGGGATAACGCCCTGGAAAGCGCGGCTCAGCGCATTTTTATGCAAGATTTCGTCGGTAATAAAGAAGATGCGCAGCAACCTGCCGTCAAGACGGGCGAACAGCTGACGCAGACGTTTCCTTTCGTTCGTATCGATAATCAGCGTGAATTCCGCCTGCGGATCGTCAGGAAGCGGCTTTTCCGGATAATAGAAAAAATCCCATATTTCATGTCCGAGAGAGTGCAACAAGGCAGTTACACCCTGGGCAAAAAAGAAATTATCAGAACACACAATGATTTTCATACGCTTCATCGCCCTTACCTGGAATAATTATCGTTGAGCGCAGCTCATATTTTTTACATACCTGTGACAGCCATGCTATTGATCGGCACCGCGTTATCGCACGGCGACAACGCCGCTATTTTAATCTTGTGTTAATGCACTTAATAAACAGGCGCATTATTGCTCCTGACTGACAACGTCATTGATTAACGCCGTGCTTTAGGTTTATTTGTCCGTTTTTTACATCGCTTTGTCTTTTTTATCAATTCGCTGCATTTTGTTTTTTCCTGCACTACCCTGAGCGCTGGAAATAATATTAACCTTTCAGCAAATTCAAACAATGCAAAAAGGCTTAAATAAGATCCTTAGCGCATTTAAGCTATTCACCCATACGATAATGATGGCAACCCTCTCAACGTTCGCCGGCATCCCATCCAGATAAAATTATTTAAAAACAATAATTTGAATATGAAACGCGCGATATAAGAGGAACATAGCCCGCCGCGCACCTTATATAAAAACCTTTTAACTCGTTAAGAATAAATAACCGATGTTGTGGTGGATAGCAGGGCAAAGCGCATTTTGCAAATGGCATGGATGCGGAAAGTGATGAAAGAAAAGGGTGTGAACGGCTCTTTTTCACAGAGAAATAGCCTGTTATCTGCTCTGTTTTGAAATAGCGCGTAAAGTGCGCTTTTATAAGCGAATTGCTTTCTTAAGATAATTGATGGATGCCATGCACGTTTTTAGCAAAGCATGATAGGGTTTTAGTATTAAGCAGATAAAGGTGACTTAGCAAACAGGATGTAGCCATGCAACCGGTCTATCTTATTAATGACACGATCTATTTTTTTGCTGATAAGAAAAAGTTGGCGATCGATATTCAGGGGAAGCAGGAAATTACGTTGACGCAGCCCGCAGCTAAATGTCTGGAGATTTTGCTGAAAACCGAGGGACTGGTTTTACAAAAAGATGTTTATGATTTTGCCTGGGGGGAGAACGGACACAACGTTGCACCGAATACGCTCTATCAAAATATTTCGCTTATCCGCCGGGCGCTGAACCAGCTGCAGCCCGATGCGGGACGCTGGATTATTACTGTGCCCCGCAAGGGGTTCAGAATGGCGCAACCTATTACCCTGATCGCGCCGGCGGAAATGCAGTTGCCGGCGGAAGCGCAGTTACCGGCAGAAACGCAGCTGCCGGCGGAAGCGCAGTTACCGGCAGAAATGCAGCTGCCGGCCGAAACGCGGTTGCCGATGGCGCGGCCAGCGGGCGGAGCGATTATCGCTGCGCCAACCGAAACTCTCCCGGCGGAGCATCCCCGGCTGTTGCCGCCCTTTATGCTGGTTTTGTTGGTGGCAATGTTGCTGCTGCTGATCACCTTCGCTCCACCGGGCAACGCCAGCTTTCAGGTGATGATCGACAGCTATCATCGTCTGGAAAAGCGAGGTGACTGTCAGCTGTTCCTGTTTGCGCATAAAAAGGCGCCGCCGGAAGAGATCGATCATCGGGTCCACAGCCATGTCGACTGCGCGCGCTACCCCTACGTCTATATCGTTCACAACCGGCTGGCGCAGAACACACTGCTGTTTTCCTGCCGCAGCCCGCTGACCGATAAGGATTTTTTCTGCGCCTCATGGTCGCTAAGGAGCCGCGCATGAAACACAAAGCCTTTGCCCTCGCCGCGCTGCTGCTTATCCTCGCTTCCATCCTCTTTCTTTACTACGCCCGCGATAACCGCCACTTCTCCTGCCTGGCGCAGTATCACGTGCAAAATGAGGGTGCGCGCGCCAACGTGCTGATGCGCTTTATTTTCAACGGCCCATCGGGCCTGGTGGCGGTTGATGGCGAGTTTGTCAACGCTGCGGGTCGCCATAAAATCATCAGCCGAAAGATCCTGTTTGAGGTTGAGCGCGCCAACGATCACTATCTACTGACATCGAAAGCCATTATTCCTTCGGCATTCGATGAGGCGGACAACGTTGCCCTGTCCCGCCTGCTGGACAGCTTTTATACCCATGGCAACCGTCCGGCACAGTACCAGATCCATCACAACGGCAAGGGCGGCTACGTCTTTATGAGCGGCAATGTTCCGGTGATGTTTTGCGCCGGCAGCTAGCCCGCCGGCCAGATTACGTCGATATATTACAGCGCCTGCGCGCAGGCCCAGGCGGAACTCCATGCCCACTGGAAGTTATAGCCGCCGAGCCAGCCGGTGACGTCAACCACCTCACCGATAAAGTAAAGCCCCGGCACGTCGCGCGCTTCCATGGTTTTTGATGAGAGTTGGGTGGTATCGACGCCGCCCAGCGTCACCTCCGCCGTGCGATACCCTTCGGTCCCGTTGGGCTGAACGCGCCAGTGATGCAGCGTCTCGACCAGCTCGCGCTGCTGCTTGCCGTTAAGCTGCTTCAGCGTCACTTCCGGCACCACGCCCAGCGCCTGCAGCACCTCGACCAGCCGTTTCGGCAGCGGTTTCGCCAGCGTATTTTTCAGGCTCTGGTTCGGGCGCGCCTCGCGCTCCTCGTTGATAAAGGCATCAAGATCCTGCTCGGGCGAAAGGTTGATGGTGACAAATTCGCCCGGCTGCCAGTAGCTGGAGATTTGCAGCACCGAGGGGCCGGAAAGGCCGCGATGCGTAAACAGCATCGCCTCTTTGAAGCGCGTGCCGTCGGCCGCCTCAATTACCGTTGGCAGCGAGACGCCCGACAGGGTTTGCAGCTGCTCCAGCAGCGGCTTATGCAGGGTGAATGGCACCAGCGCGGCGCGCGTCGGGTAGACGCGCAGGCCGAACTGCTCCGCCAGCCGGTAGCCGAACGGCGATGCGCCCAGCCCCGGCATCGACAGCCCGCCGCTGGCGATCACCAGCTTCTGCGCCTGTACCTCCGCGCCGTTAAGCTGCACGCGATAGCCCGCTTCGTCGCGGCTGACGGCGATCACTTCGCTGCGCAGCCGCAGCGTGACCTCTCCCTTTTCGCACTCCGCCATCAGCAGGTCGACAATCTGCTGCGCCGACTCATCGCAGAACAGCTGACCCAGCGTTTTTTCGTGATAAGCGATGCCGTACTGGTTCACAAGGGCGATAAAATCCCACTGGGTGTAGCGCGCCAGCGCCGATTTACAAAAGTGCGGGTTGTGCGACAGGTAAGCGGCAGGCTCAGTATAGAGATTGGTGAAATTGCAGCGGCCGCCGCCGGACATAAGTATTTTGCGGCCCGGTTTTTTGCCGTTATCAATCAGCAATACCCGGCGGCCACGCTGCCCGGCCTGCGCTGCGCAAAACAGCCCGGCGGCGCCTGCGCCTATAATGATAACGTCATACTTTTCCACTGCTCACTCCTGCCTGGCGGCCAAAACCGCGATTGTAATGGGTTGCCGGCATCCGGGCCAGCGTAACAAGACTTTCCGCAAAGTAACATAATGTAACTAACGGATTTCCTGGCATTTTTCCTGCCTGATGACGGGCGTTTTACACTTTTATGGCAAAAAAAAGCTATATTTTTCTTTCCCCCGGCGCGGTTTGTCGCTGATAATGCGCCGCGTTCATGTCCCCGAAAATGGCGTAACGCTTATGCTACATCTATTTGCTGGTCTCGATTTTAATACCGGCCTGTTATTAGTACTTGCTCTGCTGTTCGTGCTGTTTTATGAAGCCATTAACGGTTTTCATGACACCGCTAACGCAGTAGCAACGGTGATTTACACGCGTGCGATGCGCGCGCAGCTGGCCGTTGTGATGGCCGGGGTGTTTAACTTTTTTGGTGTGTTGTTAGGTGGTTTAAGCGTTGCTTACGCCATTGTTCATCTGCTTCCAACCGATCTGCTGTTGAATGTCGGTTCGGCGCACGGGCTGGCTATGGTCTTCTCCATGCTGCTTGCCGCGATTATCTGGAACCTGGGAACCTGGTACTTTGGTTTACCCGCGTCCAGCTCCCATACGCTGATTGGCGCTATCATCGGTATCGGCCTGACCAATGCGCTGATAACCGGCACCTCTGTGGTGGATGCGCTCAATATCCCCAAAATGATCAATATCTTCGCGTCGCTGATCCTGTCGCCGATTATCGGCCTGGTCGTGGCGGGCGGGTTGATTTTCCTGCTGCGTCGCTACTGGAGCGGCACGAAAAAACGTCGCCGTATTCATATGACGCCGGCCGATCGCGAGAAGGAAGACGGTAAGAAGAAGCCGCCGTTCTGGACACGCATCGCGCTGATCGTTTCCGCTATCGGCGTTAGCTACTCGCACGGCGCCAATGACGGTCAGAAAGGCATCGGCCTGATTATGCTGGTGCTGATCGGCGTGGCGCCTGCTGGCTTCGTGATCAATATGAACGCTTCCGGCTATGACATCACGCGCACTCGCGACGCGGTGAACCATCTGGAGCAATATTATCAGCAGCATGGCGATACGCTGCAGCATATTGTCCAGCTGACGCCGCCGGCCCTGCCGACGCCGGAAGAGGCGCCGGGCGCGCCGCATGAGTTCCATTGCGACAGTTCGCGCGCCATGGTAGCGATTGACCGCACCAAGCAGATGCTGAACAACCTGTCGGGTTATGACGCACTGAGCGTAGAACAGCGCAGCCACCTGCGCCGTCTGCTGCTGTGCATCTCTGATACGGCGGAGAAAGCGGCCAAGATGCCGGAAGTGACGGCGGATGATAAGCGCTTCCTCGGCAAGCTGAAGAGCGATCTGCTGAATACCGTCGAATACGCGCCGGTGTGGATTATCGTGGCAGTGGCGCTGGCGTTGTCGCTCGGCACCATGGTCGGCTGGCGTCGCGTTGCCACCACCATCGGCGAGAAGATCGGTAAGAAAGGCATGACTTACGGCCAGGGGATGTCCGCCCAGGTGACGGCGGCCGTTTCTATCGGCGTTGCCAGCTATACCGGGATGCCGGTTTCTACGACGCACATCCTGTCGTCATCGGTCGCCGGCACCATGCTGGTTGATGGCGGCGGCGTTCAGAGCCGCACGATTAAAAATATCGCGCTGGCCTGGGTCTTTACGCTGCCGATTTCCATTTTGCTTTCCGGCTCCCTTTACTGGGTCGCCCTGAAGCTTATCTGATGATGCGACGGGCCGGTGAAAACCGGCCCGTTTTCTTTTCCCCGCCTTCTCCCTTCTGCATCCCGCTAGTGCCAGATGGCCAGGCCGACCAGGCTTATCATCACCATGGCGCAGAGCGAGCTGGTCAGGACGAATTGTCCGCGCACCCGTTCGCAGCGACGGATAAATTCTTCGTCATGATGGTCCAGATAGAGCCGTTTCCAGATATAGCGAACCAGCCGCACCTGTTTGCTCGGCTGGCCGTGTGAGGTGAAAAATCCTCCGCCGTCCACGTACTGATAGAGCAAAGGATCGCATCCGCGCAGCACCACCAGTAACGCGCGCAGCGACGAAAAATAGCGCGCCATGTTAATTAAACAGACAACGCATAAAGCCCAGAAAAGCGCGACGGTGCTAATCATGTTCCCCCTCCCGGCTTAGGATCGCAGAAGCGCGTTGCAGCGGGAATACGCTCGACACGCCCCACGATAACTCGCCTGCCACTGTTGAACCGGACTGATTTGTTTTTTGAACTGAAGAAAGCGCGGCGTCATACCGGAGTATGATCGTTATGATTCAGTGTAGGAGATGGGATGAAAAATTTTCCAGCCGCTGTTTTCAATCCAGGCGAAAAGCGGGTAAAACACTCCTTGATCCGGGTCGCAAAGCAGGCGTGCCGGAGGCACTTTTGTTAACAACTGGCGCTATACTGACATTATGTGACACATGGAAGGAGTACCGTCATGGCTTATAAACATATTCTGATTGCCGTTGATCTCTCACCGGAAAGTAAACTGCTGGTCGAGAAGGCGGTTTCCCTGGCGCGTCCGTATGACGCGAAAATTTCCCTGATTCATGTCGACGTGAATTATTCCGATCTTTATACCGGTCTGATTGACGTTAATCTTGGCGATATGCAGAAGCGTATTTCGGAAGAGACACATCACGCGCTGACAGAGCTGTCGCAGGGCGCGGGTTATCCGGTGAGCGAGACGCTGAGCGGCAGTGGCGATCTGGCCCAGGTGCTGGTCGAGGCGATCAAGAAGTATGACGTGGATTTGGTGGTGTGCGGTCACCATCAGGATTTCTGGAGCAAGCTGATGTCTTCCGCGCGCCAGCTGATTAATACGGTGCATATCGATATGTTGATTGTGCCGCTGCGCGATGAAGATGATGAGTAAGGTGTGACGTGGCGCGTTAAAAAAGGGGCGAGGTCATCGCCCCTTTTTTATTGGCGGCGCGGCGGCAGTGAGGCCGGCGCCTGCGGGCGATGCCTGTGAGGCAGTGCCTGGGGGCGGGATCTGTAGGAGGTGCCTGTAAGGGCAGCGCCTGGGGGCGGGATCTGTAGGAGGTGCCTGTGAGGGTAGCGCCTGGGGGCGGGATCTGTAGGAGGTGCCTGTGAGGGTAGCGCCTGGGGGCGGGATCTGTAGGAGGTGCCTGTGAGGGCAGCGCCCGCGCCAGAGTCCCTGGCCGATCGTAAAGACGCAAAGATGTCATCCCTGACGGCTCGGCCCGCGCCTTCCCTGGCGCGGGACGCTTTACTCTTCGGCCAGGGGCTCCGTCGCCGCAGACATTGGCGTTGTCTGCGGGTAACACCCGGTGTGGTTGGTGGGGCTGGCTTCATTTCAGGCTTTAGCGTTGTCTGTGGGTAACAACGGTGCCGCGTGTGGCGGCCCCGTTGCCTTTCGTTACTTCGTCAGCGGCGGATAGATATCGAAACGGTGGCTTTTGGTAGTGACCGCCGATTGCGTGGCGACCTCCGCCAGCGGCGGCGCGTAGTCGGGCCGCTTGACCACCACGCGCTTTTTCGCCAGACGACGCGCCGGCAGCAGCAGGCCGTCCGCATCCATATCCGCGCCCACCAGCGACTGAAACACCCGCATCTCTTTCTTCACCAGCGCGCTTTTCTGCCGGTGCGGATACATCGGATCGAGATAGACCACGTCAGGTGCCGGGGCGATATCCTCCAGCGCCGTGAGGCTGGAGGCATGCAGCAGCGTCAGCCGCTCCTGCAGCCAGCCGCCGATTTCCGCGTCCTGATAGCCGCGACGCAGACCATCTTCCAGCAGTGCCGCGACGACGGGATGTCGCTCCAGCATCCGCACCCGGCAGCCGATCGCCGCCAGCACAAAGGCGTCGCGCCCCAGGCCGGCGGTAGCGTCCACCACATCGGGAAGATAGCCGCTTTTAATGCCGACCGCCTTCGCCACCGCCTCGCCGCGTCCACCGCCGAAGCGTCGCCGGTGCGCCATCGCTCCGCCGACAAAATCGACCCAGATGCCGCCCAGCTTTGGCTCATCGCGTTTGCGCAGCTCCAGATGCGTCGGCGTCATTACCAGCGCCATCGTCGCCTGTTCATCCTGCTCCAGCCCCCAGCGGGCGGCTAAAACAGATAAGGCACCGTCTCCGGTGCCTGATTCATCCACTAAACCAATTTTCACGCGAGGCGTTATCCTTTAATGCCGTAGTGTTCCAGCATCGCATCCAGCTGCGGCTCGCGGCCGCGGAAGCGCTTAAACAGCTCCATTGGCTCTTCGGAGCCGCCGCGCGTCAGGATGTTATCGAGGAACGACTGGCCGGTTTCACGGTTGAAGATGCCCTCTTCCTCAAAGCGGGAGTACGCATCCGCCGCCAGCACGTCCGCCCACAGGTAGCTGTAATAGCCTGCCGCGTAGCCGCCGGCGAAGATATGGCTGAAGGCGTGCGGGAAGCGCCCCCAGGATGGGCTTGGCACCACCGCCACCAGCTTTTTCACCTCGGCCAGCGTATCGAGGATCTGCGCGCCTTTGGCCGGGTCGAACTCGGTGTGCAGACGGAAATCAAACAGGCCGAACTCCAGCTGACGCAGGATAAACAGCGCCGCCTGATAGTTTTTCGCCGCCAGCATTTTCTCCAGCAGCGCCTGCGGCAACGGCTCACCGGTTTCGTAATGACCGGAGATAAACGCCAGCGCTTCCGGCTCCCAGCACCAGTTTTCCATAAACTGGCTTGGCAGCTCGACCGCATCCCACGGCACCCCGCTGATGCCGGACACGCCCGGAACATCGATGCGCGTCAGCATGTGGTGCAGGCCATGTCCGAACTCATGGAACAGGGTTGTCACTTCGTCATGAGTAAACAGCGCCGGCTTGCCGCTTACCGGACGGTTAAAGTTACAGGTCAGGTAGGCAACCGGTTTTTGCAGGCTGCCATCCCCTTTGCGCATCATGCCGACGCAGTCGTCCATCCAGGCGCCGCCGCGTTTGTTTTCACGCGCGTAAAGGTCAAGGTAGAAGCTGCCGCGCAGTTCGCCGTCTTCGTCATACAGATCGAAGAAGCGCACGTCCGGGTGCCAGACGTCGACATCTTTACGCTCTTTGGCGCTGATGCCGTAAATGCGTTTCACCACTTCGAACAGGCCGTTGACCGCGCGCTCTTCCGGAAAATAGGGGCGCAGCTGTT